>NZ_JBYSWB010000009.1:0-212546 GCF_058986725.1 Pseudomonas sp. GW821-FHT01A09
CCTGAACCGCCGTATACGGAACCGTACGTACGGTGGTGTGAGAGGACGGCGGGTGTGAACCCGCCTCCTACTTGATCGCGAGATTTTTGATATCTTTGCTTCATTGTTAAAAACTATCGCGCACAAAATATCTATAAATTAGAGCTCGTCCTGCTTTTCAATAATACTGGCCACCAGCCGTTTAGCCCGGCACTACAAGGCCTGATAGAGGACGACATCGTATGAGCCAGAAGACCCTTACAACCGCCAGCGGCGCTCCAGTCGCCGACAACCAGAACTCCCGCTCTGCAGGCCCCCGTGGTCCGTTGTTGCTCGACGATTTCCATCTGATCGAAAAGCTTGCACACTTCAACCGCGAGAACATCCCCGAGCGCCGCGTGCACGCCAAAGGCTCGGGCGCTTACGGTACCTTCACGGTGACCCGTGACATCAGCCAGTACAGTAGCGCCAAGCTGTTCGACACCGTTGGCAAACAGACGCCAACCTTCCTGCGCTTCTCTACCGTAGGGGGCGAGCGTGGCTCTGCCGACACCGAGCGCGATCCGCGCGGTTTCGCCCTCAAGTTCTACACCGAGGAAGGTAACTGGGACATCGTTGGTAACAACACCCCTGTATTCTTCATTCGCGACCCGCTGAAATTCCCGGATTTCATCCACACCCAGAAGCGCTTGCCGCAAAGCAATCTGAAAAGCGCACAGATGATGTGGGATTTCTGGTCGCACTCCCCTGAGGCGACGCACCAGGTCACCATTCTGTTCTCCGATCGTGGTATTCCCGACGGCTACCGCTTCATGCACGGTTTCGGCAGCCACACTTACAGTCTGATCAATGCCGCCGGTGAGCGTCACTGGGTCAAATGGCACTACAAGACCCAGCAAGGCATCAAGAACCTCGCACCGGCCGATGCAGCGCGCATTGCTGGCACCGATCCTGACTATGCACAGCGCGACCTGTTCCAGGCCATCGAGCGCGGCGACTTTCCCAAGTGGACCGTTTGCGTGCAGATAATGACCGAGCAGCAAGCGAACCAGCATCACGAGAACCCCTTCGACGTCACCAAGACCTGGTCGCAGAAAGAATACCCGCTGATCGAAGTCGGCGTGCTCGAGCTCAACCGCAACCCGCTCAACTACTTTGCCGAGGTCGAGCAGGCTGCATTCGGCCCTAGCAACATGGTGCCGGGTGTGGGGCTGTCGCCGGATCGCATGCTGCAAGGTCGGGTGTTCGCCTATGCCGATGCTCACCGCTATCGCGTCGGGACCAACCACCAGCAGTTGCCGGTGAACGCTCCACGCAGCCCGGTCAACAGCTACCAGCGTGACGGCTCCATGGCGTTCGGCAGCAACGGTGGCGCCGCCCCGAACTATGAGCCGAACAGCTACAGCGACGCCCCCAAGCAGGCACCGCAGTATGCTGAGCCGGCGCTGGCATTGAGCGGTGCGGCTGATCGTTATGATCACCGCGAAGACACCGACTACTACAGCCATGCCGGTGCGTTGTTCCGCTTGATGAGCGCCGATCAGAAAGCCCTGCTGATCAGCAACATTGCCGGTGCGATGGCGGGCGTCAGCAGCGATGTCGTGCAGCGTCAGTTGCAACACTTCTTCAAAGCTGATCCGGCTTACGGCCAGGGCATCGCGACAGCGCTGGGCGTACAGCTGGGCTAAATTTTGAACGTAGTCTAAATGCGAAGCAGAACCGCCCTCAGATGGGCGGTTTTTGCTGTTAATCGTTCGCGTTTCGCCGAATATCGGCAATTTTTGCCTATTTTGTGTCGACCTATGCGATGGCTTGGTTCAAACTGCAGCCTTTACAGTAGGGAGATTCAGGGCGATGCAAGGTCACCCGGACGTTATTGATTACCTCAACACGCTATTGACCGGTGAGCTGGCCGCGCGTGATCAATACTTCATCCATTCGCGGATGTATGAAGATTGGGGTTTCACCAAGCTCTACGAGCGAATCAACCACGAGATGGAAGAAGAGGCGGGCCATGCCGACGCCTTGATGCGCCGTATCCTGATGCTTGAAGGCACTCCACGCATGCGTCCGGACGATCTCGACGTCGGCACTACCGTGCCTGAGATGATCGCTGCCGACCTGCGCCTGGAATACAAGGTGCGCGCTGCGCTGTGCAAAGGCATCGCGTTGTGTGAGCAGCATCGCGACTACGTCACCCGCGATATCCTGCGCGTGCAATTGTCGGATACCGAAGAAGATCATACCTACTGGCTGGAAAAGCAGCAGGGCTTGATCAAGAGCATCGGCCTGGAAAACTACCTGCAATCGCAGTTCTGATTTCTGCACCGACCAGCTAAAGCCCCGGCCACTCAAGTGCCCGGGGTTTTTTGTTCCTGAACATCAATGGGTGACGATCCGATAGGCCTCTTCGCGGGCAAGCCCTGCTCCCCCAGGTGTACGCCTGACCCTGTGGGAGCAAAGCTTGCTTGCGAAAGCGATCTTTGTAACGCCATCGCTATCCAGGATTCACACTCAAGCTTTATCGCGCTCCAGCAGCGGCTTGAGATAATGCCCGGTATATGACTGCTTCATTCCCGCTACCTGCTCGGGTGTGCCGCAACCGATGATCATGCCGCCTTTGGAACCGCCTTCAGGCCCCAGATCGACGATCCAGTCGGCAGTCTTGATCACATCCAGGTTGTGCTCGATGACCACCACGGTATTGCCGTGATCACGCAAGCGGTGCAGAACGTCGAGCAACTGCTGGATATCCGCGAAGTGCAGGCCGGTAGTCGGCTCATCGAGGATGTACAGGGTCTTGCCGGTGTCGCGCTTGGACAGCTCACGGGACAGCTTGACGCGCTGCGCCTCACCACCGGACAGGGTCGTCGCCGATTGTCCGACCTTGATATAAGACAGCCCCACATCCATCAGCGTCTGCAGCTTGCGCGCCAGTGCCGGCACCGCATCGAAGAACGCCCGAGCTTCTTCGACCGTCATCTGCAGCACTTCGTCGATGCTCTTGCCCTTGTAGCGGATCTCCAGGGTTTCGCGGTTATAGCGCTTGCTCTTGCACACATCGCAAGGCACGTAGATGTCCGGCAGAAAGTGCATCTCCACCTTGATCAGGCCATCGCCCTGGCACGCCTCGCAGCGCCCGCCCTTGACGTTGAACGAGAAGCGCCCCGGGCCGTAACCCCGCGAGCGTGCCTCCGGCACACCGGCGAAGAGCTCGCGAATCGGCGTGAACAAGCCGGTGTAGGTCGCCGGGTTGGAGCGTGGCGTGCGACCGATAGGGCTTTGGTCGATGTCCACCACCTTGTCCAGGTGCTGCAGCCCGTCGATGCTATCGTGTGCGGCCGCCTCCAGCGTGGTTGCGCCGTTGAGCGCAGTGGCGGCCAGCGGGAACAGAGTGTTGTTGATCAGCGTCGATTTACCGGAGCCGGATACGCCCGTCACGCAGGTCAACAGGCCGATCGGGATTTCCAGATCGACATTGCGCAGGTTGTTGCCGCGAGCACCTTTGACGGTCAGCGACAGCTTCTTGTTGCGCGGCGTGCGTTTGGCCGGATAGAGGATCTTCACCCGCCCGGACAGGTACTTGCCGGTCAGCGAATCGGGGTGATCCATGACTTCCTGGGCAGTCCCTTCGGCGACGATATGGCCTCCGTGCACGCCAGCGCCCGGGCCGATGTCGACCACGTAGTCGGCGATACGGATTGCGTCTTCATCGTGCTCGACCACGATCACTGTGTTGCCGATGTCGCGCAGATGCTTGAGGGTGCCCAGCAGGCGATCATTGTCGCGCTGATGCAAGCCGATCGACGGCTCGTCGAGGATGTACATGACACCCACCAGGCCCGCGCCGATCTGGCTGGCCAGACGGATGCGCTGGGCCTCGCCGCCCGACAGCGTGTCGGCACTGCGGTCCAGTGTCAGGTAGTCGAGGCCGACGTTGACCAGGAACTGCAAGCGCTCGCGGATCTCCTTGAGGATCTTGTCGGCAATCTCGCCGCGGCGGCCGGTAAGGGTCAGACCGCCGAAATACTCCGTGGCATCGCCGATCGGCAAGCCAGTCACCGCCGGCAGAGTTTTCTCGCCCACCCACACGTGACGTGCTTCGCGCCGCAAGCGCGTACCGCGGCAATCCGGGCATGGCTGGGTGCTGAGAAACTTCGCCAGCTCCTCGCGCACGGTGGCCGACTCGGTTTCGCGGTAGCGCCGCTCCAGATTCGGCACTATGCCTTCGAAGGGGTGCGAACGTTTGACGATGTCGCCGCGGTCGTTCAGGTACTTGAAATCGACGTTGTCCTTGCCGCTGCCGTGCAATAGCAGCTTCTGGCGCTCGGCCGGCAGCTCGCCGAAGGGCTCTTCGAGGCTGAAGCCGTAGTGCGAGGCCAGCGAGCCGAGCATCTGGAAGTAATAGACGTTGCGCCGGTCCCAGCCGCGTATCGCTCCTTCCGCGAGGGTCAACTCGCTGTTGACCAGGCGCTTGGCGTCGAAGAACTGCTTCACCCCCAGGCCGTCGCAGGTCGGGCAGGCGCCGGCCGGGTTGTTGAAGGAGAACAGCTTGGGTTCCAGCTCGCTGATGGCATGGCCGCAGATAGGGCAGGCGAAACGCGCGGAGAAGATGATCTCTTCACCGGGCTCATCGTCCATCGGTGCGACCAGCGCGATGCCGTCCGCCAGCTTCAAGGCGGTCTCGAACGATTCGGCCAGGCGTTGCTGCAGGTCAGCACGTACCTTGAAGCGGTCGACGACGACTTCGATGGTGTGCTTCTTCTGTTTTTCGAGCTTCGGCAATTCGTCCAGCTCGTGCAGCTTGCCGTTGATGCGGGCGCGGACGAAACCTTGCGCGCGCAGCTCTTCGAACACCGACAAGTGCTCGCCCTTGCGTTCACGAATCACCGGCGCCAGCAGCATCAACTTGCTGCCCTCAGGCTGGGCCAGTACCAGGTCGACCATCTGGCTGACGGTCTGCGCCTCCAGCGGGATGTCGTGGTCCGGGCAGCGCGGCTGGCCGACGCGGGCATACAGCAGGCGCAGGTAGTCGTAGATCTCGGTGATGGTGCCGACCGTAGACCGCGGGTTATGCGATGTGGATTTCTGCTCGATGGAAATCGCCGGCGACAGGCCCTCGATGGTGTCGACGTCGGGTTTTTCCATCATCGACAGAAACTGCCGAGCGTAGGCCGACAGCGACTCGACGTAGCGGCGCTGGCCTTCGGCGTAGAGCGTATCGAATGCCAGAGAGGATTTGCCCGACCCCGACAGGCCGGTAATCACTATCAGCTTGTCGCGTGGCAGGGTCAGATCGATGTTTTTCAAATTGTGGGTTCGAGCCCCACGTACCAGAATCTTGTCCAAGGCGGCCTCGCGCGGCAGGCGGTAAACAGAGGAGTATACGGGGCTAGACCCGCTCACTGCACTTCAAGGTGGCACCGGATGAACATGAAGCAACATGAACAAACGCGGCATAGCGTCGCCGTATGTGCCGTAAAAGTGTGGGACTGGTAGAATCGCCGCCGGTTCACACGAGGTTTATCCATGCACGATTCATACAGCGATCGCATGAGTGGCAGTGAAACCCGCGCGGCGGGTGGGCTGGCCCTGGTGTTCGCATTTCGTATGCTGGGCATGTTCATGGTGCTGCCGGTGCTGGCCACCTACGGCATGGACCTGGCCGGTGCCACTCCAGCGCTGATCGGCCTGGCCATCGGTGCCTACGGCTTGACCCAGGCGGTGCTGCAGATTCCGTTCGGGATCATCTCCGACCGCATCGGCCGGCGGCCGGTGATCTATGTCGGGTTGGTGATCTTCGCCCTGGGCAGCGTGCTCGCGGCGCAGGCCGACTCCATCTGGGGCGTGATTGCCGGGCGCATCCTGCAGGGCGCCGGAGCGATCTCGGCCGCCGTCATGGCCTTGCTCTCGGACCTGACCCGCGAACAGCATCGCACCAAGGCCATGGCCACCATTGGCATGAGCATTGGCGTGTCCTTTGCCGTGGCCATGGTGGTCGGGCCGCTGCTGACCCGGGTGTTCGGCCTGTCGGGGCTGTTCATCGCCACCGCCGTGCTGGCGCTGGTGGGCATGCTGTTGATCCGCTTCGTGGTGCCGTCGGCTGCGCAACACTTCACCCATCGTGAATCGGGCGTGGCCAAAAAAGCCCTGGGCGCAACCTTGCGCCATCCCGATCTGCTGCGCCTGGACATTGGTATCTTCGTGTTGCACGCGGTACTGATGGCCAGCTTCGTGGCACTGCCGCTGGCCTACGTGGAACGGGCGGGCTTGCCTAAAGAACAGCACTGGTGGGTATACCTGACGGCGCTGGTGATTTCTTTTTTTGCAATGATTCCGTTCATTATCTACAGCGAAAAAAAGCGCAAGATGAAGCAAGTCCTCTCCGGGGCTATTGCCGTTCTCATGCTGACGGAGCTGTTCTTCTGGGAGTGGGGCTACAGCCTCACGGAACTGGTGGTGGGCACGGTGGTCTTTTTCACCGCGTTCAATCTGCTCGAGGCCTCGTTGCCTTCGCTCATCAGCAAGGTGTCTCCGGCCGGTGGCAAGGGCACAGCCATGGGCGTGTACTCCACCAGTCAGTTTCTGGGCGCGGCGATGGGCGGTATTCTCGGTGGTTTCCTGTTTCAGCACGGCGGTTTGAGCGTGGTATTTCTGGGATGCGCCGGCCTGCTGGCGATTTGGTTGGCCATAGCTGTTACTATGCGCGAACCACCATACGTCACCAGCCTGCGTCTGCCGTTGTCGCCCGAGGCGCTGCGTGAAACCGGCCTGAGCGAACGCCTCAAGGCAGTTCCGGGAGTGACGGATGCCGTAGTGGTGGCAGAAGAAGCTGCCATCTACATCAAACTGGACACAGAAATTTTGGATCGCACGTCCCTGGAGCGCCTGGTCAACCCGGCCTCGGCGGCGTGCGAAGCCTAGGAGAACGTTATGGCCCGTGGGGTTAACAAAGTCATATTGGTCGGCACCTGCGGTCAGGATCCTGAAGTTCGTTACCTGCCTAACGGCAACGCGGTGACCAACCTGAGCCTGGCCACCAGCGAACAGTGGACAGACAAGCAGTCCGGGCAGAAGGTCGAGCGCACCGAGTGGCACCGCGTCTCGATGTTCGGCAAGGTTGCCGAGATCGCCGGCGAATACCTGCGCAAGGGTTCGCAGGTCTACATCGAAGGCAAGCTGCAGACCCGCGAGTGGGAAAAAGACGGCATCAAGCGCTACACCACTGAAATCGTCGTCGACATGCAAGGCACCATGCAGCTGCTGGGCGGCCGTCCGCAGGGCGATCAGAATGCTCAGGGTGGCGGCGGCAACAACTACCAGCAGTCGGCCCCTCGTCAGCAGGCTCCGCGCCCGCAGCAGTCCTCCGCACCGCAGCAATCGCGTTCGGCGCCAGCACCGCAGCAGTCCGCGCCGCAACCGGCTCCGGATTTCGACAGCTTTGATGATGATATTCCGTTCTGACGGATTCGCTGCCGCAGCTGTTTGAATTAAAAAAACCCGCAGATCGCCTCTGCGGGTTTTTTATTTTGTGAGCTATCTCGACACCGAATACCCGCTACTGGGATTCATCCCCAACCACCTTGATCTTCAACACATCATAAGGCGCCGCCCGCAGATCCTTCCCGCCGTTCAACCCCGGCGCCCGTTGCCACTGGCCAACGCTCACGTACAGATAGCCATCGCGGTAATACAGCCCATCCGGCCAGATCAACCGAGGATCCTGAGCCACCAGGCTGAATTGCCCCTTGGTGTCCTTGGCGACGATGGCATGGTGCGAGGCGTCGCCGTAATACAGGGTGCCATGCTCGTCCACGGTGATACCGCCGTTGGATGCCGCCTGCCCCTCGAAGTGCACGGCCTTGGCCAGTTGCGCTTCGCTCTGCTTGGGGTCGCTCAGCAGCGCGGTCGGCAGGCTGTAGGTATTGGGGTTGGTGGGGATGGTCCAGTACAGGGTCTTGCCATCCGGCGACAGCTCGATACCGTTCACTCCGCCCTGAGGCATGGTGGCGTGATCGACGCTGTAGGCGTGAGGTTTACCCTCGACCCAGGTCATGAACCCCGGCGCAGCGGAAACCTGGGGGTTGATCCTTGAACAGTTCGCGCACCTTGCCGCTGGCGATGTCGACCACCAGCAGCGAGCTGTCTGGCTTGGAGAAGCCATTGTTGGAGATGTAAATGGTGCCTTGGGCGCCATGTTTCAGGTCGACACGCAGATCGTTGAGCTGTTCGGTATCACGCAGTTGCGGCTTGTTGATCAGGATGGTCTTGCGCACGGTGCGGGTGGGGATGTCGATGGCCACCAGCTTGGCGCTGTCACGGGGGATGGCGTCGATGCCCGCACGCTTGCCTTCGTCCAGCACCCAGAGGGTATTGCCGCTCAGGGTCAGGCCCAGGGGCGATACCAGCCAGTCGGCCATCGGCTTGTCTGATGGCACGGTGTGGGCGGTGTCCGGGAAGGCCACCGGCTGGCCGTTGACGATCTCCACCAGGGACGGGTCGCTGTGGTTGACCCCGGCCCGCGGGATGGTCAAAAACATCCGGCCATCGGGAGTGACTACCACCCCTGAAGCTTCATTCTTCTGCAGAGACACAGCAACTTGCACGTTGGCAGCCGGGGCGCTGGGCGTGGCGAAGACCGGGCTGGCGGCGCAAGCGATGGCCAGTGCCAGAGCGCGCAAGCGCTTGGGGTGGAAGGGCTGTTCCTGGGTGTGAAGCATAGCGGCGCCTCCTAGGCAGATATGACACGTAGCGAGCCTGAAACCGGTTTCAGTCCGAGCTTCAAAAAAAGCCCATGAAGGGCCCCGTTACGCCTATGGAAACATCACGCGGCGGCTTTGTTCCGTGAAATATCGTTTAGCCGGCGTTACATATAACGCCCGAAGATCGGATCACCCCGTCATATCCGAAAGCTCGGCGTTCAGCTTTTCCAGACCCGCTTGCTGCCGCGCGAACAGCCTGTCCCGGACCCGCATCAGCACGAAGCCCAACAGATTCAGGCCTTGCCACTCTCCCGGCGACTCGGCGCGAGGATCGTCCATCGCCAGGCCGATGCCCCAGATATCATCCACCGGGCTGGCTTCCACCAGCACCCGGTCATGGCTCGCCAGCAGAAACGCCCGACACCCCAGATTCTGTTCGAACTTGGCCAGGTTGGCGGCAAACACGATCGCGCAACGGGCCCCTTCCCATCGCTGCTGATCGAAGCCTTGGACTTCACGCCCGAGTTTTTTCGCCTGCGCGGGTGTTTCAATCCTGATGATCCGCTCGGCCAGTTCGGGATCGCCAAACAGACGGGCCTTTTCGGCCATCATGTAATGCTCGGCGGTGGCGTACTCATTGCCGTCCAGGGTAAAGCTGGCCGGGTACCACTGGCTCAGGCAGCTGCGGTCCACGGCATTGGGATGGCGGGGCGTGTGTCCCCAAAAAAACAGATAGTTTGGCTCGGCGCCGGTGTCGATGAACGCCTGTAGCGAGCGAATATCGATGATCCCTTGCATGTACGGCTCCTGAGCAATCGTTGCGGCGAAGTTCAGACAGCTTAGCAAGCCTGGTCTCGAACAGCTGCGGCCAGGTGACACCCGCCGCATGAAGAATCACTCATCCAGCGCCAGCCCCTCCAGACTGACCCCACACATCTGCGCCAGCACTTCCACCACCAACGCATGATCTTCGCGCTGGGGCAGCCCGGAAACCGTCACCGCACCGATAAACCCGCCCTTGCGCAGCGCGATCGGAAAACACCCGCCGTGTGGCACAAAATCGGCCAGTGGCAACCCCAACGGATCCTGCAGCGTCTGCCCATCGCGCTCCAGGGTCAGACCCACGCCATAGGAGCTTTGCTCCAGCAGCTCGGTGACGTTGCGCTTGCGCCGCACCCACTCGGCATTGACCGCGACGGTTCCTGGCATGGCGTACAGAAACACCGTGTCGCGGGCGATTCGCACCTCGATTGTGGCCGCCGCCTGCCGCGCCTCGCACGCCAGCTTCAGGCGATTACCCAGCTCCCAAGCGGTGGCCTTGTCGAAATGCTCGAACCGGATGGTCTGCTCCTGCAGGGCGATACGCCTCAGGTCTTCTTTTATATCCATTGTCGTTGCTCCGAGTCGTGATGCTGTTCAGCCGCAGAGTGTAGGGCAAGGTTGCGGATCTGCTCAGCCAAAGATCAAGCCATGCCACAGGCCACCGGGGGCCATCAGCAGCTTGCCCGCCATCAGGCAGCACACGCCGATCAACAATGGCTTGATCAGCCTCGGGCCGAAGCGCACCGCACACCCCGCGCCCAGCTGTGCGCCGACGAAGGCGCTCGCGGCCATGGCCAACGCCAGCGGCAGCAAAATGTTGCCCATCATCGCGAATACCATCAATGAGCCCAGGTTGCAGGAGGCATTGAGCAGCTTGCTGTTGCACACAGCGCGCAAAATGCCCTGGCCCATCACAAGGACGAAGGCGACCATGAAGAACGACCCGACGCCAGGGCCGAACACGCCATCGTAGAAGCCGATCAATGGCGCCAGCGTCAAGCAGAACGCCACGACCGGCAGTCTGGCGCGGCGCTCATCGTTGTTGAGTCTGGGGCTCAGCGCGAAGTAGATCGCGACGCCGATCAACAATACCGGGACCAAGGCTTCCAGCACCGCCCTCGGCACCAGGTTGACCGACAAGGCTCCCAGCGCCCCGCTCATGAACGCCATTGCCGCCATGGGCAGGCCGCTGCGCCACTCGATCATGCCTTTGCGGGCAAAGGCCACGGTGGCCGATACCGTCGCCGACGCCGCCTGAAATTTGTTGGTGGCGAGGGCAATCAGCGGGTCTATCCCTGCCAGCAGCAGGGCGGGCAGGGTAATCAGACCGCCACCGCCCGCGATGGCGTCGAAAAAACCGGCCAGCAGCGCAACGCCTGCCAAGATCAGGATCATTGAGAGTTCGATTTCCAACGGTGGATTTCCTTGTGGACCTTCAACCCTTGACGGTCAAAGGGTCTTCATTGAGGACAATGGGGGAGACGAAACGCGAGTAACCAAACAGGCGAATCAACAGGCGGCGGTTGTCGCGGATGATGTCTCGACAGTGCAGGGCGCGGTAGTTGTTGATCAACACGGCGTTGCTCGGACTCAGGGCGATCTTGATGACTTCACCGCCGCGCACCTCGCTGTTCAGCTCTTCAAAGGCGGCGATTGCCGCCGGGCTGGCGTTTTCGTTCAACGAATAGCGATAACTGTTGTAGCGCAGCGCGTAGCCGCCATTGGCATCGAACTGCAGGATGGAGACCGCGCGGCCACTGGCGCCGACGCCCGCGACGAAGGAGTCGCTGCGGGTGTAGTCGAAGGATGGTGAGGTCAAAGCCAGTGCGGCTCTGGCACCGATGCGCTCGATGACCGGCGTCATTGGAACGATGCAGGTGGGCTCGCTCAGAGGGTTCCAGCGCGCTGTGAGAATGAGCGCGGAGGGCGCGGGGGAATGCCCGTCGACCGGCTCCACGGCGCAGTGGTAAGGCGCCTCGGTGTGCGGACCGAGGGGCAAGCCAGCATGTGAGCTGAGCTCGACGCTGTTGCCCGCGGGTTCATCATCACGCGGTTGCAGGCCGCCACCGCAGAAGTTGCCGACCAGGCGAATCAGCCGAGCGTTGTTGTCCAGATCAAAGGCGAACGCCCGATGCTGAACCAGGTGGAGCAATATCTGATTGCGTGATGCCAGGTGCAGACATTCTGGGGCGCCTTCCAGAACGTGCGGCGACGGCAGCTCGCTGGGCGGTGGATCTTGCGCAGGGGGTGTCAGCCCGGAGAACTCCAGCACGGCGAGGTGGCCGTCGGCGTAGCGCCGTGACAGGCGCTGCTGGTCAACGTCAAGGCTGCGATAGAGGCGCTGGGCCGCAGCATTGGCAAGTGCAAGGGCCCCCGGCGACTCAGGCCCTCCGGCGTCGGCGATGCGGTCGGCGCTATGCGACAGCAGCCTTGCCTGAATGGGGTTGAGAGGCAGTTGTTCATATTCAAGGTCGGTGGCCACCGACAGGTATTCAGACGGTTGCATGGGACGATTCCATTCCAGGTGTTGTTTTTATTGTGGTGAAGCATCCCTAGAATCGATCCCCCGGCAGTCGAAGTACAGAAGGAAACTCTCCCTTGGAATGGGTTTTTATTTGAAAATGTAAGGGGGTAGATTTTTATTTCTGTATCAGTCGATCAACCCCTGCGCGTCATAAAACGGGTAAGGCCCAGGATGATTCCCCACCACGCCGGTATGGGTCACCAGCCCCTGTTGCGGATGCCACCAGTGCAGCAGATACCCCGCCGGTTCCAGGCCGAAATGCGCCGGGGCCTGCTCTTGCAGATCCAGCACGATCTGATGAGAAGTCCCCGGGCACACGTTCACCAGGCTGCCGCCAAAGCGCTTCTGGATCGGGCGATGCAGATGCCCGCAGAGCAAACGCTCGACCTGCGGATGGCGCGCTACCAGGCGCTCGAACGCAGCGGCATTGGCGAAGGGTTCGCGGTCCATGTGACCGATGCCGGTGATGAAGGGCGGGTGATGGAGGATCAACACCGTTGGTGTGTCGGG
Organism: Pseudomonas sp. GW821-FHT01A09; assembly: GCF_058986725.1. NCBI lineage: Bacteria > Pseudomonadati > Pseudomonadota > Gammaproteobacteria > Pseudomonadales > Pseudomonadaceae > Pseudomonas > Pseudomonas sp. GW821-FHT01A09. Next base: position 12,538 of record NZ_JBYSWB010000009.1, read on the forward strand.
CCGTTCGCCGAGGCGCTGCTCGAGCCAGGCCAGTTGCCCGTCGCTCAACTTACCGCCGTGAGCGCCAGGGATGGTCGAGTCGAGCCCGATGAGCCGCACCGGCCAGGTCTCTTCGACCCAATCAAGCGTGTCACCCGTCACTGGCAAGCATGACTGGCCGGCAAACGCCGCCCGCATCTGCTCGCGATCATCGTGATTGCCGGGCACCAGGTAAAACGGCATGGTCAGCTCATTCAACACCGGTGCGAGCACCGCATATTCATCGGCGCGGCCAAAGTCCACCAGATCGCCGCTTATCACCACGATATCCGGGCGCGGCACGCTGGCATTCAGATGCTCGACCATGCGCTGCAAGGCGCCGAGGGTATCGACCACGCCATAGCTGAATTTGCCGCCGGCCTTGAGATGGGGATCGCTGATCTGCGCGATCAGAAACGCCCGACTCATGCCGCCACCCCGTTGCGCGTCAGGCGAAACAGATGCTGAGGCGCCACGCTCAGGGCAACGCTGTCGCCCACCTGATGCCGGGTTGCTGTGCAGTCCACCAGCAGCGGTTGCCCGGCGCCGACGTCCACCAGCAAGCGGCTGTGGGCACCCTGGAAGAACTGCGCCAGCAAGCGCCCGTGCAGATGACCGTTACCAGTCGCGACCTGCAGATGTTCAGGGCGGCAATACAGCGTCTCGGGGAAGTCGCCCGCGCTCCAGGGCAGCTCGCCACCTTGCACCTTGAGCCCGCCTTGGCTGCGCTCCAGCACGGCAAAAGCGTTGAGGTTGCCGACGAAGCCGGCGACAAAGGCACTGGCCGGTTGCTGGTAGATGGTTTGCGGCGTGGCCAGCTGCGCGACGTGGCCTTGCTCCATGACCAGAATCCGATGCCCCAGGGCCATGGCTTCGCCCTGATCGTGGGTGACGAACACCGCAGTGATACCGAGGTGGCGCAGCAGTTGATCGAGCTCGCTGCGCAAGCGTTCGCGCAACTGCGCATCCAGCGCCGCGAGCGGCTCGTCGAGCAGCAACACCCGTGGGCGTGGCGCCAGGGCGCGGGCAAGGGCCACGCGCTGGCGCTGGCCGCCGGACAGTTCATTGATGGCGCGCCGGCCAAGATCCTTGAGGCCGACCAACTCCAGCAATTCAGCGCAGCGGGCCGTGCGTTCGGCTTTGGGGATACCGCGGATCTTCAGACCGTAGACGATGTTGCCGGCGACATCCAGGTTGGGGAACAGCGCGTAGTTCTGGAACACCATGCCGACGTCGCGGCGTTCGATGGGCAGGGCAGTGACGTCCTGCTCGCCGAACACTACGCGACCGCTGTCGGGGCGCTCCAGGCCGGCGATCAGGCGCAGGGTGGTGGTCTTGCCACAGCCTGAGGGGCCGAGAATGGCAAGGGTCTCGCCAGGATGGATCTCCAGGTCCAGCGAGTGCAGGGCGACAGTGCCGTTGGTGAAGGTCTTGCGGCAACCTTCAAGGCGAATAGGGGTGCCGGTCATCGACGGTCTCCACGGGCGAGGTGGTTGCTGACGGTTTGCAGGGCAATCAATAAAGGCACGATCAGCAACAGGAAAATCAGGGTGTAGGCGCTGGCGACTTCGAGCCGGGCCGAGGCGTAGCTGTCGGCGAGGCCCACCGGCAGCGTCTTGGTCATGGGCGTGTGGAGCATCCAGGTCAGGTTGAATTCGCCCAGCGACAGGGTCACCACCATCAGCACTCCGGCGAGGATGCCGGTGCGGCAGTTGGGCACCACGATGGTGAAAAAGCGCTCCAGCGGGCCGGCGCCGAGGCTGGCGGCGGCCTCTTCGAGGAAGGGCAATTGCTGGCGCTGCATCACCGCCATCACCGGGCGCACCAGAAACGGCAGGGTGAAGATCACATGCCCCACCAGAATGAACAGCCGGCTGCCGCGAAAGGCGCCGTACTGGCCGTAGGTGAGCAACAACGCCAGGGCGCTGGCCAGCCCGGGCATGGCCACGGGCAGCACCATCAGTTCCTCGAAGGCACGGCTGCAGCGGTTGTTCATGCGCACCAGGGCGTAAGCCGCCGGCACGCCGATCACCACCACACAGGCGGCGCAGGCCACGGCCAGTTGCAGCGACAGCCAGACGGTATCGGCATAGGCGTTCCAGACCTGCCCCAACCACACCAGCGTCAGGCCGCTGGCGACCACACCCTGAAAGTAATTGCGCGTCAGGCCGGCGAGCAGTGACATCAATACCGGCACCAGCATGAACGCGCAGATGAGCATCACGAACAGCAGTTGGCTGTAGAACCCGATACCGCGTTTCATAGGTTGGTTCCCGTTTGCCGAATCAAGCGTCGCGCCAGCAGCAGGGCGATCCAGGTGATCGCCCCGAGCACCACCGACAAGGCCGCGGCCATGGCGAAGTTGGCGTAATTGGTGAAGGTGTTGTAGATCGCCACGGGCGTGACGTTCAGCTGGGTACCGAGGGTGAACGCGGTGCCGAAGGCGCCCATGGCGGTGGCGAAACAGATGGCGCCGCAGGACACCAATGCGGGGGCCAGGCCGGGCACGATCACGTCGAGCACCACGCGCCATGGCCTGGCGCCCAGCGAGCGGGCGGCTTCTTCAAGGCTGGTGTCGAGGGTTTCGCAGGCGGCCATGACCGTCAGGATCACCCGTGGAATGGAGAAATACAGATAGCCGACAAACAGCCCGATCAACGAATAGGCGAACACCCAGTGCACGCCGAACAGGCTGGCGGCGAGGCCCTGGCGGCCGCCCAGCAGAATCACCAGAAAACCCACCACCACGCCGGGGAAAGCCAGCGGGAAGGTCAGCAAGGCCACCAGCGCCGAACGCCCGAAGAAGCGCTGGCGGGCCAGAAAGCAGCCCACCACCGCGCCGATCAGCAGCGCGGCGGCGGTCACCGCGATGGCCAGCGCGCAGGTCTGCGCCAGGCTGCTCAGGTATTGTGCGCTGCTCAGCACCTGCCAATAGGCGCTGTCATGGCCGTCGCGGCGTTGCAGGCCAAGGCCGATCAGTTGCACCAGCGGCAGCAGCCAGAACGCGCTCAACACCGCCAGCGCCGGGACCAGCGCCAGGGTCGCGGGCACCGGCAAGCGCCATGCTCGGCGACGGGTCGCCACGACCGGCAGGGCGCCTGCACTCATCATTTGACCTCTCGCAGATACTGCGCGCTGAAGGCTTCCTGGGCGGCCGCCATCTGCTCGTAATTCACTGTGCCGGCACGGGCATAGTCGGCTTCTGGCAAGAAACGCCTGGCGACCTCATCCGGCATCTGCACGGGGCGCACCGGGCGCAGGTAGGCGTTGGCCCAGAGTGCCTGGCCCTTGTCCGAGAGCACGTAGTCCAGGACCTTCTCGGCATTGGCGCGGTGCGGCGCGTTCTTGGCCATACTCATCACATAGGGCACAGAGACCGTGCCTTCGCTGGGGATCACGAACGCCACGTTGGCCTTGTCCTTGTAGCGAGCGCGGTAGGCGTTGAAGTCGTAATCCACCAGGATCGGCAACTCGCCTGACAGTACTCGCGCATAGGCGGTCTGCTTGGGCACGATCGGCGAGTTTTTCGCCAGTTTGCGGAAGTAGTCCAGGGCCGGCTCGAAGTTGTCGAGGCTGCCGCCCATGGCGCGGTTGATCGCGACTGCGGTGACGTAGCCGACGAAGGCGCTGGACGGATCCAGATAGCCGACCATGCCCTGATATTCAGGCTTGAGCAGATCGGCCCAGCTTTTCGGCACGGGTTTGCCGCCCAGGGCGTCGACATTGACCATCAGGCCCAGGGTGCCGGAGTGGATCGCGAACCAGTGGCCTTGCGGGTCTTTCAAACCGGCAGGAATGTCATCCCAGCCCTTGGGCTTGTAGCTGTCGAGCACCCCGGCTTTCTGCGCCTGCAGGCCGAAGGTCACGCCGTAATAGACCACGTCGTCCACCGGTGCGGCCTGTTCGGCCACCAGTTGCGCGAGCGCCTGCCCGGAGTTCTTGTTGTCCAGCGGCACCTGCACGCCGGTATCGGCAGCGATGGCCTGCAGCTGCGTGCCCCAATCGGCCCATTCTGGCGGGCAGTTGTAGCAGATGGCGGTTTCAGCGGCCGAGGCGAGGCGGGCGATGCCCAGCAACACTACGGCGGCCAGAGTACTAGCGGACCTTTTCATGGGGGATGCTCCAGGTGAGGGCGATGCTGTCGCCGTGGCGAATGTGGCAGGGCAAGCAAATAGAGGCCGGGGCGCCGCCACCGATCAGGGCGAGCAGTTGATCGATCACGGCCTGGGCCAGTGCCTCGATGGGCTGCACCACGGAACACAGCGATGGGTGAATCTGGGTGCCGAGGGCGATGCCGTCGAAGCCGATCACCGACATGTGCCGTGGCACCTGGCGGCCGCCGCGGCGTAGTTCGGCGATGACGCTGATGGCCAGCAGGTCGTTGGAACACACCAGCGCCGTCGGTGCGCCGGGACCGCGCAGGTAGGGCACCAGCACGCCGAGGTCGGCGCGGGTGTGGGCGGGCATTTCGATCACCGCCGTGGGCGCCAGGCCGCGGGCCTGAAGAGCGTCGCAATAGCCCTGATATCGCAGGCGGGCGCGATCCGATTGCAGCGCCGGGCCGGCGACCATGCCGATGTGGGTGTGGCCCAGTTGCAGCAGGTGTTCGGTGGCCAGTTGCATGCCGGCGCGGTTGTCCACCGACACGGCGCTGAAATCGGCGCGGCTTGGTTGGTGATAGGCGAGCACGAACGGCGTGGCTTCACGGCTGAGGGCATCGAGTAGCGGATTGTCCTGGGCGTCGGTGACCGTCAGCACCAGGCCGTCGACGCGCTGGCGCAGCAGGTCCTCGACCACTTCGGCCTCGCGCGCGCTGTCGTAATCGGTGGTGGCCAGCAGCAGGTTATAACCGTGCTGACGGGCGACCCGTTCCATGGCCTGAAACTGCTCGGCGAACACCGGGTTGAGCAGGTTGGGCACTACCACGCCGAGCATGTGCGTGGCTTGCAGGCGGAACTGGCGGCCCAGCCGATTGGGGCGAAAGTTCAGCGTTCGTGCGGCGGCGAACACCTGTTCGCGAGTCGCCTCGCGGACCACATCCGGGGTGGCGAACGCGCGAGCGGCGGTGGCGCGAGAAACGCCGGCCAGCTGTGCTACGTCTTTCAGATCTGTCATGGGGCGCCTGTTTGAGATCGATCTCATCGGCGCCGATTGTGGCGTGGGGATATGGCAGAAAAAGGACCGGGGTGTTGCAGTTATGTGACGCAGGGCCCGGGGTTTACGGGGTCAAACGGACTTTATTGGGTATCCGTCCAGCACAAAGACGCAAAATGCAATAATATCCGCCTTCTGTCTCGCGCGTGCCTTGGTCTGTCGGCCACCGTGAGCATCATCGTCAACAGACCGTGCTGCACGGTCTCAACCACACTGGACCTGCTGACTCTATGCGAATGCGCCTTATGCTGTTGGGCGGTGGGAATGCCCTGGGGCAAGCGCTGATTCGCCTCGGAGCGGAAGAGGACATCGGCTTCCTCGCCCCGCGTCCCCCGCAAGACGGTTGGGATGCGGCGAGCCTGACTCAGCTGCTCGATGACACCCGCCCCGATGCGTTGATCAACCTGGCTTACTACTTCGACTGGTTCCAGGCCGAAAGCGTCAGCGACGCGCGCCTGACCCTGCAAGAGCGCTCGGTCGAGCGCCTGGCCGAGTTGTGCCAGCATCACCAGATCGTGCTGGTGCAGCCCTCCAGCTATCGGGTGTTCGATGGCTCGCGGGCCACTGCTTACAGCGAAAAAGACGAACCGGTACCGCTGGGCCTGCGTGGCCAGGCGCTGTGGCGCATGGAGCAAAGCGTGCGCGCCGCCTGCCCGCAGCACGTGCTGCTGCGTTTCGGCTGGCTGCTCGATGACAGTATCGACGGCGTGCTGGGGCGCTTCCTGAGCCGTGCCGAGCAGCCTCAGGAGTTGATGCTGGCCGATGATCGGCGCGGCAATCCGACGCCGGTGGACGATGCCGCGCGGGTGATCATTTCGGTGCTCAAGCAGCTCGACTGCGAGGCGCCACTGTGGGGCACCTACCACTACGCCGGCAACGAGGCCACCACGCCGCTGGCGCTGGGCCAGGCGATTCTCACCGAAGCTGCCCATCTGCACAGCCTGGCCGTCGAGTCGCCGACTGCCCAGGCCCATGCCGCGCGGCCCGATGCCGCCGATGAGCCGCAGCACGCGGTACTGGCCTGCAAGAAAATTCTCCACACCTTCGGGATCAAGCCGCGCGCCTGGCGTGCCGGGCTCCCGAGCCTACTGGATCGATATTACCGTCATGGTTGATGCACCTATTCTGATCACCGGCGGCGCCGGTTTCATTGGCTCCCATCTGGTGGACGCGCTGTTGGCCAAGGGCTACGCGGTGCGCGTCCTCGACGACCTGTCGTTCGGCAAACGCAGCAACCTGCCGCTGGACAACCCCAAGGTCGAACTGCTGGTGGGCAGCGTTGCCGATGCCGCGCTAGTGGCCCGTGCGGCGGCGGGTTGCCAGGCGGTGGTGCATCTGGCTGCGGTGGCTTCGGTGCAGGCCTCGGTGGATGACCCGGTGAGCACCCATCAGAGCAATTTCATCGGCAGCCTGAATGTCTGCGAGGCCATGCGCGAGCACGCTATCCGTCGCGTGCTGTTCGCTTCCAGCGCCGCGGTATACGGCAATAATGGTGAAGGCCAGGCGATCGACGAAGACACGCCCAAAGCGCCGTTGACCCCTTACGCCTCGGACAAGCTGGCCAGCGAGTACTACTTCGACTTCTACCGCCGCCAGCACGCGCTGGAGCCGGTGATCTTCCGTTTCTTCAACATCTATGGCCCGCGCCAGGATCCGTCCTCGCCGTACTCCGGGGTGATCAGCATCTTCACCGAACGCGCGCAGCAGGGCGTGCCCATCAGCCTGTTCGGCGATGGCGAGCAGACGCGGGATTTCTTCTACGTGGAGGATCTGGTGGCGTTGCTGGTGCAGGCGCTGGAAAAACCGGCGGTGGATGTCGGCGCGATCAACGTCGGCCTCAATGGCGTGACCAGCTTGAACCAGCTACTCGAGGCGCTGGGCACGGTGGTCGGCGAGTTGCCGCCCGTGACCTACGGCCCGGCGCGGCCTGGGGACATCAAGCATTCACGGGCCAATAACGCTCGCCTGCTCGAACGCTTCGAGCTGCCAGCCATCACCCCCCTGACCGAAGGCCTGCGGCGCTTGATCGCGGGTTGAGCATTGCCCTGCAGTTGCGGTGGCTGCACAGGCCTCTTCGCGGGCAAGCCCTGCTCCCACAGTGCCAGCCGATCCTGGGCGGTGCATCTGTAAGAGAAGGGCTTGCCTCCACAGTGTCACCCGATCCTGAGCAGTACACCTGTGGGAGCAGGGCTTGCCTCCACAGTGTCACCCGATCCTGAGTAGTGCACCTGTGGGAGCAGGGCTTGCCCGCGAAGAGGCCAGCAGGGTCACTGAAGCATCTGGATCAGAACTTGTACCCAACCCCCACCATATACACCCACGGATCGACATCCACATTCACCTTGGTCTCGCGGGCGCCCAGCGCTGTCGGGCCATCCACGCTGGCCTTGGTGTCGATGTCCACGTACCAGACCGCCGCGTTGAGCATGATGTTGTCGGTCAGCATGTAGTCTGCGCCGATCTGCCCGGCGAAGCCGACTGAGTCCTGCATGCTCAGGTTGCTGAAGCCCTGGGCCTTGCGTTCGCTGGTGAGGTCTTCGTCGTAGAACTTGGTGTAGTTGATCCCCACGCCGGCGTAGGGCTGGAAGCGCGAGTCCTTGTCCAGCGGGTAGTACTGCAGCGACAGGGTCGGTGGCAGTTGCTTGATGTCCGCCAGCTTGCCGCCCAGCCCGGCGCCCTTGACCCCGACGCTGTGGCTGAACGGTGTGGCCAGCAGCAATTCGACGCCCCAGTGATCGTCGAGCATATAGGCGAACGCCAGGCCCAGCTGCGTGTCGCTGTCCAGGGTCGCCTTGGTGCCCGAGACCCGTGCGCCGTCGACCTTGAGATTACCGCTGTCTTCGTTGGGCGCGGTGGTCGCGGCACCGGCACGGACGATGATGTCACCGGCCTGGTGAGCCTGGGCGAGTGGGGTGGCGAGTGCCAGCGCGAGTATCGAAGCGCTGAGCAGAGACTTGTTCATGGTGGCTCCATTGGCAGTTCATCTGTGATGACGCCAATGGTAGGGAGTGCTAACCGACGATCCGTTGACCTGGCGCAATGCTGGCGCAATTAATCAATCGGGCAGCTCATAGACGTAGATTTTCTGCGCATCGAGTTGATAGCCGGCTTCGGCCAGATCGCTGCTGCTGGCCTTGACCTGCATCGGCCCCTCGATCCAGTAGGGCTGATACAGCTCCTCGACCTTGACTCCCAGCTCGCTGGTCACGTGCACGATCTGGTTGGACGGCGGCGGCGGTACGTGGATGCAGGCGCCGTAGTAAGGCACCAGCAGAAAGTCGGTGGTGCGTCCCTCTTCGTTGACTTCCAGCGGCACGATATAGCCTGGGATCTTCACCTGTTGACCGTCCAGCGCCTGCACCACCGGCGCATGGGGCGCCTGTTGCTGGGCGGCGGGCGCCGACTCGATGGCGCTGCCCAGCTTGGTCAGGTCGTGCAGTGGCGTCATCTGCGGCTTGAGATGGGGCGCGTCGGGTGGAATCAACGCGTCCCAGGTCAACTCGTGGATCGGCACCGCCCAGGCGGGTGCCGCGCAAGCCAGCAGCAGGCACAACAACAAGCGTTCAGCACGCATCGATCGCACTCACAAATGGATGGACAGGCCGTCGGCCAGCGACTGCCGGTACGCCCGCCAGGCCGGTACGGTACCCATCAACAGGGCCGCGCCGAGGATGATGGCAAGCAGGCTGCATTCATACGCGCTGGGTGCCGACAAGGGCAAGTACAGCCCGTAGTTGGCTTGCACATAGCCCTGTGCCCCGGCGATGCAGGCATACAGCAGCGCTACCCCGGTGACGATGCCGGCGACGGCCAGCCCCAGCGCTTCGAGAATCAGCAACCCGGCGATGTGCAATGGCCGCGCGCCCACCGAGCGCAGGATGGCCATCTCCCGGCGGCGCTCGTTGAGGCTGGTGAGGATCGCCGTGAGCATGCCGATCAGGCCGGTCAGCACCACGAACAGCGAGACCACGAACAGCGCTTTCTCCGCCGTGCCCATCAGGCTCCAGAGCTCCTGCAAGGCCACGCCCGGGAGGATCGCCATCAGCGGCTCACCGCGAAAATCGTTGATGTCGCGCTGCAGGGCGAAGGTCTGCACCTTACTGTTGAGTCCTACCAGCATGGCGGTAATGGCGGAGGGCGTGAGATCCATGTTACGCGCCTGATCGGCACTGATGCGCTCGGCGCCATGGGCGGGCACGCCGTTGTGCCAGTCGATATGAATGGCCTCCATGCCGCCCAGGCTGATATGCAGTGTGCGGTCCACCGGGGTACCGGTGCGTTCGAGGATGCCGACCACGGTGAACGGTTTGTCGTCATGCTTGACCAGGCTGATGGCAGCCACGCCGTGGGCCAGCACCAGCTTGTCACCGAGCTGGTAATGCAGCGCCTCGGCCACTTCGGCGCCGAGCACCACCTCGAACGGATCGACCTTGAACGCCCGCCCTTGCGCCAGTGCCAGGTTCTGCCGGTGGCCGTACTGGTAATGCTCGAAGTAACTGGCGTCGGTGCCCATCACTCGGTAGCCGCGGTGCGAGTCGCCGAGGGAAATCGGGATAGCCCATTTGACCCGGGGGTCGCTGGCGTAGTGCTGGAAGCTGTCCCAGCGGATGTTATTGGTGGCGTTGCCGATGCGAAACACCGAATACAGCAACAGATTCACCGAACCCGAGCGGGCACCGACGATCAGGTCGGTGCCGCTGATGGTGGCGGCGAAGCTGGCACGGGCTTCGGTGCGCACGCGTTCGACCGCCAACAGCAGGCACACCGACAGGGCGATGGCGAAAGCGGTCAGGAACGCGGTAAAGCGGCGGTTGGCCAGACTGGCCAGGGCGAGACGCAGCAGGTACATCACATTCCCCCTACGCGCGCGGCGCGGTTGAGATCGGCCAGCGACAGGCTGCGATCGAACAGCGGCGCGAGGCTCTGATCGTGGCTGACGAACAACAGGCTGGCGCCCGCGGCGCGGCATTCGGCGAACAGCAGTTCGATGAAGGCCTGACGCGCATCGGTGTCGAGCGCCGAGGTCGGCTCGTCGGCGATCACCAACGCCGGTTGGCCGATCAAGGCGCGGGCGGCGGCAACGCGTTGCTGCTGACCGATCGACAGCGTATCGGCACGTCGCGCGATCAGCGCACTGTCGGTGAGGCCAAGCTGGGCCAGCAAATCGGTCGCCGCCTGTTCGACGCTGCCGTGTCGCTCGCTGGCGCGTTGGGCGCGGGCTTTGGAGAAGCGGCAGGGCAGCTCGACGTTTTCGCGTACCGAGAGGAACGGCAGCAGATTGAACTGCTGGAAAATGTAGCCGGTGTGGTCGACCCGGAAGCGATCGCGATGACCCTGCTTGAGCGTGGTGATCTCTTGCTGCAACAGGCGGATGCTGCCGTGGTCGGGCGTCTGCACACCGCCGAGCAGGCCCAGCAGGGTGGTCTTGCCGCTGCCGCTGGGGCCCTTGAGAAACAGGCTTTCGCCTTTGCGCAGGGTGAATGCCGGGATATCCAGCAGCGGCGCCTGGCCCGGCCAGGCGAAACGCACATCGGTCAGTTGGATCAGCGCTTCAGGCATGGTCAGTAGGTCAGCACGCTGTTGTCGGGGGTGGCCTCCACGCCTTCCTGGCCATTGGGCGCAATCAGCTGCACTTGAACCTTGTGGGTGGCCGGGAAGGTCTTGAACAGTCGGGTCAGGTCGAGGGTCTTGAGCGCGGCGGCGTTGTCGCACTGGAACTGATAGTGGGCGTGGATTTCGCTGTGGTCGTGGTGGTGTTCGGCGCCGTCGGCATGGTGATCCTCGGCGTCTTCGTCGGGGTCATGCTCCTCGTGGTCTGGCTTGTCGCCGAACAGCGGGCTGTTGAGGGTCTGCCTGGCGACGATGCATTTGGCTTGCGCCGGTATGGCGAACAGCGTCAGGGGCTGTTCCAGCAACTGACGCACGCTGCTCACGGCAGCCTTGTCGGCGTCGCTGGTGGCGGGGTGTTCGAAGCCGACCAGATTCATGGCCGGGCTGTCGAGTTCCAGCTCGAGGGTTTCATCGTCCAGCGCGGCGTTCAGGCGTGCGGTACCGTGTTCGTGGGCGCCGAGGCTGGCATGTTCGACCGCCCGAGTGGCTTCGGCGGCGTGGGCGATGCCGAGCGGCAGGAAGGTGAGGGGCAGGGCGAGCAGCAGACGGCGCATGAAGTCTCCGGCGATGGGGGAAATTGCTGTGATGTTATAACGATATAGCGCTTGTCGACAATCGCTCGATGTTGATACGGCGCTTGGCACCTGTTACAAAACCGGCCTATCGAAGGAGCACAGCATGTTGAGAATTCGCGGCACCGTGGGCGATCTGCCGGTTGACTTGACCGTCGAGATGGACCCTGAAGACTGGGCGCTGCTGGGCACCCAGCTGAAAGCCCCGGCAGCGGGCGAGGCACCGGCTACGGCGCCGATCACTGCCAGCAAGCCGAAAACTCAGGACGATGCCTTGTGGCGCAATGCCTTGGCGTTGGTGGAGTCGAGCGGGCAGGTCAGTGGCCCGGCGTTGCTGGAGCAGCTCGAGGGCCTGGCGGGGAGTACGGCAGGGGCCAAGCGCCTGCTGGTGCGCCTGCGCCATAGCCCGTTGATTCAGGTGCAAAGCGGCGCGGATGCGCCGCTGTACTGCTGGGCAGGGTGATACGGGTGTTTTGCGGTGCCAGTGCTGGCCTCTTCGCGGGCAAGCCTCGCTCCCACAGAGGTATGGCTTGGGATCTGCTTGCACGGTGGGAGCAAGGCTTCTGCGGTGTCATTGCGGGCAAGCCCTGCTCCCACAGGGGCATGACTCAGGTGCTGCTTGCACTGTGGGAGCAAGGCTTGCCCGCGAAGAGGCCCCACTGGCCCCCTCCGATCAAGCCTTAGTACAACGCCGCAAACAGCTTGCGCCGGTAGGTGGTCACCAGCGGGTGATCGTTGCCCAGTAGTTCGAACACTTGCAACAGCGTCTTGTGCGGCAGGCCTTCACTGTAGCCGCGGTTGCGCACGAACAGTTTCAGCAGGGCATCGAGCGCCGCTTCGTATTGCTGGCGCGCCAGCTGTTGGATCGCCAACTGGTACACCGCCTCGTCATCGCCAGGGTCCTTGGCCAGGCGCGCTTTCAGATCGGCAGCGTCTGGCAGGTCGGCGGCCTGACTGAGGAAGGTCAACTGCGCCTTGGCACCGGCCAGCGCGGCCTTGTGCTCATCGGTCTTGACTGCGTCGAGCACGGTGCGGGCTTCACTCAGCTCGCCGCGCTCGGCCAGGCAGCGTGCATACAGGATTAGCGCCTTGGCGTTGGTGTTGTCCTCGCCCAGAATGCTTTGCAGGATGGCCTCGGCCTCGGCGAAATGGCTTTCGGCGAAGGCCGCTTCGGCCTGTTCCAGCGGGTCGGCCGCAGCCGGTGGCGGCATCTGCACATGAGGTTCGAGCATGGCGCGCACAGCCGACTCAGGCTGCGCACCGGCGAAGCCATCCACCGGCTGGCCGTCCTTGAACAGCACCACGGTGGGCAGGCTGCGTATGCCGAAGCGGGCGACGATATCCTGCTCGGCGTCGCAGTCGACCTTGGCCAGCAGCAGCTCGCCCTGATACCCCTCGGTGATCTGCTGCAGCATCGGCATCAGCACCTTGCAGGGTGCGCACCACTCGGCCCAGAAATCCACCAGCACCGGCTTGTGGAAGGAGTTCTCGATCACCAACTGGTCGAAGTTGGCCGTGGTGGCGTCGAAGATGTACGGAGTAGCCTGGCTCATCGCGAATCTCGAAAAATCGGTAATGGCGGCCACTATAAAGCCTGCGTCGGCCGGCTGAAAGTCATGGTCGCGAGGGCGTTACCGGCGGCGTGCGTGGTACAGCCCGACGTCCCGGAATTCATGAGGTTCGGCCAGGTCCGGCAGGGTGCAGGCATGCAGCTCGCCGAGGCGCCGATAAAGCGGGTGCTGGAAGTTGCGTACCCGGGAGTCTGCCACCAGCACCTCGCGGCCACGGCTGATGAACTGATCGAGCAGCGGCAGGTTGGCGCGGTCATAGAGCACATCGGCGACCAGAATCAGGTCGAAGCGATCGGCTTCGGCGAAGAAGTCACCGCTGTACTGCAACTGCACGCCATTGAGCGCTGCGTTGGCCTGACAGGCGGCGATCGCCAGCGGGTCGAGATCGCAGGCCACCACTTCAGCCGCGCCTGCCTTGGCCGCAGCAATGGCGGCAACGCCCGAGCCGGCGCCAAAGTCGAGCACCCGTCTGCCGGCCACCCATTGCGGTTGCTCGGCGATAAACCGCGCCAGCGCCAGGCCGCTGGCCCAGCAGAAACTCCAGTACGGTGGCTCGTCGAGGATGCGCCGGGTTTCTTCCGGGCTGAAGGCGCGGTCCATGTTGGCGGCGTCGAGCAGCCACAATGTCAGGTCAGTGCCCGGCAGCAGGCAGGGCGTCAGGCGCGCATCGCCGAGCAACGCGTCCAGGGCGTTCTGTAAAACCGCAGGTGCACTCAAGGCGCAGGAACGAACTGCAATCGCCCGAGGTTCTGCGTGGTCGGCTGTTCGATACGCACCGGCGACAGATGCAGCAGCAGTTGCCCTGACTGGCTTACCCGTCCGCGCAACTCGACCCGCGCGCCCTGCGGGAAGGCATCCGGATTGAAGCGCAGTTGCAGGGGCAGGTTCTTGCCATCGCCGGTGATCTTGGCGCTGGTCAGCAGTTTTTGCGGACGATCCTGCGCGTCGATGACCAGCACCGCCAGCTCGACCTCGGCGCCACTCGGCACGCCCAGCAACAGGCCGGTCAATTCACGCTGATAGACCGGCAGCGGGCCCAGCGGCACCGGGGCGGCGATGGTCTTGCTGCTGACCGCCGTGGTGGCCGGGGCAACCGGGCTGGCCGGTTTGGGGGCTTCACTGCTGCAGGCGGCGAGCAGAGTGGCCAGGACGACAAAAAACAACGGACGAGACGACATGGGCAGATCCAGAAAAACCGAGATCGTCTGTATACCGCAAAGCCTTTGACTTGTCTTGCCGCAGGGATGCGCTACCATGGCCCTCCCCATTTTTTGTTGCCTGCCACCATGCACTGTCCCTTCTGCGGTGCCAACGACACCAAGGTCATCGACTCGCGACTGGTCGCCGAGGGCGAGCAAGTGCGTCGTCGACGCGAATGCCTGGCCTGCGTTGAGCGTTTCACCACCTTCGAAACCGCCGAACTGGTACTGCCCCGGCTGATCAAGCAAGACGGCAGCCGCCAGCCATTCGACGAAGAAAAACTCCGAGCCGGCATGCAGCGGGCGCTGGAAAAGCGCCCGGTCAGCGTCGAGCGCCTCGAGGCTGCACTGGTGCACATCAAGCACCGCCTGCGGGCCACCGGCGAGCGTGAGGTCAAGTCCCTGATCGTGGGCGAACTGGTGATGAAAGAGCTGCAAAAGCTCGATGAAGTCGCCTACATACGTTTTGCCTCGGTGTATCGCCGCTTCCAGGACCTCGACGAGTTCCGCGAAGAGATCGATCGCCTGGCTCGCGAGCCATCGGAAAAATGAGCGAACAACACATCCTCGATCGGCATTACATGGCCCGCGCGCTGGAACTGGCGCGCAACGGCCTGTACACCACCGACCCCAACCCCCGCGTCGGCTGCGTGATCGTGCGCGACGGCGAGGTGGTGGGCGAGGGCTGGCATGTACGCGCCGGCGAGCCCCATGCCGAGGTGCACGCGTTGCGCCAGGCCGGTGAATTGGCCCGTGGCGCAACCGCCTATGTGACCCTTGAGCCGTGCAGTCATCACGGGCGTACGCCGCCCTGTGCCGACGCACTGGTCAAGGCCGGCGTCGCCCGCGTGGTCGCGGCCATGCAGGACCCCAACCCCCAAGTCGCCGGCAATGGCCTGTTGCGCTTGCAGCACGCCGGTATCGCCGTGGCCGCAGGTGTGCTGGAGGCCGAAGCGCGGGCCATCAACCCCGGCTTTATCAAGCGCATGGAGCACGGCCTGCCGTTCGTGCGGGTCAAGCTGGCGATGAGCCTGGACGGGCGCACCGCCATGGCCAGCGGCGAAAGCCAATGGATCACCGGCGCCCCGGCCCGCAGCGCCGTGCAACGCTTGCGCGCGCGCTCCAGCGTAGTGCTCACTGGTGCCGACAGCGTCTTGATGGATGGCGCGCGGATGACCGTGCGCGCCGCCGAGCTTGGCCTGGATGCCGCGACCACCGAGTTGATCGAAGCCCGCTCGATGCTGCGTCTGTTGATCGACGGCCGCCTGCGGGTGCCCCTCGATGCTCCGTTCTTCACCGTCGGCCCGGCGCTGGTGGTGACCTGCGACGCTAGCCAGCAGGCGCGTTACGCCGCGGCTGGCCATGAACTGCTGGCTTTGCCTGGCACCGATGGCCATGTCGACCTGCCCGCGCTATTGGCAGAACTGGCCAGCCGTGGCATCAACGAAGTGCTGGTCGAAGCCGGTGCCCGCCTGGCCGGTGCCTTCGCGCGCCAGGGCCTGGTGGATGAATACCAGATATTCATCGCCGCCAAGTTCCTGGGCTCCCAGGCGCGCCCCTTGCTCGACTGGCCGCTGACCCTCATGCGTGAGGCGCCAGCGCTAAAAATCACCGAAATGCGCGCTGTGGGCGATGACTGGCGGGTCACTGCCGTCCCTATCCCTGCGGCAGGCGTATAATTCGCCGCCCGCGCCCTGCGCTGACCCGGCTCTGAGGAGATCCCATGTTCACCGGCATTATCGAATCGATTGGCAGCATCCGCGCGCTCACCCCTAAAGGCGGCGATGTCCGGGTTTACGTCGAAACCGGCAAGCTCGACCTGAGCGACGTCAAACTGGGCGACAGCATTGCCGTCAGCGGCGTCTGCCTGACCGCCGTGGAGCTGCCGGGGGATGGCTTCTGGGCCGACGTCAGCCGCGAGACGCTGGACGTCACCGCGTTCAAGCAGCTCAAGGTCGGCAGCCCGGTCAACCTTGAAAAAGCCCTGACCCCGACCACCCGCCTCGGTGGCCACCTGGTCAGCGGCCATGTCGATGGGGTCGGCGAAGTGGTCGCTCGGGAAGAAAACGCCCGTGCCATCCAGTTCCGCATCCGTGCCCCTAAAGAGCTGGCCAAGTACATCGCGCACAAGGGCTCGATCACCGTCGATGGCACCAGCCTGACCGTCAACGCGGTCAACGGCGCCGAGTTCGAACTGACCATCGTCCCGCACACGCTGGCCGAAACCATCATGGACAGTTACCGTCCGGGGCGTCTGGTCAATCTTGAGGTCGACCTGCTGGCGCGTTATCTGGAGCGCCTGCTGCTGGGTGACAAGGCCGCCGAGGCGGTGGGCCAGGGCGGCATCACCGAAAGCTTTCTGGCCAGCAACGGCTACCTCAAATCCTGATTGAAAGGGGGTGCCGCGTGGCGCTCAACAGTATCGAAGAGCTGGTCGAAGACATTCGCCAGGGCAAGATGGTCATCCTCATGGATGACGAAGACCGCGAGAACGAAGGCGACCTGATCATGGCCGCCGAGTGCTGCCAGGCCGAGCACATCAACTTCATGGCGCGCTTTGCCCGTGGCCTGATCTGCATGCCCATGACCCGCGAGCGCTGCGAGGCCCTCAAGCTGCCGCTGATGGCGCCGCGCAACGGCTCCGGTTTCGGCACCAAATTCACTGTGTCGATCGAAGCCGCCACCGGCGTCACCACCGGCATCTCCGCCGCCGACCGTGCGCGCACCGTGCAGGCCGCTGCCGCCCGTGATGCCAAGGCCGAAGACATCGTCAGCCCCGGGCATATCTTCCCGCTCATGGCCCAGGCCGGCGGCACTCTCGCTCGCGCCGGCCATACCGAAGCGGCCTGCGATCTGGCGCGCATGGCCGGTTTCGAGCCCAGCGGGGTGATCTGCGAAGTGATGAACGACGACGGCACCATGTCACGTCGCACCGAACTCGAAGCCTTCGCCGCCGAACACAACATCAAGATCGGCACCATCGCCGACCTGATTCACTATCGGATGATCCACGAACGTACCGTTCAGCGGATCGCCGAGCAGCCGCTGGACAGCGAACTGGGTCAGTTCAATCTGGTGACCTACCGCGATTCGGTGGAAGGCGACGTGCACATGGCCTTGACCCTGGGCTCCGTACAGGGCGACGAGCCGATCCTGGTGCGGGTGCACAACATGGATCCGCTGCGCGACCTGCTGATGGTCAAGCAGCCCGGGCGCTGGAGCCTGCGCGCCGCCATGAGCGCGGTGGCCGAGGCCGGCTGCGGCGTGGTGCTGCTGCTCGGACACCCGCTCGATGGCGACGTGCTGCTGGCGCATATCCGCGAGTGCGCCGACCATGCCGTACCGAAAAAGCCGACCACTTACAGCATCGTCGGGGCCGGCTCGCAGATTCTGCGTGACCTTGGCGTGCGCAAGATGCGTCTGCTCAGTTCGCCAATGAAGTTCAATGCGATATCCGGATTCGATCTGGAAGTAGTAGAATACGTGCCCTCCGAATAATCAGCGGCCGTGAAGTCGCAGGAAGGCCAGCCTCGGGCTATGGTTTCCTGCGCCTGCGCTCGTTTTGCTTCGTGACCCAAACCCATTTCCACAGGTCGCCGTACCTCGGCAGCCTGGCTCTTTAAAATGAGAACGCTCGAATGACCCTGAAGACCATCGAAGGTACCTTCATTGCCCCCAAAGGTCGCTACGCCCTGGTGGTCGGCCGATTCAACAGCTTCGTCGTCGAAAGCCTGGTAAGCGGCGCAATCGACGCCCTGGTGCGTCACGGTGTCAGCGAAAGCGACATCACCATCATCCGTGCCCCTGGCGCGTTTGAAATCCCGCTGGTGGCGCAGAAAGTCGCCCAGCAAAGCGAATATGCGGCCATCGTCGCCTTGGGCGCGGTCATTCGTGGCGGTACTCCGCACTTCGAATACGTTGCGGGCGAGTGCGTGAAGGGCCTGTCCCAAGTGTCCATGGAGTTCGGCGTGCCGGTGGCCTTCGGCGTGCTGACGGTCGATTCCATCGAACAAGCCATCGAGCGTTCCGGCACCAAGGCCGGCAACAAAGGCGCTGAAGCTGCCCTGTCCGCCCTGGAAATGGTCAGCCTGCTGTCGCAGTTGGAGGCCAAGTGATCAACGACGACAGCGATCAGTTCAACCCGCGCGAGCCAAAAGCGGCCGACGCCGGCAAGCCGTCCAAGAGCGCCAAGCGTCGCGAAGCGCGCCAGCTGGCGACTCAGGCCCTGTATCAGTGGCACATGGCCAAGCAATCGTTGAACGAGATCGAAGCGCAGTTCCGCGTCGATAACGACTTCACCGATGTCGACAGCGCCTACTTCCGGGAAATCCTCCACGGCGTGCCGGCCAGCAAGACCGAGATCGACGCGGCCCTGGCGCCTTGCCTGGACATCACCATCGACGAACTCGACCCGGTCGAACTGGCCGTCCTGCGCCTGTCCACCTGGGAGCTGCTCAAGCGCGTCGACGTGCCATATCGCGTGGTGATCAACGAAGGCATCGAGTTGGCCAAGGTGTTCGGTTCGACCGACGGCCACAAGTTCGTCAATGGCGTGCTGGACAAGCTGGCACCGCGCCTGCGCGAAGCCGAAGTGAAGGCGTTCAAGCGCTGATTGGCGAGCGAGCCGTTCATGGGCGAATTTGAGCTGATCCGCCAGTTCTTCGCGGCCGCGCACTGCGCGCGGGCCGGGGAGGGCGTGGCGCTGGGCATCGGCGATGACTGCGCATTGCTGCAGGTGGCCGCCGGCGAGCAACTGGCGGTGTCCACCGATACCCTGGTCGAAGGCGTGCATTTTCCGCCCGCCGCCGATCCCTTCCTGTTGGGCCAGCGCGCCTTGGCGGTGGCGGTCAGCGACCTCGCCGCCATGGGCGCTGCACCACTGGCTTTTACCCTTGCATTGACCTTGCCGAGCGTTTCGGCGGATTGGCTGCGGTCGTTCGCCACTGGCCTCGACGCCATGGCCGAGGCTTGCACCCTGCGCCTGGTGGGCGGTGACACCACGCGTGGGCCCTTGAGCCTGACGGTTACGGTGTTCGGCAGCGTGCCTGCCGGCCAGGCGCTGACCCGCGCCGGGGCGCAGGTCGGTGATCTGCTGTGCGTCGGCGGGCCGTTGGGTGATGCGGCGGGGGCCTTGCCGCTGGTACTGGGGGAGCGCACCGCCGCCGCTGCGCTCGGCCAGCCGCTGCTCGATCGCTACTGGTCGCCACTGCCGCAGCTGGCGCTCGGTCAGGCCTTGCGCGGGCGCGCGACGGCGGCGCTGGACATCTCCGATGGCCTGCTGGCCGACTGTGGGCACATCGCGCTGGCAAGCGGGGTGGCATTGCAAATCGAACAATCGCGCCTGCCGTTGTCAGATGCCTTGCGGCAGTGGCTGGGCGAGGCCGATGCTCGCCATGCCGCGCTGACCGGCGGTGACGACTACATCCTCGCCTTCACCCTGCCGCCCGCTCACCTGACGCCGCTGCTGGCCGACGGCTGGCCGGTCCATGTCATCGGCAGCGTTCAGGCCGGTGGCGGCGTGAGCCTGGTCGACGCGCAGGGCCAGGACATCACCCCGTTGATCCGGGGCTACCAACATTTTCGGGAGACACCGTGACAGACCATCCCAAGCAGGTGCCGGTGGAATTCGTACCACCGTCGGTCTGGAAAAACCCCTGGCATTTTCTCGCGTTCGGCTTCGGCTCCGGAACCTTGCCCAAGGCGCCCGGCACCTGGGGTTCGTTGGTCGCCATTCCGTTCATCCCGCTGTGGCAGATGCTACCGGAGTGGGGCTACTGGCTGATGCTGGGTATCACCATGCTGTTCGGCTTCTGGCTGTGCGGCAAGGTGGCCGACGATCTGCGCGTGCATGACCACGAAGGCATCGTCTGGGACGAGATGGTCGGCATGTGGATCACCCTCTGGCTGGTGCCGGACGGTTGGTATTGGATCCTCGCGGGCTTTTTGATGTTTCGCTTCTTCGACATCCTCAAGCCTTGGCCCATCCGCTGGATCGACCGCCACGTTCACGGTGGCGTAGGGATCATGCTGGACGATGTGCTGGCTGGGGTCTTTGCCTGGGCGGCGATGCAGGGGTTGGTCTGGTGCGCAACCTGAAACGCTTGATTTCAAGGATGATGGTGCGCGGTTTTCATGGCGCATGGCTGGCGATATTGCTGCTGGCGTCGAGTGCGCAGGCCGCCCCGGTGCTGCATCCGCTGTCGATCGTCAGCGAAGAATGGGTCGATTACACCAATGCCGATGGCACGGGCCTGGCCTGGGACGTGCTGCGCAAGGTGTTCGAGCCTGCCGGCTACAAGGTCAGCACCCGCGCCGAGCCTTACACCCGAGCCGTCGGCCTGGTACAGCGAGGCGAAGCGGATGTATGGGTCGGCTCTTACAAGGACGAAGCCGATTCGCTGTACCCGCGCTGGAATTTCGACGTCGATCACGTCTATGCCCTGGGCTTGTCGTCACGGCCATCGCCCGACCTCAATCTGCTGGGGCAGTACAAGCTGGCCTGGGTGCGGGGTTACGAATACCAGCGCTACCTCCCCAGTATCAAGCACTACACCGAGGTGCAGCGGCGCAATGGCATTCTCTCGATGCTTGATCTGGGCCGCGCGGATTACTACATCGATGCGCTGAACGAAATTCAGGAACTGCTGCGTGATTCGCCGCGGCAGTCCAGCTACAAGGTGACTCACGTCGCTGAATTGCCGCTGTACATCGGTTTTACCGATAGTCCGAAGGGGCAGCGATTGCGCGCGTTATTCGATCAGCGCATGGACGAGTTGGTACCTGGCGGGCAGTTGCGCGGGCTTTTTGCCAAATGGCATCAGCCCTATCCCTTCGAGTCGCAGACCACCGTCAAGGCGCGCTGATCGAACTTTTCGATACTGATACTCGATAATTCGGCCTAAGCACAGTCTGAAAGCTGCTGATACAATGCTGTCCTTGCAAATCGTCCCAGACTGATCAGGAGCACACGGTGCCCGTCGTTTTCGTCGCTGCTTCCAAGCTGCCAACCCCATTTGCCCAATTCACCATGCATGGCTTCCTGGAGGAGGCGACCGGCCGTGAGCACGTTGTGCTGACGCTGGGAGAGGTCAGCGATGGAGCGCCGGTATTGGGTCGTGTTCATTCCGAGTGCCTGACCGGCGATGCGCTGTTCAGTCAGCGCTGCGACTGTGGCTCGCAACTGGAGGCGGCGCTGCAGGCCATCGCCCATGAGGGCCGCGGCGTGTTGCTGTATCTGCGCCAGGAAGGCCGCGGGATCGGCTTGATGAACAAGATCCGCGCCTACGAACTGCAGGACGGTGGTGCCGACACGGTCGAGGCCAACGAGCGCCTGGGCTTCAAGGCCGATCAACGCGATTACGCCATCTGCCTGCCGATGCTCGAGCACCTGGGCATCAAGGCGCTGAAGCTGATGACCAACAACCCGCGCAAGGTCAAGGCGCTGACGAGCATGGGTATCAATGTGGCGGAGCGCGTGCCGTTGCACACCGGTCATAACCCCCACAATAAGCACTACCTGGCCACCAAGGCCGGCAAGCTGGGGCATATGATGGGCAATGAACATCAGGGCGAAGTGGATCGGGTCTGATCCATAGCACGATGTTCAATGTGGTGAGGGGGCTTGCTCCCGACGGGTGCTGCTGACTTACCGTGTGGTGTCAGAACAAGCCTATCGGGGGCAAGCCCCCTCGCTACAGAGTAAGCCGGCTCAGCTGCCCAGCCGCTGCCGGATCGCCGCTTCGATCCCCGCCTCATCCAGCCCGCACTCGCTCAACATCTGCGCCGGCTTGGCGTGCTCGACGTAGACGTCCGGCAAGCCCAGGTGCAGCACCGAGCGCAGGATGTTTTCCCGTGCCAGGAACTCGCTGACCGCCGAGCCGGCGCCGCCCATGATGGCGTTCTCTTCGATCGTCACAAGCAGTTCGTGGCGACTGGCGATGTCGCGCACCAGCGCCTCATCCAGCGGCTTGACGAAGCGCATGTCGATCACGGTCGCATCGAGCTTGTCCGCCACCTTCAGCGCCTCGGTCAATTGCACGCCGAACACCAGCAGGGCAGTCTTGCTGCCCTCGCGACGAATCACGCCCTTGCCGATCTCGATCGGTTCGAGGGCCTGGGTGATCACCGCGTTGGGGCCGGTGCCGCGTGGATAGCGTACCGCCGCCGGGCCGTTGAACTGATGGCCGGTGGTGAGCATGCTGCGCAGTTCGTTCTCGTCGCTCGGCGTCATGATCAACATGCCAGGGATGCAGCGCAGGTAGGACAGGTCGAAGCTGCCGGCGTGCGTCGGGCCGTCTTCGCCCACCAGGCCGGCGCGGTCGATGGCGAACAGCACGTCGAGGTTCTGCACGGCGACATCGTGGATCAGCTGATCGTAGGCGCGCTGCAGGAAGGTCGAATAGATCGCCACCACCGGTTTGGCGCCTTCACAGGCCATGCCGGCCGCGAGGGTCACCGCGTGCTGCTCGGCGATGGCGACGTCGAAATAGCGCTCGGGGAACCGCTCGCTGAACTCGACCAGGTCCGAGCCCTCCTTCATCGCCGGGGTAATCCCTACCAGGCGCGGGTCGGCTTCGGCCATGTCGCACAGCCATTGGCCGAACACACCGGAATACTTCGGGCCGCTGGTTTTTTTGACCACCGCCGTGGTGGTCGGCGCATCGACCGGCTCGAGCTTGGTGATGGCGTGATAGCCGATCGGGTCTACCTCGGCCGGCGCGAAGCCTTTGCCCTTTTTGGTGACCACGTGCAGGAACTGCGGGCCCTTCAGGTCGCGCATGTTGCGCAGCGTGGCGATCAGGGTCGGCAGGTCGTGGCCGTCGATCGGGCCGATGTAGTTCCAGCCGAGCTCTTCGAACAGGGTGCCGGGGACCAGCATGCCCTTGGCGTACTCTTCAGTGCGACGGGCGATTTCCCAGGCGCCGGGCAGGCGTGAGAGGACCTTCTTGCTGCCCTCGCGCATGCTGGCGTAGGTGCGGCTGGAGAGGATCTTGGCCAGGTAGTTGGACAGCCCGCCGACGTTGCGCGAGATCGACATGTCGTTGTCGTTGAGGATCACCAGCATGTTGGCGTTGACTTCCGGCGCGTGGTTCAGCGCTTCGAAGGCCATGCCGGCGGTCAGCGCGCCGTCACCGATGACGGCGATCGACTTGCGCTCGCTGCCTTGCAGGCGCGCGGCGATGGCCATGCCCAGGGCGGCGCTGATCGAGGTGCTGGAATGCCCGACGCCAAAGGTGTCGTACTCGCTCTCGGCACGGCGCGGGAAGGCGGCGAGGCCGGCCTTCTGGCGCAGCGTAGCCATGCGCTGGCGGCGATCGGTGAGGATCTTGTGCGGGTAGGCCTGATGGCCCACGTCCCACACCAGGCGGTCGTCGGGGGTGTCGAACACATAATGCAGGGCGATCGTCAGTTCGATCACCCCCAGGCCGGCACCGAAGTGACCGCCGGTCTGGCCAACCGTGTACAGCAGCTCCGAGCGCAGCTCGTCGGCCAGGGTCTCGAGTTCGGCTTCGCCAAGACGGCGCAGGCCTGCCGGAGTCGCGGCACTGTCAAGCAGCGGCGTCATCGGGCGTTCGCGGGGAAACTCTTGAAACGTCGTTGGCATCAGGCGAATCGTTATAGGTGTGAAGTGGTGGCAGTTTACCTTATGCAGCGCTGGCTGCCCACGCAGGGGCTGCCCGGTGCTGGTAAAAGGTGGCTCAACTGCGACGGTCGACGATATAGCGGGCCAGGTCGCGCAGCGGCTCGGCAGCGGCGCCGAAGGGGCGCAGCGCGTGCAAAGCCTGGTCGCGCAGCTCCAGGGCGTAGGCTTTGGCGGCCTCCATCCCGAGCAGCGCAGGGTAGGTCGGTTTGTCGCGGGCAATATCGGCGCCCTGGCGTTTGCCGAGGGTTGCGGTATCGCTCTCGACGTCGAGAATGTCGTCTTGCACCTGGAAGGCCAGGCCTATCGCCTTGGCGTACACCTGCAGGGCCTTGAGCTCGTCCTTTTCGGCACGGCCGCTGGCCAGGGCGCCGAGGCGTACGCTGGCTTCTATCAGCGCGCCGGTCTTGTGGCGATGCATGTAGGCCAGGGCGCTCTGGTCGAGCTTGAGGCCCACGGAACCGAGGTCGATGGCCTGACCGCCGACCATTCCAGCAGGGCCGGCGGCCAGGGCCAGGGTGCGGACCATTTCCAGGCGCGTGGCATCGCTGGGGCGGGGGCTCAGTTGGGTGTCGAGCAGGGCGCTGAAGGCCATGCTCTGCAAGCCGTCGCCAGCCAGGATCGCGCAGGCTTCGTCGAACGCCTTGTGGGTGGTCGGCTGGCCGCGGCGCAGGTCGTCGTCGTCCATGGCTGGCAGGTCGTCATGCACCAGTGAATAGGCATGGATCAACTCCACGGCGCAGGCGGCGCCGTTGGAATCTTCGGCCGCGCTGCCGAAGGCCTCGCAGCTGGCGTACACCAGCAAGGGGCGCACGCGCTTGCCGCCATTCATCACGCTGTAGCGCATGGCGGCGTAAAGGCGTTCGAGTGGCTCCGCGGGGGCAGCGAACAGGGTGTCCAGCGCCGCATTGACGCGTTGCTGGCAGATGTCCTGATAGCGCTCGATCATTCGCCGCGGTCCTCGTCGAGGGCTTCTTCGACCAGTTCACCGTCACGTTCGAGCAGCAGCTGCACCTTCTGTTCAGCCTGAGCCAATGCGCCTTGGCACTCGCGGGTCAGGCGAATGCCTTGTTCGAAGGCAGTGAGGGAGTCTTCCAGCGACAGCTCGCCGTTTTCCAGGCGCTCGACCAGCGTTTGCAGGTCCGTGAGGGATTGCTCGAAATCCACGGAAGCTTTTTTTCGGGCCATGGCGGCTATCTCGATAGGTTTTCAACCGGCGCGACACTAGCAGAGCGGGGGCTTGCGGGCAAATGCGCGGCGTATGAAAGCGGGTTTTTCCATTGGAACTGCTTCCCGGCGCGGACCATATGGCCTGGCTAGAACGTCAGGAGTCTTTTGCCGCTTCAAACGCAGGTCGGTACGTATAGATAACCCATCAGAAGGCAGGGTTCGATTAATTATCTGCTGCGAATTCATCAGCACGGTTTTGGCGGGCATAGCACAAATCCCGGACGTATTTCAGAGGGTAGCGCTTCACGCTGGTAGTTATGGTCGCGAGGAGGATGATTCCGGGGTTCGCGTAGTACCAGTAGGCATTTCGCGTGTTTGTCGATCTTGATTCGGCGCAACTCAACTCAGGTGTATCAATGGCTAAAAACAATAACGATTCGATCATCACTCCCCATGACCATAGCTACAAACTGCTTTTTTCCCAGCAAGTCCTCGTCAAAGACCTGCTTCGAGGTTTTGTCCCGCAGGATTGGGTGGGCCAGTTGGACTTCGATACGCTGGAAAAGGTAGGCAGCGAATACATCAGCGATGAATTGCTCAGGCGTTCGAACGATCTGGTCTGGCGGCTCCGTCTTAACGGTGAGAAGTGGCTTTATGTCTACGTGATGCTCGAATTCCAGAGCAGTAATGAGCGCTGGATGGCGCTTCGGCTGATGACCTATATCGGCTTGCTGTATCAGGACCTTGTGCGTAATGGAAAGCTGACCGAGAACGGCAAGCTGCCTCCGATCTTTCCCATCGTGATGCATAACGGCCTCAAGCCTTGGCGATCGCCGCTTAACCTCAGCGAGCTGATCGAAAGCGTCCCTGGGGATCTGGCTTGTTATAGCCCACAGCTCACATATTTCCTGCTCGACGAGAGCTGCCAGGCAACGGATCGAGAAGAGCAGCGTGATAATTTCGCTGCGGACTTGATCGACCTCGAATGCAGTAAGTCATCCGAGGAGGCTTTAAAGATCATCAGGCGTCTCAAGGCGAGACTTAGCCGCCCCGAGCATCGCCCCTTGGCCGAAGCGTTCAAGGCATGGGTGCAAGCCGTGCTGGTCAAACGTCTGTTTCCGGCAGAAGATATCCCCAAGATTGGCTCCTTCGAAGAGGTGACCACCGTGTTAGAAGAACGGGTAGACCAGTGGCGTATCGATATCCAGCGCGAGGCAATGCGCAAGGGCTTGCTTGAGGGGCGAGAGCAAGGACGAGAAGAAGGGCGAGAAGAAGGACGAGAAGAAGGACGAGAAGAAGGGATCCACGAGGGTGTCGAGCGGGGTGTCCGCAAGGCCCAGATCGCCTTGTTAAGCAGGCAAGCCGAGCAACGGTTCGGGCAACTGACGCCGGAGATGCGTGAACGACTTGCTGAATTCGACCAAAAGCAATTCGATACGTTTGGCTTGCGAATACTCACCGCGCAGTCCCTCGATGAGCTGTTTACACTCGATTGATGGCATACGTTGTTCACTTGCCCTCAAGTAAGTAAGTCAACATTTCCCCTCGAAACTGTGATGCCCTGCTGTCAGCATTCGTCAAGACTGCTAACCCCCGCCGCCATTGGGGGACTGACAACAGGGCTTTTCATGCAAACGCTGTTGAACGAGATTCTCGACGAAGTGCGTCCCCTGATCGGCCAGGGCAAAGTGGCCGATTACATCCCCGCGCTGGCCGATGTGCCGGCGCAGCAGTTGGGCATTGCGGTGTATGGCAATGACGGTACCTACTACTGCGCCGGCGACGCCCAGACGCTGTTTTCGGTCCAGAGTATCTCCAAGGTCTTCAGCCTGGTGCAGGCCATCGGGCATTCCGGTGAGACGATCTGGGAGCGCCTGGGGCACGAGCCCTCGGGGCAGCCGTTCAACTCGCTGGTGCAGCTGGAGTTCGAGCGCGGGCGGCCGCGCAATCCGTTCATCAATGCCGGCGCCTTGGTGATCTGCGACATCAACCAGTCGCGCTTTGCCGCGCCGACCTTGTCGATGCGTGATTTCGTTCGGCGCTTGTCGGGTAATCCGCAGGTCTTGATCGATAGCAAGGTGGCCGACTCCGAATATCAATTCCGCTCGCGCAACGCCGCCATGGCGTATTTGATGAAGTCCTTCGGCAACTTCCATAACGAAGTGGAAACCGTGCTGCGCAGTTACTTCAGCTATTGCGCGCTGCAGATGAGTTGCCTCGACCTGGCCAAAGCCTTTTGCTTCCTGGCCAACGAGGGCTTCTGCAAGCACAGCGGCGAGCAGATATTGACGGCACGCCAGACCAAGCAGGTGAATTCGATCATGGCCACCAGCGGGCTGTATGACGAGGCCGGGAATTTCGCCTATCGGGTCGGCCTGCCCGGCAAAAGCGGCGTGGGTGGCGGGATAGTAGCGATAGTGCCTGGGCGATTCACGGTGTGCGTGTGGTCGCCGGAGCTCAATGCCGCCGGCAACTCGCTGGCCGGGATGGCGGCGCTGGAGTTGCTCAGTGAGCGGATCGGCTGGTCGGTGTTCTGACCGGTATTCGCAGCATGGGGCGTTTGCCGCCCACGCAGCCATTCAGAGCGAATAGCGCTCGATGACCTGATGATGGGGTTGGGTATCCACCTGACAGTGTTCGGCCAGATGCAGCCAGCACAGCTGATGGGGCCATTGCGCCGTCGCGGCACGTAAGGTGTGGTGCAGGTCGGTGGCGGGCAAGTGAGCGGGAATCGCTACCGTGAAATACATCCCCGGCAGCGGTCCCTGATCAGGCTGCTCGGCGTCGCTGAGCTGATAGTCGCTGTTGCTGTGCACCCACAGTCGCCAGCCCTTGGCTTCGATGTGCTGGCGCAAGGCCTCGAAGGCTTCATCGCCGCCATACACACCGTCCGCCAGCCAGCTCGGCCCAAACCCGCCTCTCTCCAATACGTGAACCATCAAGTAGGTGGGCACGAAACGCTCGCGCGCCTGCTCGTCCTCAGGCGGCTGGAACAGCATCGAGGCATCGAACACGATGCGATCTGCGACATGCTGGGCATGCTTGTGATACGCGTTTTCGACGATCCGCGCGGTCACCGGACCGGTACGACGGGCGTAGTAGTCGACCGCCTCACCGTTTTCGATGAAGCGCACGATGGCCCATCCCCAATCCTCTTCGATCGGCCCTTGCTGGCTCGACAGCTCCATTTCCAGGCGCTGCGCCACTTCTCGCACGCTGGCCCAGTCCTCGGCGCAACTGGCGGCCGTCATCAGATCCCACAAGCTCGGCCCGGGTTG
This sequence comes from Pseudomonas sp. GW821-FHT01A09, assembly GCF_058986725.1. Lineage (NCBI taxonomy): Bacteria > Pseudomonadati > Pseudomonadota > Gammaproteobacteria > Pseudomonadales > Pseudomonadaceae > Pseudomonas > Pseudomonas sp. GW821-FHT01A09. The sequence goes on from NZ_JBYSWB010000009.1 coordinate 40,750, forward strand.
CTCGAGCACCTCGACCAACTGGCGATAGCAAGTGGTGGCCTCGGCAAAGCGCTCCTGCTTCATCAAGGCGCGCGCAAGCATGTCGCGGGCGCCGTGACGTTCAGGGTCCAGCGCCAACACGCCACGGCAGGCGCGCTCCAGTTCCGGCCAATCGCTCAGCCGCTCGGCCATTCGCGCCTCGCACCACAGCGCGGTCAGCGGCACGGTGGGGCGATAGAGCTGGATCAGGCGCTTGACCTGTTCGTACTCGCCACTGTCCAGCAACTGGCCGAGCAGGTAATAGGCCATGCGATCTTCCTGCTCGGCGTGTTCGCGCACGTAATCCCACAGCAGCGCGATGCCTTGTTCTTCCGCCGAGCAGGCCTGCAGCGCGCTGGCGGTGTTTTCCAGTAGCGCGACGTCGTCGGGGCGTTGTTGCAGGGCGCGCAGCAGCCATTGCACTTCGACTTCCGGGTCGCGCGGTGGGCGTTCCGGGTCTTCGCGGTCGAGCCAGTTCAGCAACTCGTCGGCGGGCACCGGCAATGCGTCCTGCTCGGGCATGGCGTCGACCAATGCCGAGAGTTCGGCAAGTAGCGCGCTGGCGCCGCAGTCGGCCTTGAGCTTGTCGACATGGGGCAATGCCAGCGCCAGGTGGCGGCGCGCGCTCCAGGCCGAGCCCCGTTGCACAGCCATGCGCACCGCCGGTTCGGTCAGGTCGATGACCAATCGGTGAGTGCCTAGGCGCGAGTACTGCAGCAGCGTGCGATAGACCGTGCTGCCCAGGCCCCAGGTATTGCGCTCGGGCGCGCGCTGCACCAGCGCGTAGACGATGCGGATCCAGTTCTTGCGGTAGCGCGGGGCGATGTCGTTGTACGCCGGCAGTATGTTCAGGGCTTCGTCATCGCGGCCCAGGGCCACCAACGCCTGCGCCTTGGCCAGCTCCCGCGGTTGGGTGGTGTTTTTCCATTCCGGGCCATCGGCCTTGGTTTCCAGCGCTTCGATCAGCAGCAGTGCATCGGCCGGATGCCCCATGGCCAACAAGGCATGGACACGGACTTCGGCCAGCCCGCCAAAGTCCTCCTCGCCGGCATCGATGATCTTTTGCTCCTGCTCATCCATATAGGCCAGTACGTCGTCGTAGCGCTTGGCGTCGAGCAAGGCTTCGCCTTTTTCCACCGACAGGCACTGATAGCAGGCCCAGCTTGGATCGATACGGGCCATGGTCTCTTCGCACACCTCGATGCGCTCCGGCACCCAGCCCGGACCGTCGATGTTGGCGTAGCAGGTCGCCAGATCCTGAGTCACGCACACCGACTGCGGGCAATCGATGGTGTTGTCACGATGGGCCGCTTCGAACAGCGACACGGCATCGGCCAGCGCGGTTTCGCCCTCCATCTGGTTGCCCAGGCGGTTGCGCATTTCCCAGTGCCGGGTGAACACGTCCAGCCAAGGATTGGCCAGCGTCTTGTTGATCGCCTTGACCTCGGGCAAGAGCGCCTCGGCACGTTCGACCTCGAGCTCGGAGACGTGATTGGTCAGCTGGTTGATGCTGTCTGCGCTTTGCCCTTGGCCAGCTTCGCGCAGGTCGTCCTGAAGTTTTTCTACCCAGGCCCAAATGTTCATGTGTGTTCTTCCCTGTTCTCAGGCTGGTAACGGTTATTTGTTCAGCAGTTGTTGTACCGCACCTGCCAGGTCTATGAGTGCCTGGTTCAAAGAGGGGGCGGCTGGGCCGTTGCCTTGCCCGGCAATGATCACCTTGAAGGCCTTGAGCAACTGCGCGGCATACCCTGCGCGGGGATTATCGACTTGCGCGGCCTGGATCAGCGCCTGGATCGCGGCGTTGTCGAGGTTCACATACAGCTTGGTCAGGTACGTGGCATCGACTTTCCGAGTGAACTGCCGCGCCAGGCGCAACGCCGAGGTGGAGACGCGCTTGTCGTTCTGGTCCTGTTCCAGGCGCTGCTTGAGCTGCGCCTCGTGGTCGGGCACCACCACCAGCGGCAACTCGGCCGGGCTGAAGCGGGCGATCACCAGGCGCTCCTCGTTGGCCAGATGATCGTGCAGCCACTGGCGCGCGGGCTCTTCGAGCTCGGCCAGCTGGAACAGCTGACGGTTGCCTTGCTCGGTGCCCAGCTCGATCAGGCGTACCTTGCGCGCCTCGGCCCAGCGCCGCAGGAAGGGCACCACGGCATAGCGATTGCCCAAGGCCACCGGCGCGCCCATGGCGCGGAACAGCATCTCCTCGAAGCCGCTTTCGTTGTCGAGGATCACGTACAGCGCGCCCTTGAACAGCAGCTCGCTGGCCGGTAGATCGCCCTGGGAGGTCGGCACCTTGACGCTGTCCATCAACAGACCGAACAGCCGCTCGTCGCTCAGGCAGGCGCCGAGCAGGGCCTCGTTATGGCGTAGCAGCACGCGGCGCCAGGCCTGTGGCTGCGTCTTGCCCAGGGTGACCAGGCCGTCGATCAGCGCTTCGCTCAGGCTGTGCTGGATGGCGTGGTAATGAGTGTCGCGCTGCAAGTCCTCGCGGCTGGCGGTGGGCGTCAGGCGATTGGACTCGATCACCCCGCCAATGAAGCCCGCCCACGGCGGCAGCAGGTCGCGGGCGTCGTCGTCGAGCAACATGCCGCGCAAGAACACCGACAGATTGCGATTATCGGTGGTGCCATAGGTGCCACCGTCCTGTACCCACAGCAGGCCCACGGCATCGCTGACGCCCTCGGGGCGCACGGGCATGCAGCAGATCGGTTCGAAGTTATGCTCGAAGCGCGCGGCGAATTCCAGGTTGCGTCGCACCTGCAATTGCGGCATCAGCGTGGCCGCCGTGTCGTCCCGCCATGGCGGCGGTGCCGGGTTGATCGCCTGGCCGTCCTCGCCGACATGAATCGGTTCGCGCAGCAGCACGCAATAGCGCCCTAGGATTTCGCGCAGATGGGAGGTGCGCGTCAGCATGCCGAAATCATCCTGCAACTCGAGGATGATCTCGGTACCCACCGGCCGCGCCGGCATTGCGCTGACGCTGTACTGCTCGGCGTTGGTCGAGACGTAGACGAAACCCAGGTCCGGCGTCTGATACGACGTCGTGCGCACGGTCACCCGTTTGGCCAGCACGAAGGCCGACAGAAAACCCAGGCCAAACATGCCGATCAGACCGCTGTCGTCCGGGCCGTCCTGGCGCAGCGTGCGGGTATAGCTGACGCCCACGGTGGCGAGGAAGTTGTGGATCTCGGACTCCGTCAGCCCAGCCCCGGTGTCGATGATCCGCACGGTATTGGCGCTGCTGTCGCCGAGCACCTCGATGCGGCTCTGGCCTTGCCACTCAGGCTGCTCGTGACGACGGCGCAGGATCGAGTCGTGGGCGTTCTGCACCAGTTCGCGCAGGGCCACCATGGGGGTGGAATAGAGGTGCTTGCTCAGTACCGACATGACGCCGGAAAGGTCGACGCCAGCGCGGCGGATTTGCGCGGGCTCGGAAGGGGACGGGTCAATAGGGTTCATGTCGATCCTGACGTTATTGACGGGGTGCGCAGCGCACGGGACAGGGCCGGGTGCGCGTGGGTTGAGGAGGGGGATTTTGCCATAGAACGGAGGGGTGGGCGTTGGACGCGATGTGACTTGCGGTGTCAGGTGGTCATTTACCCCAGCCGTGCCTGAAGGCGGCGAGCCAGTTCGGGTGAGGGCGCGGTGAAGAAGCGCGTATGGGATACGCTCATTCGTTACTCTTCATTGCTTGGGGCGGAACTGCGTGTGGCGAGGTGTACCATTCGTGGCCAACAATTAGAAAAGAGCTGACGCCAGTGACCGAACGAAACGCCTCTTTAAAATCCACGAAGTGCTGCACGGTCCAATCAACAAGGCGGCGAGGGAGTAAGGCATGAGCCAAGCCACTACCAGCCGGGACTTGCCGCCCAAGGATTACAGCAACTGGCTGGTCGATCTCAAGCGCCGCATTCATAACGCTCAGCAGCGTGCCAGTCTCTCGGTCAATCGTGAGTTGGTGTTGCTCTATTGGCAGATCGGCCATGATATTTTGACTCGGCAGTCGGAGCAGGGCTGGGGCGCCAAGGTAATCGAGCGCCTGGCGCATGACCTACGCTCTGCCTTCCCTGCCATGAAGGGGTTTTCGCCACGTAATCTCAAATACATGCGTGCTTTTGCTGAGGCATGGCCGGACGTGGAATTTGTGCAACAGGCTGTTGCACAATTGTGGATGTCCAGCTCAAGCATCCACAGGATGCGCCCACCATTGGCTTGCTCCTGTGCAAAAGTAAAAACAAGGTCGTAGCCGAATATGCCCTGCGTGATAACGCGCGACCTATGGGCGTCGCGGAATATCAGTTGGTGGAATCGCTACCTGCCGAGTTGCGAAGTAGCTTGCCGAGTATTGAGGAGATTGAGCGCGAATTGGCAGGTCATGAACCGTCAGAGGCGGATGAACCGTAATCTCAATCGCTGCCTGACCAAGATGGCAGCTAGTCTAACCGCTGAAGAGACCATCAACCCCACGCTCCTGTCGCCGATCAACCTCCAATTTTGCTCGTTACCCACTCCCGGCTATACGCCATGACCCTCGCCGCCATGGCTGTCGGGAAGTGAATGAATCCGTGAGGAGAGTCCGGCAGAAGATGCACTTCGACATCTGCCGATGCGTTCCAGCGATCGGCCAGTTGCACCGTATCGTCCAGCAGTGGATCGATCTCGCCGGCAAACATCAATGCCGGGGGAAAGTCCGTGAAATCACCATGCAGGGGCGACAGAGGCGGCTGTCGGCGCTCTTCGTCGCTCAGTCCCGGGGTAAGGGTGCGAAATGCCTCGACCATGCCTGGCCCATCCAGCACCAAGGTGTCAGGGCCGGCGGCACGCACGCTCGGCGTTCCGGTCAGGTCGTAGACGCCGTAGTACAAAAGCGCCCCGCGAACGCGCTGCAGCAAGTCTGGCCAGGCCTTGAGCGCCATCAGCGTGGCTGCGGCCAGATGCCCTCCGGCAGACTCGCCGACGATAATCACCGGCAGGTCCGCGAACTCCTTGCGGCTATCGCTGAGGAAGTAGCGTGTGGCTGACAGGCAGTCTTCCATCATGCCTTCGATCGGCGTCGACACCGCCAGACGGTAATCGATCGAGACCACAGTGACGCCGCACTCCTTGACCATGGCGACATTGCGGTCGTCATCCATCTGAGCGTTGCCGATTACCCAGCCGCCACCATGAAAATCGATTACCAGGCCTTTGGCTTTTCCTTCAGGCCTGATGATTCTCACGTTCACCGGGACGCAATCGTCCACCACTACCGAGCTGGTCTCGATGCGCAGCCCATGTTGCGCGGTCTTGATGGAATTGCCGAGCTGGCTGGCGCGCAGCAGCGCCTGGAGTGCAAGGGGCGTCAGGCGATTGCTGATCCGAAAGCGCGGCAGCCAGGCGAGGGCTTTATTGATGCGGCGCAGTTGTGCCAGTTCGCGCTCGCCACGACACCAGCCTTGTTCGATATCCACTGTTCTTGTCCTTGCTTGAGGATGAGATTCATAGATATGGAGGGTCAGTTGCCAACGAGGGTTCAGGTCGGCGCGGCATAAATGCGGCAGGCATTAAAAAGCCGGCTTGTGGCCGGCTTCTCGGGGACGGTCTTGGTCTGTTTTTGGCAAACCGCAATCGTCTTCAACAGGTAGTCCATCAGCGCGAGGACTGTATGGAGGGCGCGCGCGGAAAAGTCATCCGTGGCGCCAGGCAACAGCGCTTCCTGGGGAAGGGTTGCCTTGGGTGGCGCACAGAATACTGAAGTTGGCGCAGGTTGCCCAGCACAAACGAAAAACCCCAGCGCATCGGCTGGGGTTTCGAGTCACATGCAGTACGGATCAGCCTTTGTAGGCAGCCACCGACTTGGTGATTTCGGCACGGGCTGCGTCAGCATTGCCCCAGCCTTCGATCTTGACCCATTTGCCTTTCTCGAGATCCTTGTAGTTCTCGAAGAAGTGCTTGATCTGCTCCAGCAGCAGTGGTGGCAGATCGGTGTATTCCTTTACGTCGACGTACAGCTGCGACAGTTTGTCGTGCGGTACGGCGATGACTTTGGCGTCGCCGCCGCCGTCGTCGGTCATGTGCAGGATGCCTACCGGACGGGCGCGGATGACCGAGCCTGGCGCCACTGGGTACGGGGTCACGACCAGCACGTCGAGGGGGTCGCCGTCGTCCGCCAGGGTGTTGGGGATGAAGCCGTAGTTGGCTGGGTAGAACATCGGGGTGGCCATGAAGCGGTCGACGAACAGGGTATCGCTGTCTTTGTCGATTTCGTACTTGATGGGCGCGTGGTTGGCCGGAATCTCGATCGCGACGTAGATGTCGTTCGGCAGATCTTTGCCAGCCGGAATCTTGCTGTAGCTCATTGGGCGTTGCCCCCGTGGTCAGGCCTGATGGATTGGCCGGTTTAGCCAAAAAGTGGTCGGGATTATAGGCATATTCCGAGCGTGTTGCCACGTTATGGGGCGCGGCGGATTTTCCGCCGGGCAGCCCTGCGTTACCGGCTCGGTATTGATGATCAAGGGTGATGGGGTTGCTGGTATTCGGGGTCGCTGGCCTGAAGCTGCAGCAGCCGCGCCAACGGATCCTGCCGATAGAACAGCTTCAGTTGCTCGTATACCTGTGTGTAAGCCTCGTTGAGCAGATCAGGCGCACTGAAAAAGTACTCACTGGTCACCGCAAAGAACTCTCCCGGGTTTTCGGCCGCGTAGGGATCGATGGCGGTTTCGGCATCCGGATTGGCATCGAGCTGGCGATCGAGGTCATCGTAGGCGCTTTGCATGGCGCTGGCCTAGGCTTGCACGCGCATGTGGCTGTGCAGGGGCGGCAGGCCGTTGGCGTCGCCGGTGAGCATGTCGAGCTTGTGCGCGAGTTCGTGGATCACCAGGTTATAGCCTTCCCAGCCGCCGCTGGCCTGCACGCCAGGCCAGGCGAGGATGATCGGGCCTTGTTGCCAGGCTTCGCCGCTGCGTTCGTCGTCCCATACGTGTTCGACGCCGCTGGCGTCGCGATGGCGTTGCGGGCTGCGGAAGTCGTCGGGATAGAGGACGATTTCGTGGAAGCCGCGGTACCAGTCGGCTTCAGGCAGCTCCAGCAGCGGCAGTTGCGCCTGCGCGGCAAGGAGCAAGCGCCCGTGGTCGTCGAGGTCGACGCCGGGCAGGGCGGTCAGGCGTTTTTCCATCAGGAACAGGATGCAGAGCTCCTGCAGGCGCTGGTCCTGGGCGCTGTCGAGGCCATCGAGCATCGACAGCGCCTGGCGCACGCTGGCCCAGAGTTCGGGCGCCAACGCGTGCCTGGCGAGGGTTTTGCGCCTGCGCCAGGCGCGCCATGACCACATGGCGTCAGGCTTTGGCCGTGCGGCCGATGCGGCTGCGGATGAAGCCGATGATCATGGGCAGGGCGGAGATGAGGATGATGACGACGATCATCAGGGTGAGGTTTTTCTTGATGAACGGCACGTTGCCGAAGAAATAACCCAGCGCCACCAGGCCGCAGACCCAGAAGATCGTGCCCAGCACGCTGAAGCCGAGGAAGCGCGGATAGGACATCTTGCCGACACCAGCCACAAAGGGCGCGAAGGTGCGGATGATCGGCAGGAAGCGCGCGAGGGTAACGGTTTTGCCGCCGTGGCGCTCGTAGAACGCGTGGGTCTGGTCAAGATAGTCGCGACGGAAGATCTTCGAGTTGGGGTTCTGGAATAGTTTGTCGCCGGCGAATCGACCGATCAGGTAGTTGGTGCTATCGCCCAGAATCGCCGCGGCCATCAGCAGCGCCGCCAGCAGAATAGGGTCCATACCGCCGCCCGCGGCTACGGCGCCAGCGATGAACAGCAGGGAATCGCCAGGCAGGAAGGGCGTTACCACCAGGCCCGTCTCGCAGAAAATCACCAGGAAGAGAATGGCGTAGATCCAGACGCCGTACTGGTTGACCAACTCATTGAGGAACACATCGAGGTGCAAAATGATGTTGAGTAGGCTGAGTTCCATGCGAGTTACCTATGTGGGGTCCGAAACTACGGATCAAGAGGGTTGAAGTGGGCGGCATTATAGAGCGGGTGAATGAGGAAATGCGTCAAAAGCGTTACCGCAGAATTCAGATAGATATCGCCGCGGCTACTCCTTGAACGCACCCACTTCGGCAAAGCTGCCGCGCAGTTCAATCCTGGGAAATCGGCAACACGTAGTTCTTGAACTCGGCATCTTCGCGAAAACCGATCGACTCATAGACCTTTTGCGCCACATCGTTGTTGCTGCTGGTCGACACGCGCATCCGCACGGCTTGGGTTTCCTTGGCCATTTTTTTTGCGGTACGCATCAGGTGGTCGGCCACCAGCATGCGCCGGGCGTCTTCGGCCACATAGATGTCGTTGAGGATCCACACACGTTTGAGCGACAGCGAGGAGAAGCTGGGGTACAGCTGGCAGAAGCCAAGGATCTTGCTTTCGTCGTTATCGGCCAGGGCCAGGTAAATGACCGACTCCTTGCGACGCAGGCGTTTTTCGAGGAAGGCGCGGGATGAGTCAGGGAAAGGCAACTCGCCGTAGAACTCGCGGTATTTGACGAACAGCGGGGTAATCAGGTCCAGGTGTTCGAGAGACGCTTGGATAATTCGCATGACAAACCTCGCGATGTCATCGGTATTGGCCGGTGGGCAATTAATACCGCATCGGGGCGAGGAGTGCCATGGCTGGCGGTCTGTCCGCAACCTTGTAGCGAGGGGGCTTGCTCCCCATAAGGTGTATCAGTCACTTATGCAGCGTCTGAACCACCGTATCGGGGGCAAGCCCCCTCGCTACAGGGGCGGAGGAAAACTTAGAAGAACCCCAACGGATTGACGTCGTAGCTCACCAGCAGGTTTTTGGTCTGCTGATAATGATCGAGCATCATTTTGTGGGTTTCACGGCCGACCCCGGACTTTTTGTAACCGCCGAACGCCGCGTGAGCAGGGTACAGGTGGTAGCAGTTGGTCCACACGCGACCGGCCTTGATGCCGCGGCCCATGCGCCAGGCGCGGTTGATGTCGCGGGTCCAGACCCCCGCGCCGAGGCCGAACTCGGTGTCGTTGGCGATGGCCAGGGCTTCGGCTTCGTCCTTGAAGGTGGTGACGCTGACCACCGGCCCGAAGATTTCTTCCTGGAACACGCGCATCTTGTTGTGGCCCTTGAGCAGGGTCGGCTGGATGTAATAGCCGGTCGACAGGCTGCCTTCGAGTTTTTGCACCTGACCGCCGGTGAGCAGCTCGGCGCCTTCGTTCTTGGCGATCTCGAGGTACGAGAGGATCTTGTCGAATTGCTGTTCGGAGGCCTGGGCGCCGACCATGGTGTCGGTGTCGAGCGGGTCGCCGCGCTTGATCTGCTCGACCTTTTTCATCACCTCTTTCATGAAGGCTGGGTAGATGGACTCCTGCACCAAGGCGCGGGACGGGCAGGTGCAGACTTCACCCTGGTTGAAAAACGCCAGCACCAGGCCTTCGGCCGCCTTCTCGATGAAGCTTTGTTCAGCATTCATGATGTCTTCGAAGAAGATATTCGGCGATTTGCCGCCCAGCTCCACGGTCGACGGGATGATGTTCTCGGCTGCGCATTTCATGATGTGCGAGCCGACCGGGGTAGAGCCGGTGAAGGCGATCTTGGCGATGCGCTTGCTGGTGGCCAGCGCTTCGCCCGCTTCCTTGCCGAAGCCTTGCACCACGTTGAGCACGCCAGGCGGCAGCAGGTCGCCGATCACTTCCAGCAATACGGTAATGCCCAGCGGCGTCTGCTCGGCTGGTTTGAGCACCACGCAGTTGCCTGCCGCCAGGGCCGGGGCGAGTTTCCAGGCGGCCATGAGGATCGGGAAGTTCCACGGGATGATCTGCCCGACCACGCCGAGGGGTTCGTGAATGTGGTAGGCCACGGTATTGCCGTCGATTTCGGCGGCGCTGCCTTCCTGGGCGCGCAGGCAGCCGGCGAAGTAGCGGAAGTGGTCCGCGGCCAGGGGGATGTCGGCGTTGAGGGTTTCGCGGATGGCCTTGCCGTTGTCCCAGGTTTCGGTGATGGCCAGCAGTTCGAGATTTTGTTCGATACGGTCGGCGATTTTCAGCAGGGTCAGGGAGCGCGCCTGTACTGAAGTGCTGCCCCAGGCGTCGGCCGCGGCATGGGCGGCGTCGAGGGCCTTGTCGATGTCTTCGGCAGTGGAACGCGGGAATTCAGCGATCGGCTGGCCGTTGACGGGTGAGGAGTTGGTGAAATATTGACCTTTGACCGGGGCTACGAATTCGCCACCGATGTAATTGCCGTAGCGGCTTTTGTAGGCAACCTTGGCGCCTTCGGTGCCGGGATGGGCGTAACGCATGGGATATCTCCTGACTATTAATTATTCGGGGGGAGAGCTCGCCGGGGCGGCCAATTGAGCTTAGAGCAAAGGCAGGGCATGTGCCCGCGTCTACGCCTAAAGCATAAGTTGCCGAGTGTTGCGGGCAGCATCGACGCCTGAATACAAGACGTGAGATTTTTCCCACGCTGGGCTAACCTGCCCCGATGTTTTACGAGGTCAATCATGCATATTCACGTTCTTGGTATTTGCGGCACGTTCATGGGCTCGCTGGCGGTGCTGGCCAAAGAGTTGGGGCATCGGGTGACGGGTTCGGACGCCAACGTCTATCCGCCGATGAGCACCCAGCTGCAGGCTCAGGGTATCGAGTTGACCCAAGGCTACGACGCCGCGCAGCTGAACCCGGCGCCCGACCTCGTGGTGATCGGCAACGCCTTGTCGCGGGGCAATCCGGCCGTCGAGTACGTCCTCGACAAGGGCCTGCCCTATGTGTCCGGGCCGCAGTGGCTGGCCGATCACGTATTGCAGGGCCGCTGGGTACTGGCCGTGGCCGGCACCCACGGCAAGACCTCCACCAGCAGCATGCTGGCCTGGGTGCTGGAGCATGCCGGCATGAGCCCGGGTTTTCTGATCGGTGGAGTGCCGCAGAACTTCGCAGTGTCGGCGCGTCTAGGTGATACGCCGTTCTTCGTGGTCGAGGCCGACGAGTACGACAGCGCGTTCTTCGACAAGCGCTCGAAATTCGTCCATTACCGCCCACGCACCGCCATTCTCAACAACCTTGAGTACGATCATGCGGATATATTCCCTGATCTGGCGGCGATCGAACGGCAGTTCCACCATCTGGTGCGTACTATCCCGAGCCAGGGGCTGATCATTCATCCGACCACCGAGCCTGCCCTGCAGCGGGTGATCGGCATGGGCTGCTGGACACCCGTGCAGACCACCGGCCCGGATGGCCAGTGGCAAGCGCGTTTGCTCAGCGAAGACGGTTCGCGCTTCGAGGTGCTGTTCGAGGGTAGCAGCCAAGGTATCGTCGATTGGGGGCTCACAGGTCGCCATAACGTCGCCAACGCCTTGGCCACTCTGGCGGCGGCACGGCATGTGGGCGTGGTGCCGACATTGGCGATCGAAGCCCTGGGCGCGTTCAAGAACGTCAAGCGGCGTATGGAGAAAGTCGCCGAAGTGCGCGGCATCACTATTTACGACGACTTCGCCCATCACCCGACAGCGATCGCCACTACCCTCGACGGTCTGCGCAAGCGGATCGGCGATGCGCCGCTGATCGCAGTGATCGAGCCGCGCTCCAATTCGATGAAGCTCGGGGCCCATCGCGACGGCTTGCCCGGCAGCGTGACCGATGCCGATGAGGTGATCTGGTATGCGCCGCCGAACTTGGGCTGGGACCTGGCTGCAGCCGTGGCGCAGAGCACCGTGCCGACCTTGGTGGCCGATAGCCTGGAAGCGATCATTGCCCGGGTCAAGGCCCAGGCGCAGCCGGGCACCCATGTGGTGATCATGAGCAACGGCGGCTTTGGCGGCCTGCACGTGAAACTCGCGGAGGCGTTGCAGTGAGCGGCCCCGAACGCATCACCCTGGCCATGACCGGCGCCTCGGGCGCGCAATATGGCCTGCGCCTGCTCGACTGCCTGGTGCGTGAAGACCGCGAGGTGCATTTCCTCATCTCCAAGGCCGCGCAGTTGGTGCTGGCCACCGAAACCGATGTGCTGCTGCCAGCCAAGCCGCAGAGCATGCAGGCGTTTCTGACCGAATACACCGGCGCCTCGGCGGGGCAGATTCGGGTGTACGGCAAGGAGGACTGGATGTCGCCCGTCGCCTCCGGGTCCGGCGCGCCGGCGGCGATGGTGGTGGTGCCCTGTTCCACTGGCACACTGTCGGCGATCGCCACCGGTGCCTGCAACAACCTGATCGAGCGGGCGGCGGATGTCACCCTCAAGGAGCGTCGGCAGTTGATCCTGGTGCCTCGCGAGGCGCCGTACTCGACCATCCATCTGGAAAACATGCTCAAGCTGTCGCAGATGGGGGCGGTGATCCTGCCGGCATCTCCAGGTTTCTATCATCAGCCGCAGACGCTGGACGACCTGATCGACTTCGTCGTCGCACGGGTGCTCAATTTGCTGGATATCCCTCAGGACATGCTGCCGCGCTGGGGCGAGCATCACTTTGGTGGCGAGGAGTGATGACGGCCGCACGGGGCATGGCAGGGATGTTCTGGCTTGCCAGCCTCACCGGCTGTGCCACCGTCAGCACTCTGGATGCCAACAAGCCTGGCGCCCCGGTGGTGTACGCCGGCACGCGGCTGGATATATACCTGACCCAAGGCGGCTGCTGCCCCCAGGATCGCTTCGGCACGGAAGGACCCAAATATCCCGCCTGGGACCTGCCAGGCAGTGCGCTGCTCGATACCCTGCTGCTGCCGTTGTCGCTGCTGACCGCAGCGGGCATCGGCTTCAGCGCCCAGGGCGGGCTGTAGGCTCGGCCTATTTGCCCAACCGGCGCAATTCATCCGACTCGACCACCCGCACCCCTTCCTGCTCTTCCAGCGCCAGGCGCCACAGCGCGCGAGCCAGTTGCGTGGCTTCGATACCGTGATACTTGCCGGGGATCAGCCGCGACAATGGTCCTGCCAGCTGTTCGCTCAAGCGCGGCTCGGTGCGGGCGCCGAGGAGGATCGAAGGACGCGCGATGGTCAGTTGCGGCCAGTTCTGCGCGATCAGGGATTTTTCCGTCTCGCCCTTCACGCGGTTATAGAAAATCGACGATGTTTCATCCGCGTTGACGGCACTGATCACCAGCAGGTGGCGAGCCCCCAGGTCACGGGCGCGCTGCGCATAAGCCGCCACCAGGTCGTGATCGATGGCCCGAAACGCATCCTCCGAGCCCGCCTGCTTGATCGTGCTGCCCAGGCAGCAGTAGGCGATATCGACGCGCCCCTGAAGCTGCGGCAGCAGATCGGCGAGGTTGCCCACCGGGTTTTCCAGATGCGGATGCTCGGCCAGCTGCCGCCGGGTCGGGGCCAGTACGCGGCTGACGGTGGGTTCGTTGAGCAAGCGGTCGAGCAGGTGTTCGCCGGTCAGCCCGGTGGCGCCGGCGAGGAGGATATGCTGCGGGGTCAGGTACATGGTGCTACTCCTTGCGACACGTGCCAACCGGGTGATGGCTACTGTAAAGCTTAGTCTTGAGCGACAACTCCTGCGCCTTTGCGCGCCGCCTTGGCCGCGGCCGCCGCGCTCTGCAGGGCCTTTTGCGCCTGCTGCTGGCGCAACCGCTGCCAGTGCGCGATCACGCCTTTGGGGGCCCAGATCTGCGGCTCGGAGGCTTCGTAGTTGTCGGCTATCTCCCTTTCGGCAACATGCGCGCGCGCTTGTTCAAATGCCTGTTGCAAGTCGTCGGTGGCGTTCAGTGCCTGGGCGAACAAGGCATCACCGAAATAGGTGAAATCAGCTTCTTCAGAGCACCCGAACGATACCCGGTCGGCCCTGGAGGCGGTCATGATCAGTGTACGGGCGTCCTTGAGGGCGGGGATGAAACCTCCCGAATAGCAAGATGAAATCACCACCACCTTGTCCCGGTCCTTGAGCGGCGCGAGCACGCTGGCCAGTTCGTCGGCGGGCAGGTCGGCGAGCTCCATGCGCGGCTGTTCGAGCACCAGTTCGTGGTTTTGCGTGCCGTGGCTGGTCAGGTAGATGAAGATCAGGTCTTCCGGGCCTGTGCGCTCGGCGAGGGTCTTGACCGCGCGGCTGAGGGTTTCGCGGCTGGCCATGGGGCGGTCGGCAAGGTGGTCGCGATGGTTGACCAGGGTGATCTGGCCCACAGCGCCAAAGCGGCTGGCGAGCATGGCGCTGACGTAATCGGCTTCGCGCAGGAACACGCTTTGGTTGCCGTCGCCGCCCAGCACCAGGCTGTACAATTCGGTGGCCGGCGTTGAGCGCGGCACGGCGGCCAGGGCTTTGTCCAGCAAGGCGCCCTGGTTCAACAGCCCCTGCTCCAGGCTGTCCGGCAGCAGGCGGCCGCTGCCATCGCGAACGCGCTGGCCGTTGACCCAATAGCCGCTCTGTGTGGCGCCGCTCTTGGCGGTCAGTACGCCCTGACCCTGATAGGCATCATCGGCGAAGCCGCCTTCGAACACGCTGCCGTCCGCCATGGTCAGCTTGCCCTGGCCAGAAAAGTGCCAATCGGCAAAACCACCTACATAGTGGCTGCCATCGCTGCCCAGCAATTCGCCTTCACCGGTAAGGGCGCCCGCCTTGAATTCGCCGATCCACACATCGCCGTCGCTGTTTTCAAAGCGCCCGCGGCCTTGCAACTGGTTTTGATGGAAGTTGCCGATGTACTGATCGCCGTCGGCATTGCTGTAGTTGCCGTGGCCTTCCAACTGGCCGTTGACGAACTTGCCGCTGAACTGGTTGCCGCTGGCGTCGCTGCGCACGCCCTCGCCATTGGGCTTGCCCTGATCGAACAGGCCCTGATAGGTGCTGCCGTCCTCGAGTTCGAGGTGGCCGGCGCCGGAATACTGGTCGTTCTTGAAGTTGCCGCGGTAGGTCTGGCTCTTTTCCTTCAGCGTGCCTTCGCCGTCCCGACGGCCGAGCTTGAAGCCGCCGCTGTAGCTGCTTTTCGGAGTGCTCAGGCTGCCCTGGCCGTCGAACAGGCCTTTTTCGAAGTGGCCGCGATAGACCTCGCCATTGCTGCCATGCCATTCGCCGTCGCCGTGCCACTGGCCGTTGACGAAGTTGCCCTTGTACCAGCTGCCGTTGGGGTAATCGATGCGGCCTTCGCCCTGCAATACGCCGTTGACCACATCGCCGCGATAACGGCCGCCATCGGGCAGTCGGGCATCGGGTGGCAACAGGGATTCGCCATCACCGCAGGCGGCGAGCAGCAGCGAAAGCGCTAGAGGAGCGAGTGGGCGCATGACGGGATCCGGGCAATTGAGGCGCCGAGTATGCCGTAATCCGGTGACGAGGAAATAGCCGTTAGCAGGCTTTCATTTTGCCTTGAGTGTCCTCGGATTCGCTGCGATGGCTCTGGAGCGGGTCTAAAGGAAGCACAGCGAGAGCGGTTCGGCGATGTATGCGGGCTTGGATTCGCCTTCTATTTCCAGGGTGGCGAGGATTTTCATCAGCCACTGACCGGGCTTTTTCTCGCTGACTTCGGTCAGGTCGACCTTGAGCCTCACCTGGGAGTCGACCTTGACCGGCTGGATGAAGCGCACGCTGTCCATGCCGTAGTTGATGGCCATTTTCATTCCGGCGGGGAACACCATGACCTGGCTCATCAAGGAGGGAATCAGCGAGAGGGTCAGCAGGCCGTGGGCGATGGTGGTGCCAAAGGGCCCGGTGGCGGCGCGTTCGGGGTCGACGTGGATGAATTGGTGATCGCCCGTGGCATCGGCGAAGTCGTTGATGCGCCCCTGATCGATGGTCAACCAGTCGGAGCGCCCCAGGCAAGTGCCCACGTATTGGTGCAGTTGGTCGGCGGGAACGTCGCGCATGGGCAATACCTCCACAGGGGTCGATGGGGGTGTAACAATTTGTACGTTCGTGCCAGGCCGCTAGATCAACACGCTCGTGGCAGGCGGTCAAGCCTTGATCCAGACCAGTTGGCGGTTCAAAGCCGGGCGGCGGTCATGCTTATAATGTCGGCCCGGTGGAGAGAACCTTTATGGCGTTGCGTGGATTGACATGGCTCGTGCTGTTCCAGTTGCTGGGAACGGCTATCAATCATCTGCTGGTGCCGATCGTGCCCGGGCCGATCATCGGCCTGTTGCTGATGCTGGCGTACCTGATGCTGCGCGGTGACGTCCCGGCGCCAGTGAGCGAGGCGGCCAGCGGCCTGCTGCGCTACCTGCCCTTGATGCTGGTGCCGCCGGCGGTCGGCGTGATGGTCTATGCCGGGCAGATCGCCGAGGATTTCTGGGCAATCGGCGGCGCCTTGCTGATTTCGGTACTGGTGGCCATGGCCTTTGCCGGGTGGTTGATGCAGCGCTTGATCGGCCGTCGCTCGCGTACCCCTGAGGGCCGGCCATGAGCCTGGACTGGCAAGGCACGCTGAATTCGGTCATCCATCACCCGCTGTTCGGCATCGGCATAACCTTGGGCGCCTATCAAGTGGCGGTGGCCGCCTATGAAAAGACCCGCTGGCTCTTCCTCCAGCCGGTGCTGGTGTCGATGCTGATGCTCATCGGCGTGCTGGTCGCCTGCGGCATCGATTACGCCGAATACCGCAAGAGCACCGACATCCTCAATACTCTGCTCGGCCCCGCCACCGTGGCCCTGGCAGTGCCGTTGTACCTGAATCTGCGGCGTATTCGTCAGCTGCTCTGGCCTACCTTGACTACGCTGGTGTTGGGAGGGGTGTTGGCCACAGGCTCGTGCTTGCTGCTGGGCTGGCTGTTCGGCGCCGATCACATGATCCTCATGACGCTGGCGCCCAAGTCGGTCACCTCGCCGATCGCCATGCTGGTGGCCGCGCAGATCGGCGGCGTGGCGGGGCTGGCGGCGGTGTTCGTGCTGATCACCGGTGTCATCGGCGCGATCTTCGGCCCCGGGATGTTGTCTATGCTGGGAGTTGAGAGCCCGGCGGCGCGGGGTATGGCACTGGGGCTCACGGCGCATGCGGTGGGCACCTCGGTGGCTATTCAGGAAGGTGAGGAGTGTGGGGCTTTCGCTGCATTGGCGATGAGCTTGATGGGGGTTTCGACCGCCGTATTGCTGCCGTTGGCCGTCAGCCTGTTCGTTTAAGGAAAACCTATGATTTTGCCGCTGTTCCCGCTCAATACCGTGCTGTTTCCGGACTGCGTGCTGGATCTGCAGATATTCGAGGCGCGCTACCTGGACATGATCGGCCGCTGCATGAGGCAGGGCAGCGGTTTCGGCGTGGTGTGCCTGCTAGAAGGCGACGAGGTCGGTGATGGCGAAGCGCAACATGCGCCTGTGGGGTGCGAGGCGGTGGTGGTTGACTTCAACCAGCAGAAAAACGGCCTGCTGGGCATTCGCGTCAAAGGCACCCGGCGTTTTGCGGTCAACAGCACCAACGTGCAGCCCGATCAGTTGATTCTCGGGGACGTGGATTATCTCCACGAATTCCGCGAAGAGCCGCTGAGTTCGGATGAAGACGACTTGCTGGCGCTGCTGAATGCCCTGGCCGAGCATCCCATGGTCGCGGCGCTGAACATGCTGGATGGCGCCAGGACTCAGCAGTCGTTGGCCAACCAGCTGGGTTATCTGTTGCCTTTCCTTAATGGCGACAAACTGCGCTTGCTGTGTCTGGACGACCCCCGCGAGCGCCTGGACAGCATCCAGACGCTGCTCGACGAGCTGCAGGGCGAGTTGTTCGACTGAGCCTTTGTGCGCTAGGGCGTGCCCGGGCTGTATTGGTAATGCTGCATGGCATTAGGCAGCATGCTAGTCAGATGCCAGCCCAGAATCGCCGCGCATACGGGCAGAATCCACCACCACACGCGCCCGGCCACCGCTGGCATCGATCCGCCGAAGTACCGGCTGGCCGCCAGGCTGACTGCGCACAGGCAGCAGGCGAGCATGGCGCCAGCGAGTACGTCCGTGGGCCAGTGCACGCCCAGGTAGATGCGTGATGCGGCAATCATTGTTGCCGGGATGCACGCCACCACCAGCCACATGATGCGCATCCGTGGCGCCTGGCCGAAGCCGGCGAGCAGCGCCAAGGTCAGGAACAGCGCAAACGAGGCCGAACTATGCCCGCTGGGCATGCTGTAGGTGCTCAGCGGATCGGTCAGTACTTCAGGTCGGCCGCGGGCGAAGAACATCTTCAGGCCGGCATTGCACAGCGCCGTGCCGAGCATCGCGCCGACGGCGAAGATGAAGTGCCGCCACTGGCGGTGAATGGCCAGGATCAGCACAACGGCCGAGGCAAGCATGAACTGAGTGCGGAAGTCGCCCATGGCGGTTGTCATCGCCACGAAAGGGTCTGCGGCCTGGCTACGGTGTTCCTGCACCAGTTGCATCAGGCCATTGTCGAGATGGGTCAGGTAGGGCCAGCCGATCAGCAGCGCCATCAACATGGCCAGGCTCATCAAGGCGACCCACAGGGTTGCGCGGGTGTGGCGCCGCAGGCTGCTGTTGATGCTCAGGCCGATGAGCACCGCCAAGCCGGCGGCGACCACCCCGGCTTCTGGCCAGAAACCCGGTGGCAGTGGCAGGCGGAAGGCCGCGCCGGTGGCCCAGCCGGGCAGCAGGTACGCGATCGACCAGCCGGCCGCGGCCAGCAGGCTGACCAGGGCGAAGCGGATCAGTGGCATCTCCAGCATGCCGGCGATCAACGGCAGCATGGGCCGCAACGGGCCGATGAAGCGTCCGATCAGCAGTCCCTCGACGCCATAACGGTGGAAGTAGTTTTCGGCGCTCTCCATCCATTGCGGGTGGCGCGCCAGCAGCGGGATGCGCTTGATGTCCTGGTGGTAGCGACGGCCGATGGCGTACGACAGCGCATCGCCCAGCAGCCCGCCGGCATAGCCCAGCAGTAGCGTCTGGCCCAGCGACAGCGCGCCGTGACCGGCCAGTACGGCAATGGCGAAAAGCACCACGGTGCCCGGCACGATCAGCCCGGCGATCGCCAGGCATTCGACGCAGGCCACCACGAAAATCGCCACCCCCAGCCACTGTGGGTGCGCAGTCAGCCAGCCAGTGAGGCCGTCAAGCCAAGAGCCCATCTATCGGTTTCCTTTTGTCGGTGACGCAATTGTCTGCAAAGCGTTGGTGAGCAGGGTGTAGTCCTGTCCTTCGAGTTGGCCACGGCGCAGCGGATTACGCGTGCAATGGCGCGCGTACTGGTGGTCGACGAAGCGATAGGGCAGGTGTTCGTCGCGCCCGGCGGGGATGCCCAGGCGCGTGGTCTGGATGATCTGGGGAACGATGATGCCGGTGTCTTCGACAAAAAAATGTTCAGGGTCGAAGCGCTGCGCGTCCCAGCGTGGCACCTTCAGGCCCAGCGCCTTGCACAGCAAGGTCTGGCCGGCGCACAGGCGCTCGGGCGCGCGCAACTGGCCAGTGGCGTCGGGGTTGTTGAGCTGCATCTGCGCCAGTGCGTTGTCGTCGCTGACGGCATCGACCCAGGGGTAGGCCGACTTGATCAGCACGGCGTTGCCGGGCCCGGCGGCGCTGAAATTCAACGAGTCGCCACCGCGGGCGTAATACATGTAGATGTGCCCGCCATCAAGGAACAGCGCGCGGCGTTTTTCGGTATAGCCCAGCGAGGCATGGCTGCCTTTTTCCGCCGCGTAATAGGCCTCGGTTTCGATGATGCGTGCCGACAGCCAGTACGGGCCTTGGCGATGACGGATGATCTTGCCCAGCAGGTCGCGGGCGAGCACCTGTGCATCGCGATGGAAGAAGTCGTCGGGCAGATGCCGGGGGACGGCGTTGGCGGGCATGGCAACATCCAGGTCGGTGCGCGAGTTGGGGGTGAGAAGTCGGCAGATGATAGCAACCGACGCCTTAATCGGACCTGAATGAACGGCATTTGTTGCCCAATTTCGACCATCCGCCTGCCACCGCTGTGCGTGGCGCGGCGCGGCAGCTATAATCAGCCGCTTTCCCCTTTGCCAAGACCACAGAGACCATGACTGAGTCCGTGCTTGACTACATGACCCGCCTGGGCCGCGCCGCTCGCGAAGCCGCCCGCGTGATCGCCCGCGCCAGTACTGGCCAGAAGAACCGTGCCTTGCTGGCGACCGCCACGGCACTGGACGCTGCCCGCGAACAGCTGGTGGCCGCCAACGAGCTCGACCTCGCCGCCGGCCGCGCCAACAACCTCGAGCCGGCCCTGCTGGAACGTCTGACCCTGACCCCCTCCCGTATCGATGGCATGATCGTCGGTTTGCGTCAGGTGGCGGCACTGCCCGACCCGGTCGGCGCCATCCGTGACATGAGCTATCGCCCGTCGGGCATTCAGGTCGGCAAGATGCGCGTACCGCTGGGCGTGGTAGGGATCATCTACGAATCGCGCCCCAACGTGACCATCGACGCCGCCAGCCTGTGCCTCAAGTCCGGCAACGCCACCATTCTGCGCGGCGGCTCCGAAGCCATTCATTCCAACCGCGCCATTGCCGCCTGCATCGCCCAGGGCCTCGAGGCAGCGCAACTGCCGGCCAGCGTCGTGCAAGTGGTCGAGACCACCGACCGCGCAGCCGTGGGCGCATTGATCACCATGCCCGAATACGTCGACATCATCGTGCCCCGTGGCGGCCGTGGCCTGATCGAGCGCGTCAGCCGTGATGCCCGCGTGCCGGTCATCAAGCACCTCGATGGCATCTGCCACGTCTACGTCAGTGCCGATGCCGAGCTTCGCAAAGCCCAACGCATCGCCTTCAACGCCAAGACCTATCGCTACGGCATCTGCGGCGCCATGGAAACATTGCTGGTGGACGCCAGTGTCGCCGCGCAGTTCCTGCCGCCGATGGCCGCCCAGTTCCGCGACAAAGGCGTCGAGCTGCGTGGCTGCCCGCGCACCCGCGATCTGATCGAGGCGCTGCCCGCGACCGAAGACGACTGGCACACCGAGTACCTGGCGCCGATCCTGTCGATCCGCGTGGTCGACGGCCTGGACGAAGCCATCGAGCACATCAATCACTATGGCTCGCATCACACCGATGCCATCGTCACCGAACATCAGGGACAGGCCCGGCGCTTCATGGCCGAGGTCGACTCGGCGTCGGTGATGCTCAATGCCCCGACCTGCTTCGCCGACGGTTTTGAGTACGGCCTGGGCGCGGAAATCGGCATTTCCACGGACAAGATCCACGCCCGTGGCCCGGTCGGCCTCGAAGGCCTGACCTGCGAAAAATATGTAGTGGTCGGCGACGGCCAGTTGCGCGGGGAGTCCCTCTGATTGGCTGAAGTCGGCCGGTCCGGGGCACCTACCGTTCGACCGCAGCGCATTGGCGTACTGGGTGGCACCTTCGATCCGGTGCACATCGGTCATCTGCGCAGTGCGCTGGAAGTGTCCGATGCGCTGACGCTCGACGATCTGCGCCTGACGCCCAACTTCCGGCCGCCGCACCGCGACACCCCACAGGTGTCGCCCGAGCAGCGGCTGGCGATGGTGCGCAGCGCGGTCGAAGGGGCCGCGCCCTTGAGCGTCGATGACCGCGAGCTGCGCCGCGACCAGCCGTCGTACACCATCGACACCCTGGAATTGATGCGCGCCGAGCTGGCGCCTCAAGACCAACTGTTCTTGCTGCTGGGCTGGGATGCCTTCTGCGGCTTGCCCTCCTGGCATCGCTGGGAAGAATTGCTGCTGCATTGCCACATCGTGGTGTTGCAGCGCCCTGACGCGGACAGCGAGCCACCGGATGCCCTGCGCAACCTGTTGGCCGCCCGTTCCGTCAGTGACCCGCAGACCCTCAAGGGGCCGGCGGGTCAGATCGCGTTTGTCTGGCAGACACCCTTGTCGGTGTCGGCCACCCAGATCCGTCAACTGCTGGCCAGCGGTAAGTCGGTGCGTTACCTGGTGCCTGACGCTGTACTGGCCTACATCGAGGCGCACGGGCTGTACCGTGCGTCGAACTGAATAGGCGCGCTTGAAGGCACGAACCGTCCTGTATTCAAGCGCCCGAATATACGAGCAAAACGAGTTTTATATGACCAACAAAGACGTAAGCAAAGTTAAGCGCAAAGGCACCTTCAAGAGCGCTCCGCTGGCAGTACCCGCTCACACCGGCCCGGAACTGGCCGGCGAAGAGCTGGTCAAGGTGGCCGTTGCCGCCCTCGAAGACGTCAAGGCGCAGGACATCCAGATCCTCGACGTGCGCGACAAGCAGAGCATCACCGACTTCATGATCATCGCCACCGGTACGTCCAACCGCCAGATCGGCGCGATGCTGGACAAGGTTCGCGAAGCCGTCAAAGCCCAAGGCGTCAAGCCGCTGGGTGAAGAAGGCAAGGGCGACAGCGACTGGGTGCTGCTGGACATGGACGACGTGATCGTCCACATGATGACCAGCAACGCCCGCCAGTTCTACGACCTGGAGCGCCTGTGGAAGGGGGCCGAGCAGAGCCGCGCCGCCGATGGCAAGCACCACAGCCCGGAAGTCGGCCACGTGCAGTTCGACAAGCTCAACAAAGACCAGGAATAAGGAACCGCTGTGCGCCTGCGTCTGATCGCTGTCGGTTCACGCATGCCCAAGTGGGTGGAAGACGGCTGGCACGAGTATGCCAAGCGTCTGCCATCCGAACTGGCGCTTGAACTGGTGGAAATACCGCTCAATACCCGCGGCAAGAACGCCGACGTGGCGCGTTTCATCCGTCAGGAAGGCGAAGCCATGCTGGCCAAGGTCGGCCCCAACGAGCGGATCGTGACCCTCGAAGTGCACGGCAAGCCCTGGAGCACCGAGCAGCTGGCGGTGGAACTGGATCGCTGGCGGCTGGATTCGCGCACAGTCAACTTTATGGTCGGCGGCCCTGAGGGGCTGGCACCGGAAGTCTGCGCGCGGGCGGATCAGCGCTGGTCGCTGTCGGCCCTGACGCTGCCGCACCCGCTGGTAAGAATTCTGATCGGTGAACAGCTGTATCGTGCCTGGACAGTGCTGTCCGGACACCCTTACCACAAATAATCTGCGCCTTGCCCGATGACCCAGCCGATCCGCCTCAAGGACCACGAGAAAGACGCCCGTACCGTGCGCAGCCGCGTCGTGGTCGGCGCGGTGGTCGTGTGCGCGCTGCTGTTGGTGCTGATTGCGCGGCTGTACTTCCTGCAGGTCATCCAGTACGACTACCACTCCACGCTGTCGGAGAACAATCGGGTGCACGTGCAGCCGATTCCGCCAACCCGCGGGCTGATCTACGACCGCAACGGAGTGATCATCGCCGACAACCGCCCCAGCTTCAGCCTCAGCGTCACCCGCGAGCGGGCAGGCGACTGGCAGCAGGTGCTGGACGTCATCGTCGAGGTGCTGAGCCTGACGCCTGATGATCGCGAGCTGTTCGAAAAGCGCATGAAGCAGGGGCGTCGGCCGTTCGAGCCGGTGCCGGTGCTGTTCGAGCTGACTGAAGAGCAGATCGCCCGCGTGGCGGTCAACCAGTTCCGCCTGCCCGGCGTCGAGGTAGTCGCGCAATTGGTGCGTCATTACCCCCAGGGTGAGCACTTCGCCCACTCCGTGGGATACATGGGCCGCATCAACGAGAAGGAACTCAAGTCGCTGGATACCGTGGCCTACAGCGGCACTCACCATATCGGCAAGACCGGCATCGAGCGCTTCTACGAGCCCGAACTGCACGGCCAGGTGGGTTACGAAGAGGTCGAGACCAACGCCCGTGGTCGCGTGCTGCGGGTGCTCAAACGCACCGACCCTGTGCCGGGCAAGGACATCGTCCTGAGCCTCGACATCAAGCTGCAGCAAGCCGCCGAGCAAGCGCTGGCCGGGCGCCGCGGGGCGCTGGTGGCCATGGACCCGAGTACCGGGGAGGTGCTGGCGATGGTCAGCCAGCCGAGCTTCGACCCGAACCTGTTCGTGACCGGCATCAGCTTCAAGGCCTACGCCGAGTTGCGCGATTCCATCGATAGGCCACTGTTCAACCGCGTACTGCGTGGTCTCTACCCGCCCGGCTCGACCATCAAACCGGCGGTGGCCATCGCCGGCCTCGATACCGGCGTAGTGAATGCCGGCACGCGGGTGTTCGACCCGGGTTACTACCAACTGCCCAATTTCGATCACAAATACCGCAACTGGAATCGCACCGGTGATGGCTGGGTCGATCTCGACACGGCGATCATGCGTTCCAACGACACCTACTTCTACGACCTGGCGCACAAGATGGGCATCGATCGCCTGTCGACCTACCTCAACCGGTTCGGCATCGGCCAGAAGGTCTCGCTGGACATGTTCGAGGAAGCGCCGGGGCTCATGCCTTCGCGGGAATGGAAACGTGTGGCCCGCAAGCAAGTCTGGTACCCGGGCGAAACCCTGATCCTCGGCATCGGCCAGGGCTACATGCAGGCAACGCCACTGCAACTGGCGCAGTCCACGGCGCTGATTGCCAACAAGGGCAAGTGGAATCGGCCACGGCTGGCCAGGACCATCGAGGGCCAGCCGCCGGTGGATGAGAACCCCATGGAGGACATCGTCCTGCGCGACCCGGCCGATTGGGCCAGGGTCACCCACGGCATGGAGCAGGTGATGCAGGGCGCCCGCGGCACTGCGCGCAAGGCCGCGGTCGGTGCGCAATACCGTATTGCCGGCAAGAGCGGCACCGCCCAGGTGGTCGCGATCAAGCAGGGCGAAAAATACGACCGCAGCAAAGTCCAGGAGCGCCATCGTGACCACGCCTTGTTCGTCGGCTTCGCCCCGGCGCAAAGCCCGAAAATCGTGGTGTCGGTGATGATCGAAAACGGTGAGGCCGGCTCTGGAGTGGCCGCCCCTGTTGTACGCCAGGTGATGGATGCCTGGCTGCTCGGTCCCGATGGCCAGCTCAAACCTGAATACGCCAGCACCTCGGGTGCGGAGATCACGGCACGTGAAGAGTAATTTCGATCGCATCCTCTCCAGTGAGGATGTGATGCGCCGTCGCGCGACCTTCTTGCAACGCATCCATGTCGACGGGCCCCTGCTGATCCTGCTGCTGACCCTCGCGGCCGGCAGCCTGTTCGTCCTCTATTCGGCCAGCGGCAAGAACTGGGACCTGCTGATCAAGCAGGCCACCTCGTTCGGGATCGGTCTGGTATCGATGTTCATCATCGCTCAGGTCGAGCCGCGCTTCATGGCGCGCTGGGTGCCGCTGGGCTATGTAATCGGCGTCGGGCTGCTGGTAGTCACCGATGTCATGGGTCACAACGCCATGGGCGCCACACGCTGGATCAACATTCCGGGGGTGATTCGCTTCCAACCGTCGGAATTCATGAAGATCCTCATGCCGGCCACCATCGCCTGGTATCTGTCCAAACGCACCTTGCCGCCCCATCTCATCCATGTGGTGGCCAGCCTGGCGCTGATTGGCGTGCCCTTCATCCTGATCGTGCGCCAGCCCGATCTGGGCACCTCGCTGCTGATCCTCGCGGGCGGGACCTTCGTGCTGTTCATGGCCGGCCTGCGCTGGCGCTGGATCATCAGCGTGCTGGCGGCAGCGGTACCGGTGGCGGTGGCCATGTGGTTTTTCATCATGCACGACTACCAGAAGCAGCGGATCCTGACCTTCCTCGACCCCGAGAGCGACCCGCTGGGCACCGGCTGGAACATCATCCAATCGAAGGCCGCCATCGGTTCGGGCGGGGTTTTCGGCAAGGGCTGGCTGATGGGCACCCAGTCGCACCTGGACTTTCTGCCCGAAAGCCATACCGACTTCATCATCGCGGTGATGGGCGAGGAATTCGGCCTGGTGGGCATCTGCGCCTTGCTGCTGATTTATCTGCTGCTGATCGGCCGCGGGCTGGTGATCACGGCGCAGGCACAGACGTTGTATGGCAAATTGTTAGCAGGCAGCCTGACGATGACGTTTTTTGTTTACGTTTTCGTCAATATCGGTATGGTCAGTGGCCTGTTGCCGGTGGTGGGGGTGCCGTTGCCCTTCATTAGTTACGGCGGAACTTCGCTGGTGACCCTGATGTCAGCGTTTGGCGTTTTAATGTCGATCCACACGCACCGCAAATGGATCGCACAGGTTTGAAAAAGGTGAGCCACTCAATGCAATCAATGCGTAACTGGGCTACTCGATACGTTCCGTGGGTAGGCCTGGTAGGCATCCTCGGTTCGTCGCAGCACGCGGCGGCCGGCGATTACGAAGGCTCGCCCCAGGTGGCGCAGTTCGTAGGAGAAATGACGCGTGATTATGGCTTTGCCGGTGAGCAGTTGATGGGGGTTTTTCGCGAGGTCGAGCGCAAGCAGTCGATCCTCGACGCCATCTCCCGCCCGGCCGAAAAGGTCAAGCCGTGGAAGGACTACCGGCCGATCTTCATCACCGATGCGCGTATCGCCCGGGGGGTGGATTTCTGGCGTCAGCATGAGGTGGCGCTGGCGCGCGCCGAGCGGGAGTACGGCGTGCCGGCCTCGGTGATCGTCTCGATCATCGGCGTAGAGACCTTTTTTGGCCGCAATACCGGCAATTACCGGGTGATCGATGCATTGTCGACTCTGGCGTTCGATTACCCGGCGCGCGCCGATTTCTTTCGCAAGGAGCTGCGCGAGTTCCTGTTAATGTCCCGCGAGGAGCAACTCGATCCGTTGACGATCAAGGGCTCCTACGCCGGGGCCATGGGCCTGCCGCAGTTCATGCCGAGCAGCTTCCGCGCTTATGCGGTGGACTTCGACGGTGATGGCCACATCAATCTCTGGAACGACGCCGATGACGCCATCGGCAGCGTAGCCAGCTATTTTCAGCGTCACGGCTGGGTGGCCGGCGAGCCGGTGGTCAGTCAGGCGACGGTGCGCGGCGATCAGGCCGACAGCGGTCTGAGCCCGGGCATTGATCCGGTCAAGACCGTTGGGGAGTTGCGGGCGCTGGGCTGGTCGAGTCATGATGCGCTGCGCGACGATATGCCGGTCACGGCATTTCGCCTGGATGGCAGCAATGGCCCGGAATACTGGATAGGGCTGAAGAATTTCTACGCGATTACGCGTTACAACCGCAGCGTGATGTACGCCATGGCCGTACATCAGCTGGCGGATCTGCTGGTTCAAGCACGGGGCAACAAGTAATGCGGGTTACGCGGACAAGCGCACCACTCAAGCTGCTGGGCTTTACAGCAATGGCACTGTTGATCGTCAGCTGTTCGAGCACCAGCAGCCGCTCGCCGGTCCAGGGAGGCACGGCCATCCGCTCGATGCCCGGCCTGGACATCAACCGCGCCCACAAGGACGGTGCGCCCTGGTGGGATGTCGACGTGTCGAAGATTCCCGACGCGGTGCCGACCCTGCATAGCGGTCCGTACAAGGCCAACCCTTACACGGTGCTGGGCAAGACCTACTTCCCGCTCAACGACTCGGCCAGTTATGTGGCCGTCGGCACGGCGTCCTGGTACGGCACCAAGTTCCATGGCCAGAACACCGCCAACGGCGAGGTGTATGACCTGTACGGCATGAGCGCGGCGCACAAGACGCTGCCCCTGCCCAGTTACGTGCGGGTGACCAATCTGGACAACAATCGCTCGGTGATCCTGCGGGTCAATGACCGCGGGCCGTTCTATTCCGATCGCATCATCGATTTGTCCTACGCCGCCGCAAAAAAACTCGGCTATGCCGAAATCGGCACGGCGCGGGTCAAGGTCGAGGGCATCGACCCGCAACAATGGTGGGCTCAGCGGGGCCGCCCGGCGCCGCTGATGCTCGATCAGCCACAGGTGGTCGCGGCTGAAACGCCCAAGCTGACGCCCTCCACCGGTACCGTCGAACAATACGTTCCACCGCCGCAGCAACACGCGGCCGCGATCATGCCAGTAGCGATCGACGCAAAAAAAAACGCTTCTGCGCCAGCAGCTGGCCAGTATCTCCAGGTGGGAGCCTTCGCCAACCCGGACGCTGCAGAGCTCCTGAGGTCGAAGCTCAGCTCGATGGTCAAGGCCCCGGCGTTCACCAGTCCGGTGGTGCGTAACCAGCAAACCCTGTACCGCGTTCGCCTGGGGCCAATCGGCAACCCGGCGGAAGTCCAGCAGGTTCAGAACAGTGTTCGGCTGGCCAATCTGGGCTCGCCCAGCGTGGTCACGGAATAACCACCCGGGGCCACTCCGGCCAGCCGAACCGCAACAACGCCAGGCCTTCAAGCCTGGGAAACGATTTGCCCATCAGGGCATCTGCCCATCAGTAATCTCGAGAGACGGATGAACATCACCACCTTTGCCAAACGCCTATGCCTGCTTGTACCCCTGATGATCGCTCCAACTGCATGGGCGGCTGATCAGATGGTGCCCGCGCCGCCGCAACTGGCGGCCAAAGCCTTCGTACTCATGGAAGCGTCCAGCGGTCAGGTGCTGGTCGAGGACAACGGCGATCAACGCCTGCCGCCTGCCAGCCTGACCAAACTGATGACCGCCTATATCGCCACGTTGGAAATCCGTCGCGGCCAGATCGGTGAGAACGACCCGGTGACCATCAGCGAGAACGCCTGGCGCACCGGCGGTTCGCGGATGTTCCTCAAGGTCGGCTCGCAGGTGTCGGTCAGTGACCTGCTGCACGGCATCATCATCCAGTCGGGCAACGACTCCAGTGTCGCCCTGTCCGAGCACATCGCCGGCAGCGAAGATGCCTTCGCCGACATGATGAACACCACCGCCGGCAAACTCGGCATGGTCAACAGTCACTTCATGAACCCCACCGGTCTGCCGAACCCGGAGCACTACTCCACCGCGCACGACATGGCGCTGCTGGCACGGGCGATCATCCATGAAGACCCTGCCCACTACGCCATCTACTCGCAGAAAGAGTTCTTCTGGAACAACATCAAGCAGCCTAACCGCAACCTGCTGCTGTGGCGCGACAAGACCGTCGACGGTCTGAAGACCGGCCACACCGACGAAGCTGGCTACTGCATGGTGGCTTCGGCCGTTCGTGATGGCATGCGCCTGATCGCCGTGGTCTTCGGTACCACCAGCGAAGCCAACCGCGCCGCCGAAACGCAAAAGCTGCTGACGTACGGTTTCCGCTTCTATGAAACCCAGACCTTCTACAAGGCGGGTGCGGAACTGGCTCAGGCTCCGGTCTGGAAAGGTACCGCCAGCACCGTGCGTGCCGGCCTGGCAGAAGATCTGACCATGACCGTGCCGAAGGGCCAGCTGAAAAACCTCGCAGCCACCATGACCATGGCGCCGCAACTGGTCGCACCGATCGCCAAGGGTGCGGTTATCGGCAAGGTCGAAGTCAAGATGGGTGACAAGGTGCTGCAGAGCACTGATCTGATCGCACTGGATCAAGTTGATGAAGGTGGTTTCATCCGTCGCCTGTGGGATAGCATTCGGCTATTCTTCCACGGCTTGTTCAACTGATATCGTGACCTGCGCGCCCCTGGCTCTTACCTGAGTCGGGGGCGATGTTGTCGCCACGGCTTACGAGGCCGTCATTGCCATGACCGATTCCAAAGTTCCTGCTTCCGCCGATGACAAATCCGCCGAAG
This sequence comes from Pseudomonas sp. GW821-FHT01A09, assembly GCF_058986725.1. Classification (NCBI taxonomy): domain Bacteria; kingdom Pseudomonadati; phylum Pseudomonadota; class Gammaproteobacteria; order Pseudomonadales; family Pseudomonadaceae; genus Pseudomonas; species Pseudomonas sp. GW821-FHT01A09. Next base: position 70,139 of record NZ_JBYSWB010000009.1, read on the forward strand.
ACATCAAATCCCATGAAATCAAATTCCCTTGCCCAGATTACCCGATCAAGGTGATCGGCCATACCAGCGCCGGCTACAAGGATCTGGTACTGGAAATCCTCGGCAAACACGCCGAAGTCGACCTGGCCACCCTGGCCGAGCGTCAGAGCAGCTCGGGCAAGTACACCACCGTGCAGGTGCACATCATCGCCACCAGCGAAGACCAGCTGCGCGACATCAACAGCGCGTTGCGGGCCAGTGGCCACGTGCACATGGTGCTCTGATGCCATCCGCCTCCAGCGTGCTGGGCTTCCGCGAGTTGGGCCTGATGGCCTACGAGCCGGCCTGGCACGCCATGCAGCGCTTCACCGACCTTCGTAGCAGTGACACGCCCGATGAGGTGTGGTTGGTGCAGCATGCGCCGGTGTTCACTCAAGGCCAGGCGGGCAAGGCCGAACATCTGCTGCTGCCGGGGGATATCCCGGTGGTGCAGGTCGATCGCGGCGGCCAGGTGACCTACCATGGCCCCGGCCAGTTGGTGGTTTACCTGCTGCTGGACGTGCGGCGCCTGGGTTTTGGTGTGCGCGAGCTGGTCAGCCGCATCGAAAACGCCTTGATCGATCTGCTCGCCAGCTTCGGTGTCAGCGCTGCGGCCAAGCCGGATGCACCCGGTGTCTACGTAGAAGGTGCTAAAATCGCCTCCCTGGGCCTGCGTATCCGTCGCGGCTGCTCGTTTCACGGGCTGGCGCTGAACGTCGACATGCAGCTCGAACCGTTCCAACGTATCAACCCTTGCGGATATGCCGGGCTGGCGATGACCCAGCTGTGCGATCATGCAGGCAGCATTGAATTTGCCGAGGTTAGTGCCCGGCTGCGCGCGCAGCTCGTCAAACACCTCGACTACGCTGAGCAGACGACCCTGACGGGCGGAATCGAATGATATGACAACTGCTACTACCGTGGAAAACCTGATCCCGACCACCAGCTTGCCGGTCAAGGCCGCGCCTCATAAAGTGGAGGCGGGCGTCAAGCTGCGCGGTGCTGAGAAGGTCGCGCGCATCCCGGTCAAGATTATCCCGACCGAAGAACTGCCGAAAAAACCGGATTGGATTCGCGTCCGTATCCCGGTTTCGCCGGAAGTCGACCGCATCAAGCAACTGCTGCGCAAGCACAAGCTGCACAGCGTCTGCGAAGAGGCCTCTTGCCCGAACCTGGGCGAGTGCTTCTCCGGTGGTACCGCGACTTTCATGATCATGGGTGACATCTGCACCCGCCGCTGCCCGTTCTGCGACGTTGGCCACGGCCGCCCGAAGGCGCTGGATGCCGACGAGCCGATGAACCTGGCGGTGGCGATTGCCGACCTGCGCCTCAAGTACGTGGTAATCACCTCGGTAGACCGCGACGACCTGCGCGATGGCGGTGCCCAACACTTCGCCGACTGCCTGCGCGAGATCCGCAAGCTGTCGCCTGGCGTGCAGCTCGAGACCCTGGTGCCGGACTACCGCGGGCGTATGGATGTGGCCCTGGCCATCACTGCGGCCGAGCCGCCGGATGTGTTCAACCACAACCTTGAGACCGTGCCGCGCCTGTACAAGGCCGCGCGCCCAGGTTCCGATTACCAGTGGTCGTTGACCCTGCTGAAGAAGTTCAAGGAGCTGGTACCGCACGTACCGACCAAGTCCGGCCTGATGCTCGGCCTGGGCGAGACGGACGAGGAAGTCATCGAAGTGATGCAGCGCATGCGCGAGCACGACATCGACATGCTGACCCTCGGCCAGTACCTGCAGCCATCGCGCAGCCACTTGCCGGTGCAGCGCTTCGTGCACCCGGACACCTTCGCCTGGTTCGCCGAAGAAGGCTACAGGATGGGCTTCAAGAATGTCGCCTCCGGCCCGCTGGTGCGCTCGTCGTACCACGCCGACCAGCAGGCGCACGAGGCCAAGGCCAAGCTGTAAATCGCTGGCTGGGCCGTTGTAGAAAAAGCCGACAGCTTCTATCGCATGGAAGCTGTCGGCTTTTTTGTGCAAGCTGTTAAAGTCGTTGCCATCAGCCACGCAGTGAGGCCCCGGGATGAACGTCAATCAGCAAATCGCCGCCCAACCCCGCGAACAGGGGATCGCCGTCCCTCGGCTGCGCCCTGAAGGTCGTATCGCCATCATCGCGCCCGCGGGCCCCAGGGCCTTCGATGTTGCCACCGCCGAGCGCTGGATGGCGGCCAGGGGCTACAGCCTGAAGATCTACCCCGGTGCGTTGCAGCAGACCGGTTACCTGGCCGGCAGCGACAGGGTGCGCCTCAACGACCTGCACGATGCCTTCGCCGACGATCGGATCGACGCCATCATGTGCCTGCGTGGCGGCTACGGCAGCCCGCGCTTGCTGGACAAGATCGACTACTCGCTGCTGCGCCGGCACGCCAAGCCGTTCGTGGGCTACAGCGATATTACCGCCTTGCATCTGGCGATCGCCAAAGAGGCCGGATTCATCACCTTCCATGGCCCGATGCTGACCTCCGAGGTGCTAGCCGATCGCAAACCGCCCACCGAGACCTCGTTGCGCCGCCTCGTGCGCGGGCAATTCAAGGCTGGCTCGGAGCTGGCACATCCTTCCACCTTGCCCTTGGTATCCATCGGCCACGGCATCAGTCGCGGCCGGCTCATGGGCGGTAATCTGGCGATGATCTCGGCGTTGGAGGGTACGCCCTGGGCGATCGAGACGGACGGCATCATCCTGTTCATCGAGGATGTTAACGAGCCGTTGTATCGCATCGACCGCTTCCTCACACAGCTGCGGCTGAGCGGCAAACTAGCGAAGATCGCTGGAGTGCTGGTAGGAGATTTCGCGGGGATCAGTGTGGAGGACATGACCCCGCTGTTGCGTCAGACGTTCGAACCGCTGGGTATCCCAGTGGTCGCCGGCTGGCGCAGCGGCCATTGCGACCCCAACCTGACCCTGCCCCTCGGCGCCATGGTGCGCCTGGACGGCGGCGAGTGCCGCTTGTGGCTGGATCAGGACGTTGTGTGCTGAAAGTGTGGGCGCCGCTCATGCAGGATGTGTGTACTGAAGGCGGTGTCACCCCTGTGGCGAGGGGCATGCTCCCGATACGGTGGTTCAGACAAATAGAGGTATTTGACCCACCGTACCGGAGCAAGCCCCCTCACCACAGGGAGTGGGTGTGTCAGCGCAGGCTTTCGAGCAGCTTGTGCGTGGGATAGCCATCCGCCGGCCAGCCGAGAGACGCCTGGGCGCTGCGGATCGCCTTGCGGGTATTGGCGCCGATGATGCCATCCGGATTGCCGGCATCGTAGCCCTTGGCAGTCAGCAGCGTCTGCAGCTCGATGCGCTCGGTGCGGCTCAGCGGCAGATCATCCTTCGGCCATTGTCCCTGCAGGTAGCCACCGCCGCCAAAGCGCTGCGACAGCAGGCTCACGCCCAACGCATAGGCCGACGAGTTGTTGTACTTGAGGATGGCGCGGAAGTTGTCCAGCACCAGAAAGGCCGGGCCGCGATAGCCCGCAGGCAGCAGCAGCGCGGCTTGCAACTGGTCCGTGCCAGGCGGTAGGACGCTGCCCGCTGGCAGATTCACGCCTAATGCCAGCCACTGAGCCACCGACTTGCGCTGCGCACCGTCGGCCAGCAGGTAATCGAAGCCTTGGGGCAGTTGCACCTCGAAGCCCCATGGTTGACCTTTCTGCCAGCCCGAGCTTTGCAGGTAGTTGGCCGTTGAGGCCAGCGCGTCCGCGGCGTCGTTCCAGATATCGCGACGCCCGTCGCCGTCGAAGTCCACCGCATGGGAGTTGTAGGTAGTTGGAATGAACTGCGTCTGGCCCATAGCCCCGGCCCAGGAGCCGAGCATCAACTCCGGGGTGATGTCGCCATTCTGCAGAATCTGCAGCGCGGCAATCAGTTGATCCTGGGCAAAGCCCGGACGACGGCCTTCATAAGCCAGGGTCGCTAGTGAGCGGATCACCGACTTGTCGCCCTGAATCTGACCGTAGCTGCTTTCCATGCCCCAGACGGCCACCAATGCCTGGCGGTCGACACCGTATCGCTGCTCGATGCGCGTCAGTACGTCACTGTACTGGTTGAGCAGGCCCTGCCCGCGGCGCACGCGGGTGGGCGAGATGGCGCCGTCGAGGTATTCCCAGATCGGTCGAGTAAATTCAGGTTGGCTGCGATCGGCTGTGACGATGCTCGGATCGAGCGTGACGCCGGCAAAGGCGCGGTCAAAGACATCGGGTCGGATCCCGGCCTGCAAGGCCTGTGTACGGAAACCACTCTCCCACTCGGCGAAAGTCTGTGACGGCAAAGCCACGCCATCCGTGCTCATCGGCGCCAGGGTGGTAATGGGCGCAACCGTTTTGCTCGGAGTAGTGGATAGGGGCAGGACATCGGCGGCAGTAGGTTGCTCGGCACAGGCGACCAAGGTAATGAAGCTGGCGGAAGCGAGTAGATGGCGCAGTGGGCAGAGGCGGGGACGACGAAGAGACATGCAGGGGTCCAGATTTTTTCTAATCAGACCGTGACCATATCATGCCTGCGGGCAGAGCGGGTTCAGGCGGCCAAAAAGTAGGAAGCCTCCCAATCTCTCGATTGGAAGGCTTCGCGGCGGTAGCTGCCTTTGCCTTTGCCTGCGGGTTCCTGGCGGCTACGGAACAAGGGCTGGGCGACGATGGATTTGGCCTTGTTGGGCCGGGGCTTGCTGGTTTTGCGGCTCATGAGCGACTCCTTGGAAGAGCGGCCTATCATAGGTCAATCAGCGTGCAGGTCAATCGGCGGGTAGTGACAAGCGTTGTCCGGCCATCAGCAGCGTCAGGCGGGACAGGCTTACCCAGGTGGAGCCGGGCGCCTGGCCCTTGATCTGCGCGTCGATGCGTTGCGCATCCTGCAGCAGTTGCGCCCAGCGGCTCGCCGAATAGCGTTGCAGGGCCTTGCTCATCAGTGGCTTGCGCTTGTCCCAGATGGGTGGGCGCGCTTGACTGAAGGCCTTGTCCAACGGCACGCCTTGGCTGTACTGCAACGCCAGGCCGGCCAATACCCGCAACTCCCGGGCCAGGGCCCAGAGAATCACCGGCGGCTCGACCCCTTCACCGCGCAGGCCTTCAAGCATGCGCAAGGCATGCACCGGCTCGCCGTTGAGTACGGCGTCCATCAGGCCGAACACGTCATAGCGAGCGCTATCGGCCACCGCGCCTTGCACGGTCTCGAGACTGATCTGCTGGCCGTCAGCCAGCAGCTTGAGCTTTTCGATTTCCTGAGCGGCGGCCAGCAGGTTGCCCTCGACCCTGGCAGCAATCAGCTCGATGGCATCGGGATGCGCCACCAATCCGGCCTGAGACAGACGCTGACGAATCCATTGCGGCAATTGCGCGGCATCCACGGGCCAGATCTGCACGAACTGCGTGCTTGGCCCCTCGATCAGCGCCTTGCCCCATTTGGTTTTCTGCGCGCTGCCATCGAGCTTGGGCAGGCTGATCAGCAGCACGGTGTCTTCGGCCGGCCGGGCACAATATTCGATCAGTGCGGCGGCGCCCTTGTCACCGGGCTTGCCAGAGGGCAAGCGCAGTTCCAGCAGGCGTCGCTGGGCGAACAGCGACAGGCTGGCGCCCGCCTGCAACAACGTACCCCAGTCGAAGTTGGCGTCGGCGCTGAACACCTGGCGTTCGTCGAAGCCTTGCTGGCGTGCGGCCAGGCGAATGGCGTCCGCAGCTTCCTGAGCCAGCAGCGGATCGTCGCCGCTGATCACATAGACGGGCGCGAGGCTGCCTTGCAGATGCTTGGTGAGTTGGGCGGGGGCGAGTTTCATGGTTGGCGATTCGGTGGGGCGCCCTGGATTCAGGGCGCCCCGAGCCGATTACTTCGTGGGGACTTCAAGCGGCGATTGCTGCGGCGTGGCGTCTTCGAGGCGCTTGGCCTCATCGGCGGCATCCTGTTCGGCCTGGGCGCGGGCGTCAGCTTTCTGCTGCAGTTCTTTCAGGCGTTCCGGGGTCATCTGCTGCAGGCGCAGCATCAGATTCTGCACCAACTGCCGGCGCATTTCGCCGCGCACTTGATCCGTTGCGCTCTGCGAGCCGGCCAGGTTGCTGCCATCGTGGGTCACGGAGCTGTTCACTTCAACGCTGTCTTCGAGCAGCACGCGTTTGAATTCGCCAGTGAGCTGATAATTGACCGTGGTGGTCAGCTCATATTCGGCAGAGCGCGCCGAGCTGGTGTAGCTGGTGGTGCGCTGAGTCTCGGATTCATTGACCAGGTTCAACTGATAAGGGGCCCCAGGGTGAACCTTGACACCGCTTTGCTCCAGGGTGCGGGTCAGCTCCTTGACGGTGTAGCCGTAGGAATCACGGGCGGTGACGCTGATATCGGTCAGGGCCATCTTCGTGGTGCCCGTGCCGCGCAGCTGGAAACCACAGGCGCTCAGCGCTACGGCCAGACCTATAACCAGCAGATTGCGTTTGATCATTGTTGTTGCTCCCTTCAAACCTTGTGGGTCGACTCTGTGTGAGACGCCCGGAGTGGCTCCGGGCGTGCGATCCAATCAGCTGGCGACGATATTGACCAATTTACCCGGCACGACGATGACCTTGCGGATCGTCAGGCCGTCGATGAAGCGCAGCACATTTTCGTTGCTGCGCGCCTCGGCTTCGATTTCTTCACGGCTGGCGCTGGCCGGCATGTCGATCTGGCCGCGCAGCTTGCCGTTGACCTGAATCACCAGGGTGAGGGTGTCCTGCACCAGGGCGGTTTCGTCCAGCACCGGCCAGCCGGCGTCGATCACCGGTTGGCTGTAGCCCAGGCGCTGCCACAATTCATGGCTGATGTGCGGGGTGATCGGTGCCAGCAGCAGGGTGACCGTCTCCAGGCCTTCCTGCACCAAGGCGCGGTCTTGCTCGCTAGCGGTCGGCGCTTTCTCCAGCACGTTCATCAGCGTCATCACCTGGGCGATGGCAGTGTTGAATTTGTGGTGCTGACCGACGTCCTGGCTGGCCTGCTTGATGGCCAGGTGAATGGCGCGGCGAATTGCCTTTTGATCGTCATCCAGCGCGGCGACGTCGAGCTTGCCCGGCAGGCCTTGGCTGACATGAGCCTGGGCCAGGCGCCAGACGCGCTTGAGGAAACGGTGCGAGCCTTCGACGCCGGAATCGGACCATTCGGCGCTCATGTCGGGTGGCGAGGCGAACATCATGAACAGGCGGCAGGTGTCGGCGCCATACTGATCGATCATCGATTGTGGGTCGACGCCGTTGTTCTTCGACTTGGCCATCTTCTCGGTGCCGCCGATTTCGACCGGCAGGCCGTCGGCCTTGAGCTTGGCGCTGATCACCTTGGCCTTGCTGTCGCGCTCGAGCTCGACATCGGCCGGGTTGTACCAGGTATAGGCGCCGTTGGCTTCGCGACGGTAGTAGGTGTCGGCGATAACCATGCCTTGGGTCAGCAGGTTCTTGAACGGCTCGTCAGAGTTCACCAGGCCTTCGTCACGCATCAGCTTGTGGAAGAAGCGCGCGTACAGCAGGTGGAGAATGGCGTGCTCGATGCCGCCGATGTACTGATCCACCGGCAGCCAGTGATCCGCGGCGGATTTTTCTACCAGGCCGCCTTCGTATTGTGGCGAGGCGTAGCGTGCGTAGTACCACGACGACTCGACGAAGGTGTCCATGGTGTCGGTTTCACGCTTGGCTGGCGCGCCGCATTTCGGGCAGTTGCACTCATAGAATTCGGGCATGCGCGCCAGAGGCGAACCGGCGCCGTCCGGCACCACGTCTTCGGGCAGCACCACGGGCAGTTGATCTTCCGGCACCGGCACGTCACCGCAGGCATCGCAGTGGATGATCGGGATCGGGCAGCCCCAATAGCGCTGGCGGCTGATGCCCCAGTCGCGCAGGCGGAACTGGGTGCGCGAGGCACCAAGGTTCTTTTTGATCAGGGCCACTTCGATGGCGTCGAACGCGCCGTCGAAGTCCAGGCCGTCGAACTCGCCGGAGTTGATCAGGGCGCCGTGTTCGCCATAGGCGGCCATCCACGGTGCCGGGGTCAGGTCGCCGACGCTGGTGCGCACGACGGGCTTGATCGGCAGGTCGTACTTGAGCGCGAATTCGAAATCGCGTTCGTCATGGGCCGGAACGGCCATCACCGCGCCGTCGCCGTAGTGCATCAGCACGTAGTTGGCGACCCACACCGGCAGTTTTTCACCGGTCAGTGGGTGCTCGACGAACAGCGAGGTCGGCAGACCCTTTTTCTCCTGGGTGGCAACGTCGGCTTCGGCGACGCTGCCGCTCTTGCATTCGTTGATGAACGCTTGCAGCTCAGGATTGTTGGCGGCGGCCAGGGTGGCCAGCGGGTGCTCGGCGGCCACCGCCACGTAGGTGGCGCCCATCAGGGTGTCGGGGCGGGTGGTGAAGACTTTCAGCGCACCGGCCTCGCCAATGCTGGCCTGGTGGTACGGGAACTGTACTTCCATGCCCTTGGACTTGCCGATCCAGTTGCGCTGCATGGTCTTGACCTGGTCAGGCCAGCCCGGCAGGTCATCGAGGCTCGACAGCAGCTCATCCGCGTAAGCGGTGATCTTGAAGTAGTACATCGGGATTTCGCGCTTTTCGATCACCGCGCCGGAGCGCCAGCCGCGGCCGTCGATAACCTGCTCGTTGGCCAGTACGGTCTGGTCCACCGGGTCCCAGTTGACGGTGCCGTTCTTGCGGTAGATCACGCCTTTCTCGAACAGGCGAGTGAACAGCCATTGTTCCCAGCGATAGTAATCGGGCTTGCAGGTGGTCACTTCGCGCGACCAGTCCACCGCCAGACCCAGGCTGCGCAGCTGGGTTTTCATATAGGCGATGTTTTCGTAGGTCCATTTCGCCGGCGCGACGTTGTTTTTCATTGCCGCGTTTTCCGCCGGCATGCCGAAGGCGTCCCAGCCCATGGGCTGCAGAACGTTCTTGCCGAGCATGCGCTGGTAGCGGGAGATCACGTCGCCGATGGTGTAGTTGCGCACGTGGCCCATGTGTAGCTTGCCGCTGGGGTACGGGAACATCGACAGGCAGTAGTACGTCTCCTTGCCTGGCTGTTCACTGACTTCAAAGGACTTTTGCTCATCCCAGAAGGTCTGGGCGGCGGCTTCGATTTCGCGGGGCTGATAGAGTTCGTGCATGGCTACTTTTTGCTGAGAAATGGATGACCTTATCCAGGCTGCCAAAGAGACGCAGCGGCCGGCATTGCGGTGTCGATTATATAAACGCCGTAGCATACATGACCCCCCCTAATTGAGGGAAACGCTGATTGCGCCGCGCCTTCCGTTGGTCGCGGCACAAGGCTGGTTTCGCAGGTGACGCTAAGCTTGTGACTGGGGAGTCAGTTATGTCTGCAATGAGGTGAACGGATGGTAGATTCGCATCTGAAAGCAATGAAGCCGGAGCTTTACGAACGTCTTATCGATCGCCTGGGGCTGGCGCTGGATATGGCCCGCACGGCCGTTCGATTGCGCAATGAGGAGCCTCGAGAACTGGAGCTGCGCGGGCTGTCCCGTGCCGAATTCGATTGGATCAACGCGTACCTGCAACTCAGCGGGACCGGGGTGCATGCCGACTGCGCGGGCATCGATCCGCCGCCAGAGCAGCGCAGTGCCAATGTGGTGTGGCTCAAGGACAAGCGCAAACGCAAGGCCCCGCAGCGAACACGCGTCATCTGAGGCTCGCCTCGCGCGGGCGGATGTTGTTGAAAACCTCGCGAGCCCTTAGGCTGCCGGGCATCTTTCAGGGAGATGCCCCATGCCACTTCGTTACATCCTCAAACAATTGCTCATGCCGCCGGGGATTCTTTTCCTGTTGCTGCTGCTTGCATGGTGCTGGCGTCGCTCCCGGCCGCGGTTGGCCACTGCCTGCTTTGCCCTTGGGCTGGGTGGCCTGTGGGTGATGAGCCTGCCGGTGGTCACGGTGCAAGTGGCGCGGTGGATGGAAACCCAACCGCCCTTGGCGCTGGAGCAATGGTCGACGCTGGCCCAGCGCGCCGATGCCATCGTCATTCTGGGGGCCGGTCGCGAGCGCGGCGATCCGGCCTGGGGCGGTGTGGATCAGTCCACCGGCCTGGCGTTGGAGCGGGTGCGTTTTGCCGCACGGCTGGCCAAGGCCTCCGGTTTGCCGGTGTTGACCTCGGGCGGCTTGCACTACGGCACGCCGCCGTCGGAGGCGTGGATCATGGCGCAGGCGCTGCACGACGATTTCGGTGTCACCGCCCGTTGGCAGGAAGAGGCGAGCCGCACCACTTGGGAGAATGCCCAGTTCAGCGCGCGGTTGCTCAAGGCCGATGGCATCCAGCGGGTCGTGGTGGTGACCCAGGCCTGGCACATGCCGCGGGCGGTCTGGAGTTTCGAACACGCCGGCTTGACCGTGGTGGCCGGCCCCGTGGGATTCATGGGAGTGGATCAGGACACGCCGCTGGCCGGCTGGCTGCCGGAAAGCCGAGCGTTCTGGCGCAATGCGCAGTTGCTCAACGAGGCGGTGGGGGCGGTGGGGTATCGATTGTTCTACCAGTAAGATTGGCCCCTGTAGAGAGGGGGCTTGCCCCCGACCACTGTGGATCAGCCAGATCAATGAAGCTGACACGCTGCAATCGGGGGCAAGCCCCCTCGCTACACGGCTCAGACCGTTTTGGCCATCCGCGAAGCCAGCAGCGCCCAGCCAAACAGTGCCACGCAGACGAACAGCATCGGCCAGGACTTCCAGCGCAGGTACGGCGTCAGGCCCTGCATCGGCGTGACTTCGCCATACATGATGCCCTGCTTGAACTGCGGGATCTGCTCGGAGATCTGCCCGTGCGGATCGATCAGCGCGGTCACGCCATTGTTGGTGGCGCGGATCATCCAGCGACCCGCCTCGAGGGCGCGCATCTGCGCCATCTGCAGGTGCTGCAGCGGGCCGATCGAGGTCCCGAACCAGGTGTCGTTGCTGATGGTGAGCAGCAGGTCGCTGCGCGCCGACATGCCCGCCGCGAACTCCGGATAGACCACTTCGTAGCAGATAAAGGTCGCGATCGAATAGCCCTTGGCGCGCAGCAGCGTCTGGTCGCTCGAACCGCGGGCGAAGTCCGACATCGGCAGGTCGAAGAAGCTGATCAGCCCACGCAGCAGATCCTGCAGCGGCACGTACTCACCGAAAGGCACCAGTTTTTGCTTGAGGTAGGTGCCTTCGCCATCGCCGGCCACCGTGATGCCGTTGTAGAAGCGCCGCTCGCCATTGGATTCCTGGCGGATCGGCACGCCGGTGATCAGCGCCGAATGTCGATCGCTGGCGAACTTGCCCATCATGGCCAGATAGCCCGTGGCCTGATCCAGCAGAATTGGCACGGCGGTTTCCGGCCAGATCACCAGGTCGGTGCGCCGGGCGGTAAAGGTCATGTCGCGGTACAACGCCAGCTGCGCGTTGACCTGCTCCGGGTCCCATTTCATTTCCTGTTCGACGTTGCCCTGCACGGCGGCGATGCTCAGCGGCGCGCCGGCGGGTTGGGTCCAGGCATGGTCTTTGAGCGCCAGGCTGATCGCCCAGGGCGCTACCAGCAGCACTACACCTGCCGCCATGAAGCCCTTGCGCTGGCGCAGGCGCTGCCCAGGCAGATTGCACAGCAAGGCCGCGCTCAACGCCAAAACGAAGGAAATCAGCCACACGCCCCCCACCGGGGCGAGCCCGGCCAGCGGGCCGTCGAGCTGGCTGTAGCCGGAGTACATCCACGGAAAGCCGGTCAGGAACCAGCCGCGGAAGGTTTCCTGCGCCATCCATAGCGCGGCGAAGGCCAAGGCGTCGGCCAGTGGCGCTTCGTTGCGGCGCAGCCAGCGCGCCCACAGCCAGGTCGGCAGGGCGAAGAACCAGGCCACTGCGGCGCAGAACAGCAGCATCAGGAATCCGGCCAGCAGCACCGAGGCGCCGCCGAAGTTATGGATGCTGACGTAGATCCAGCTGGTGCCGGCGCCAAAGATGCCGAAGCCATAGCACCAGCCGCGGCCCAGCGCCTGGCGAGGGCTGAGGTCGCGCAAGCCGAGGTAGAGCATGGCCAGCGATACCAGCGCCAATGGCCAGATATCGTAGGGCGCCAAGGCCAGGGTGGTCAGGGCGCCGGCCACCACGGCCAGCAGGTTACCGGGCCAGCCGGGGCGGGTGATCCAGCGCATCATGATCCTTAAGGGTCAAACCTGGCGAGAGAGAGGGGAGATACGCAGCAAGTGAATGCGGCGGCTGTCGGCATTGAGGATGCGGAAGCGATAGTCACCGATTTCGGTGGTTTCGTTGCGCTTGGGCAGATGCCCGAAGGCGCTCATGACCAGGCCGCCGACGGTGTCGAACTCGTCATCGGAGAATTCGCTGTCGAAGAACTCGTTGAAGTTCTCGATGGGCGTCAGTGCCTTGATCAGGAAGTCGCCGCTGGGCAGTGGCTTGATGTAGCTGTCTTCTTCGACATCGTGCTCGTCTTCGATGTCGCCGACGATCTGCTCGAGCACGTCCTCGATGGTCACCAGGCCCGCCACACCGCCGTATTCGTCGATGACGATGGCCATGTGGTTATGGTTGGCGCGGAACTCGCGCAGCAGCACGTTGAGGCGCTTGGACTCCGGCACGAAGGTGGCCGGGCGCAGCAGGTCCTTGATGTTGAAGGTATCGCCGTTTTCCTTGAGGATCAGCGGCAACAGGTCCTTGGCCAACAGCACGCCGAGGACTTCGTCGTGGCTTTCGCCAATGACCGGGTAGCGCGAGTGGGCTGCATCGATGACCGCCGGGAGAAACTCGCGCGGGGTCTGGGTGGCGCGGATGCTCATGACCTGCGAGCGCGGCACCATGATGTCACGTACTTGCAGGTCGGCGACCTGGATGGCGCCTTCGACGATGGTCAGCGCTTCGCTGTCCAGCAGCTTGTTCTGATGCGCTTCGCGCAGCAGCTCGAGGAGCTCCTGGCGGTTTTTCGGCTCATGGGCAAAAGCTTGGGTGAGTTTACCCAGCCAGGACTTTTGCCCGTTGCTCGATCGGTCTTCGCTCATGGCGCTTACTCGTGTTCCTTTGTCGTTGCGTGGGTAGGGAAATCGTCTTCGTCGTCGGCATAAGGGTCCGGGTGACCCAGTTCTGCAAGCAACGTCCGTTCCAGTGCTTCCATCTCGTCGGCTTCTTCATCATCGATATGATCGTAGCCGAGTAAATGCAGACAGCCATGAATGACCAGGTGGGCCCAGTGGCTGTCCAGCGCCTTGCCTTGCTCGCGGGCTTCGCGTTCGACCACCTGGACACAGATGACCAGATCGCCGAGCAGCGGGATATCGAGCATGTCGTCAGGGACGTCGGCAGGGAAGGAGAGAACGTTGGTGGCGTAATCCTTGTGCCGGTAGGTGTGGTTCAGTTCGCGCCCTTCGACCTCGTCGACCAGGCGAATGGTCAACTCGGAGTCGCCTTGGCGTTGGCGCAGGGCCAACTCGCACCACAGGCGAAAGTCGGCGTCGCTGGGGCCAGCGCTCTGGCTGGCCCGTTGCAGGTCAATTTCAACCATGTGTGGCTTTGCCGGCCTCGACGTTGCGGGTCTCGAAGCGCTCGTAGGCTTCGACGATGCGTTGCACCAGCGGGTGGCGGACCACATCCTTGGGCTTGAAGTGGGTAAAGCTGATGCCGGGCACGCCGTCCAGTACTTCAATCACGTGGGCCAGGCCGGATTTGGTGCCTTTGGGCAGGTCGACCTGGGTGACGTCGCCGGTGATCACCGCAGTGGAGCCGAAGCCGATGCGGGTCAGGAACATTTTCATCTGCTCGACGGTGGTGTTCTGGCTTTCGTCGAGGATGATGAAACTGTTGTTCAGCGTGCGTCCGCGCATGTAGGCCAGCGGCGCGATCTCGATGACCTGGCGCTCGATCAGCTTGGTCACGTGCTCGAAACCGAACATTTCATACAGCGCGTCATACAGCGGGCGCAGGTACGGGTCGATTTTCTGTGCCAGATCGCCGGGCAGGAAGCCGAGCTTTTCGCCCGCTTCGACCGCCGGGCGCACCAACAGGATGCGGCGTACCTGTTCGCGCTCCAGAGCATCGACGGCGCAGGCCACGGCCAGGTAGGTCTTGCCGGTGCCTGCGGGGCCGATACCGAAGTTGATATCGTTGCCGAGGATTTCCTTCACGTAGCGCTGCTGATTCAGGCCGCGGGGGCGAATCATGCCCTTGCGCGTACGCAAGGCGACGGCGACTTCGTTCTGGGCTGGGTTGCTCAGCTCCTCGACTGCCGATTCCTGCAGGTACAGGTGCACGGTATCGGGCGACAGCTCGCTGCCTTTGGTTTCCCGATACAGGCGCCGCAGCAGTTGCTCGGCAGAGGCGGTGGTGGAGGGCTCGCCAATGAGCTCGAACTGGTTTCCGCGGTTGCGGATCTCGATGTCGAGGCGTTGTTCGATGAGGCGCAGGTGCTCGTCGAACTGTCCGCACAGGTTGGCGAATCGGCGAGCCTCGAAGGGCTCGAGGATGAAGCGATGAGGTTCTATGGGTGCGTTCAAGGTCGTTTATGGCCGCCCGACGGCAATTGAGATGGACTCAAGGATAAACCCTGCAGCTTGTGTGCGAAAGCGCTTAATCGATGGATCGCTGCGGCAGGGGCAAAGTGTTCTGACCATGGTTTTGGGTTAAATGTTCGGGCCCCTTCGCGGGCAAGCCCTGCTCCCGCAGTGGGAGCAAGGTTGCCCATAGAGTGGATCAGGGCTTGAGCCGTATATCTGTGGGAGCAGGGCTTGATCCGTACATCTGTGGGAGCAGGGCTTGCCCGCGAAGCTTTTAGCGCAGCGACCCGCGCAGCGAATGCGGCTGGGCGTCGTCGATATGCACGTCGACGAACTGGCCGATCAACCGGGCGTCATCGCAGGTGAAATTGACGATGCGGTTGTTCTCGGTCCGCCCCTGCAACTGGCCCGGGTCCTTGCGTGAATAGTCTGTAACGAGGATCCGCTGAGTGCTGCCGACCATCTGTCGGCTGATCTCGAAACCCTGCTGGTTGAGCCGCTGTTGCAGGGCGTTTAGGCGTTGCTTCTTGACTTCCTCCGGGGTGTCGTCGGTCAGATCCGCCGCTGGGGTGCCCGGGCGCTGGCTGTAGACGAACGAGTAGGAGAAGTCGAAGCCGACATCGGCCACCAGCTTCATGGTCTGTTCGAAGTCTTTCTCGGTCTCCCCCGGGAAGCCGATGATGAAGTCCGAGCTGATGCAGATATCCGGCACCGCCGCGCGCAACTTGCGAATCCGCGACTTGTATTCCAGCGCCGTATGGTTGCGCTTCATGGCCGCGAGTATGCGGTCCGAGCCCGACTGCACCGGCAGATGCAGGTGCTTGACCAGTTGCGGGACTTCGGCGTGGGCCAGGATCAGGCTGTCGGAGAATTCCAGCGGGTGCGAGGTGGTGTAGCGGATGCGCTCGATGCCCTCGATGGTGGCCACGGTGCGGATCAGCTCGGCGAGGTCGGCCAGGCGACCATCGTGGGTCAGGCCGCGGTAGCCGTTGACGTTCTGGCCCAGCATCGTCACTTCACGCACGCCGTTGTCGGCCAGGTGAATGATCTCGCCCAGCACGTCGTCGAAAGGCCGGCTGACTTCTTCGCCGCGGGTGTAGGGCACCACGCAGAAGGTGCAGTACTTGCTGCAGCCTTCCATGATAGAGACATAGGCAGTGGGGCCGTCGATGCGCGGCTCGGGCAGGTGGTCGAACTTCTCGATCTCGGGGAACGAGATATCCACCTGTGGCAGCTTGGTGGTGCGCACGGCGTCGATCATTTCCGGCAGGCGGTGCAGCGTCTGCGGGCCGAACACCACGTCGACGTAGGGCGCACGATCGCGAATGGCCTGGCCTTCCTGGCTGGCGACGCAGCCACCGACGGCGATCACCATGTCGGGCTTTTCCAGTTTCAGCTCGCGCCAGCGGCCCAGTTGCGAGAACACGCGATCCTGGGCCCGCTCGCGGATCGAGCAGGTGTTGAGCAGGATGACGTCGGCGTCTTCAGCGCGGGCAGTGACTTCCAGGGCTTGATGTTCACCCAGCAGATCGACCATGCGCGAGCTGTCGTACTCGTTCATCTGGCAACCGTGGGTTTCGATATAAAGCTTCTTGGCCATGCTGGATCATCAGGTCATTCAAAGAACCGCGCATTATAGGGGCGCGATGGCGCACTTGATAGGGGGCGACGGTGCTATCGGGGATTGCCTGCCGGGCGGCTGTGCTATAGTTTGCGCCCTCTTTCCAGTCCTCATGCCGTTACCTGCCCACGATGACCAAACGCGAAGCTCCAATCTACAAAGTGATTTTCCTCAACCAGGGCCAAGTATTCGAGATGTACGCCAAGCAGATCTATCAAAGCGATCTGTGGGGCTTTCTCGAGGTCGAGGAGTTCGTGTTCGGCGAGCGCAGCCAGTTGGTCGTCGACCCTAGCGAAGAGAAGCTCAAGGCGCAGTTCGAGGGTGTGGTGCGCAGTTTCGTGCCGATGCATTCGATCGTGCGTATCGATGAGGTCGAGCGCCTGGGCACGCCGAAGATCAGCGAAGCGCGCGGCGTGAGCAATGTCATGCCGTTCCCGATGCCGATGCCTGAAAAGTAAGCGAACCGTGACTTACGGCAACGGCGCGAAAGGCGTGCGGCCGTCGGCGGTTTGCAGTTCCAGCAGGTACTTGCGGAAGATTTGCCCGAGTACCTGAGTGGCCACTTCGAGTTCTTCGCGCTTCATTTGCGCCGACACCTGATCGGCGGTATCGAGCGCATCTTCCTGGCCATTGACGGCCGCCATCTTCAGCACGATATAGGCCTGAACATTATTGGCTGGCACGCCTTCGCCGCGGAAGAACATGATCCCCAGATGATATTGCGCGTCGGCGTGCCCCTGCAGCGAGGCCTGCTCGAAGTAGTTGAGCGCCTGGGTCAGGTCGCGGGGAGCGTTTTTGCCGTCGTAATAGAATTCGCCCAGCTCGTATTGCGCCTGCGCGTCCCCGGACTTCGCCGCTTGCTGGCACGCGGAGAGCGCCTGCGGGAGGTTCTCGGGTTGGGTATTGAGGGTGCACCGGCCCGTCGCTGGTATCAGCAACGAGTTTCCCCCTGCCTGCGCCAGCAGGGGTTGAAGGAGCAACAGGCAGCCCAAAGCAAGGGCGCGGCCGGTGCGGTTCATGGGGATCGACTTACCTCTGCAAGGATGCGGGCTAGCCCGTCCTGTAAATACTGTAGGTACATTATGAAATAAGCCGGGGCTTGGTTACAAAGTCTTTGCTGTTTTTTCTGAAAATGGACTTTTACGCCAAGCCACACATCACCTGTTTGTTCAATCAGTCCTTGAGCTTGGCGAAGGCCTTTTCTGCTGCATCCAGCGTGATCTTCAATTCGCTTTCGCCATGGGCGATCGATGTGAAGCCGGCCTCGAAGGCGCTCGGCGCCAGGTATACGCCGCCTTCGAGCATCAAGTGGAAGAAGCGCTTGAAGCGCTCGGCATCGCTGGCCATCACGTCGTCGAAGGTGACGATGTCGTCGGCGCCGCTGAAGTACAGGCCGAACATTCCGCCTGCCTGGGTGGTCACGAACGGGATACCGGCGGCGTCGGCGCGTTGCTGCAGGCCGTCGAGCATGCGCGTAGTGTAGTCGCTCAGCTCGGCGTGGAAGCCCGGACGGCTGATCAGTTCCAGCGTCTTCAGGCCAGCGGCCATCGCCAGCGGGTTGCCCGACAGGGTGCCGGCCTGGTAGACCGGGCCCAGCGGTGCGATGTGCGACATGATTTCGCGCTTGCCACCAAAGCAGCCCACCGGCATGCCGCCACCGATGATCTTGCCGAAGGTGCTCAGGTCCGGGGTGACCCCGTAGTGAGCCTGGGCGCCGCCGAGGGCAACGCGGAAGCCGGTCATCACTTCGTCGAAAATCAGCACCACGCCGTGCTGATCGCACAGGCGGCGCAGGCCTTCCAGGTAGCCTGGCGCGGGCGGCACGCAGTTCATGTTACCGGCCACCGGCTCGACGATGATGCACGCCACTTCCTGGCCGACTTCGGCGAGCATCTGCTCGAGTGCGGCGATATCGTTGAACGGCAGGGTCAGGGTGTGTTTGGCGAACGCCGCCGGTACGCCAGGCGAGCTCGGCACGCCGAGGGTCAAGGCGCCGGAGCCGGCCTTGACCAGCAGGCTGTCGGAGTGACCGTGGTAGCAGCCTTCGAACTTGATGATGCTGTCGCGGCCGGTAAAGCCACGGGCCAGGCGGATTGCGCTCATGGTGGCTTCGGTGCCGGAGCTGACCATGCGCACCATTTCCATCGACGGCACGATGGCGCACACGCGCTCGGCCATCAGGGTTTCCAGCTCGGTCGGGGCGCCGTAGGAGAGGCCGTGTTCAAGCTGGCTGCGGACCGCGTCGAGTACGTCCGGATGGCTGTGGCCAAGGATCATCGGGCCCCACGAGCCTACGTAGTCGACGTAGCGTTTGTCGTCTTCGTCGGTGACATAGGCGCCAGCGGCGTGTTTGAAGAACAGCGGAGTGCCGCCGACACTCTTGAACGCGCGGACCGGCGAGTTGACGCCACCGGGGATGTGTTTCTGGGCGTTGGCGAACAGCGATTCGGAACGGGACATGGCAATGACTCTCGGTAGGCAGGTGGCTGAGGGGCGCGAGGCGCGTCAGGCAGACTTGTACAATTCGTTGAAGGCGCGGGCGCGGCGGGTGACTTCAGCCGGCGTATCGACGCCGAACAGGTCATTGATCACCGCCAGCAGGCTGGCACCGTGCTCCACCAGTTGCGGGGCATTGGCCAGGGTGATGCCGCCGATGACGCAGATCGGCAGCTTCAGTTCGGCCTTGGCCTGGGCCAGTACTTCAAGGGGCACGACCTCGGCTTGCGGCTTGGTCCTGGAGGCGAAAAACGCCCCGAAGGCCACGTAGCTGGCGCCTTCGCGTGCAGCCTGGCGGGCCATCTCGAGGCTGCCGTGGCAGGTCGAGCCGATGATCGACTGCGGGCGCAGCAACGCACGGGCAGGCGTCAGCGGGCCGTCCGTCTGACCCAGGTGCACGCCGACGCCCAGGCGCGCGGCCAGCTCGGCGTCGTCATTGATGATCAGGCGGGTCTTGTAGGGTTCGCACAGCTTGAGCAGGGTCTCGGCTTCGCGCAGGCGGCGAGCCTCATCGGTGCTTTTGTCACGATACTGCAGCAGGGTCACGCCGCCATCGAGAGCGGCCGTCACGTACTTGATGAATTTGCCGGCCAGCAACTGGCCGTCGGTAATGGCGTACAGGCCACGTAGTTTCATGCAGCAAGCCTCTTGCGTCGCGATCCGATCAGGGGTGGGTCCAGCGGGGCTGGACTCAGGGCAGGGAAGTGCCGGTCAGGCGCTCCGATCAGGAACAGAAGTCCAAAGGCAGCCGGCGCGGTACGAACTGGCCTTTGCCCAGCCGTTCAGCATCGCGCAGCGTGCGCCAAGTATAGTCGAGCGCCGATTTGACCGCGCTGCCCAACTGCTCGCCCAATGCCAGGCGGCCGGCCAGGGCGCTGGCCAGGGTGCAGCCAGAACCGTGATAGCTGCCGGGCAGGCGCTCGCAGGTGTAGGTCTGGCGGCTGCCGTCGCGGCTGTACAGGCGGTTGTGAATCTGCTGTTCGTCGCCATGGCCGCCGGTAATCAACAGATGCCGCACGAACGGCAGCAGTTTCTCGGCGCATTCGTCGGCGCTGCCTTCAGGCAGTTCGGCCAGAATGCGCGCTTCGGGCAAATTGGGCGTAGCGATGGTCGCCAGCGGCAGCAGCCGTTCGCGCATGGCGTAGCCGACTTCGTCCTTGCCCAGCCGCCCGCCGCCACCGGCGCGCAGCACCGGGTCGCAGACCATCGGCAGATGCGGGTTGGCCTGCAGCAACTCGACGACCGTATCGACCATCTCCAGCGAGCCGAGCATGCCGAGCTTGACGGCCGCCACTGTGGAGTCGTTGAGTACGGCGTTGGCTTGGGCCAATACCCATTCGCGGTCCAGCACGCGGAAGTCGCTGACGTTGACGGTGTCCTGCACCGTCAGCGCAGTGACGGCGGGCGCGGCATGACAGCCTTGGGCGATCAGCGCTTCGATATCGGCCTGCAGACCGGCGCCACCACTGGGATCGTGGCCGGATAGGCAAAGAACTACGGGGCGAGAGCTATAAATATTCATGGTGGGCGAGCTTATCACGAGCCGGGGCGAATGGAGGAGGGTGTGCGGTTACTGGCGCATGGCCATTTACTTCGTCGGAAAGTCCCTGATAGAGCTGCCTTGATATCGACTGAAAGCCGCGAGATAGAGCCTTCAAATGGATATTTTCGTTGCTTGCCTACACAACCGGATAGCTATGCTAGGATGCAGCCATATTGAATAACAGGCACTGCGGGTGACGTCGTCTCAAAGGGAATGGGGGCTTCCCGACGTACCTGACAGGCTTCGCTGGGGCTGTATGCGCTATTTCCTGATATTACTTTTGGCCTGGCTGCCAACGCTGGCCAGTGCCGTCGATTTCGACGAGTCCACTCGTAGCCTGCCTCTGGGGCGCACGATGCAGGTCTTCGAGGACAGCAGTGGGCACGCGACCATCGACGAGGTGAGTGCGGCTGCGGCCCAGGCCCGCTTTCATCTGAACAACGACGACGTCCTCAACGCCGGCTACTCCAAGTCGGCGTTCTGGATCCGCCTCGACCTGCGTTATGTCCCCCGGCAAAGCGAGGTGATGCGCAACTGGCTGCTGGAACTGGCCTATCCGCCGATGGACCACGTCGAGCTCTATCAGGCCGACGCCGACGGGCACTTCTATCGCTCGCAAGTCACAGGCGACACCTTGCCCTATTCGAATCGGGTGATCCGCCAGAACAACTTCGTGTTCGACATCCCCTTTGCGCCGCAGCAGGCGCAGACCCTCTACCTGCGTGTGCAGAGCGAGGGTTCGGTGCAGGTGCCGCTGACGCTGTGGTCCAGCAACGCCTACCTGGAGGCCCAGCCCGAGCGCCTGTATGTGCTGGGTATGATCTACGGCGTGCTGCTGGGGATGCTGGTCTACAACCTGTTCATCTATCTCAGCGTGCGTGACACCAGCTACCTCTATTACATCCTCTACATCGCTTCGTTCGGCCTTTATCAGGTGTCGGTCAACGGCGCCGGCGTCGAGTTCCTGTGGCCCGAGAACCCTTGGTGGGCGAACGCCGCGACGCCATTACTGATTGGTGCCGCAGCGTTTTTCGGCTGCCAGTTCTCGCGCAGCTTCCTGCAGACCCGCGAGCACAGTCGCATGTTCGACTGGCTGCTCAAGGGGCTGATGGTCTATGGCGCGGTGGTGATGGTGATGTCGCTGGGTGCCAGTTATGGCCTGGCGTTGCGCCTGGCGACGCTGCTGGCGCTGTTGTTCACCGTGGTGATCTTCAGCGCGGGGGTCAAGGCGTGGTGGCGCGGGCAGCGTCAGGCGCGCTACTTCATGATCGCCTGGACCGCCTTCCTCGCCGGCGGCGTGGTCAACACCCTGATGGTGCTGGGCTATCTGCCGAATATCTTCATCACCATGTACTCCAGCCAACTGGGGTCGGCGCTGGAGGTCGGGCTACTGTCGCTGGCGCTGGCCGACCGCATCAATGCCATGCGCGAGGAGCAGTCGCGGATTCTGGTGGAGGCCGGGCAGAAGCTCGAGCTGCTCAACCAGCAACTGTCCAACAGCAACCGTCTCAAGGACGAATTCCTGGCCACCGTCACCCACGAACTGCGTACGCCCATGAACGGCGTGATCGGCTCCTTGGAACTGATGCAGACGGTGCCGATGAACATCGAGCTGGAGCAGTATCAGCAGACCGCCGCCACCTCGGCGCGGGACATGATGCGCATGGTCGACGACATCCTCATCCTCACCGAGCTGCAGGCCGGCAAGCTGTACCCGCGGCACGAGCCCTTCCGCCTGCAGGGCCTGCTGGACGGCGTGCATCTGCAGTTCGCTCGCCAGGCGCACAACAAGGGCCTGGCTTTCGCCCTGGATATCCTCAGCATCCTGCCCGACAAGCTGGTGGGCGACTCGCGCAAGCTGGCGCTGTGCCTGAGCTGCCTGCTCGACAACGCGGTGAAGTTCACCCGTCAGGGCGTGGTGCGCCTGCAGGTGCTGGGCGAGGTCGATGACGAGAACTACCTGGCGTTGACCTTCAAGGTCATCGACACCGGTATCGGCTTCAACTATCTGGACGAAGACACCCTTTACCAGCGCTTCTATCAGGTCGACAGCTCCATGACCCGCGAATACGGCGGCTTGGGGATCGGCCTGGCGATCTGCCGGCAACTGGCGGAGTTGATCGGTGGCCAGTTGCACCATCAATCGGAACCGGGGCGTGGCAGCTGTTTCACCCTGACCGTCAAGCTGGCGGTGGTCGAGCCGCTGCCGGCGCATACGACTGTCTCGCGCAAGCTGCCCGAGGGCGCGCGACGGTCGGCGCACGATTGCACCCTGTTGCTGATCGATGACAACAGCGTCAATCAACTGGTGTTGCGCGGCATGCTGCTCAAGCTCGGCTATCGGGTGCGCACCGCCGACTGTGCAAACACCGCCATCGAGCAGATGCACAGCGAAAAATTCGACGCCGTGTTGCTCGATTGCCATTCCCCCATGACCGACGGCGCGGTCGTCTGCTCGCGCTTGCGCGAAGTGCCGGGCGCCAGGGACATTCCTGTGCTCGGCATTCTCGCCACCCTTGAGCGCGGAGATCGCGACCGCTATCTGGCGGCCGGAATGACCGAATGCATGCACCGGCCGGTGCGCTTCGAAGAGCTGCAAAGCCTGTTGCACAGCTGGCTGCTGGTACACAGGCAAAGCGAGCAGGTCGGCGGTTAGGCGGTTTTGCCCCTTTGATCGCGGCGATGCCCGTGATTCACTGGGGCATCGACCCGTCGGAGCCGCCCATGATGAATCTCCATCAGTTCGCCGAAACCCACGAAGTCAGCAATCAGCCGCCCTCTCTGGACGGTCTCAACCTCTACCTTGCCGATCTGCCGTTGCAGCAATGGACCCAGCGCTTCGGTGCCGGCTGGGCCGCGCCCCGGCTGGAACGCTACGGCGCGCTGGCGGGCGGGCCCCTGATGGCCGCGGGGTTCCTGGCCAACCGCAACAAGCCGGTGTTCAGCAGCCATGACCGCTATGGCCACCGGATCGACCTGGTGGAATTTCACCCCGCTTACCATGAGCTGATGGCCACGGCTGTCGAGCACGGGTTGCCCTCCTTACCCTGGACCGATCCGCAAGCCGGTGCCCACGTGGCGCGCGCGGGGCTGGCGTATCTGCACTTTCAGGCCGAGGCCGGCAGCGGCTGCCCGTTGACCATGACCTTCGCCTGTGTGCCCGCGCTGCGCCTGCAGCCGGAGCTGGCCCGGAGCTGGCTGCCTAAGGTGCTCTCGACCCACTACGACCCGCGCAATCTCGAAGTCGGCCGCAAAAGCGGCGCCACCATCGGCATGGCCATGACCGAGAAGCAAGGCGGCACCGATGTGCGCGCCAACACCACCCGGGCCTACCCGGTGGGCGCACCGGGGCCGGGGCAGGCCTATGAACTGCTGGGGCACAAGTGGTTCTGTTCGGCGCCCATGTGCGATGCCTTTTTCACCCTGGCGCAGACCGACAAGGGCCTGAGCTGCTTTCTGCTGCCGCGTCATCGCCCGGACGACACCCGCAACGAATTCTATATCCAGCGTCTCAAGGACAAACTCGGCAATGTCTCCAACGCGTCCAGCGAAGTGGAGTTGCGTGGCGCCCTGGCGTGGATGGTCGGTGAAGAAGGCCGCGGCGTGCCGACCATCATCGAGATGGTCGCCATGACCCGCTTCGATTGCATGATCGGCTCCAGTGCGCTGATGCGTCAGGCGCTGACCCAGGCGGCGCATCACTGCGCTCATCGGCGAGTGGGCGGGCGGGTGCTCGCCGAGCAGCCGTTGATGCAGAACGTGCTGGCCGATCTGGCGCTCGAGAGCGAGGCGGCGCTGGCCTTGACGATGCGCATGGGCCAGGCGCTGGATCAGTTGGACGACCCGCAACAGGCGCGCTTCGCTCGGCTGGTGACGGCGGTGGGCAAGTATTGGATCTGCAAGCGCGCGCCGGCGATGATCAACGAGGCGGCAGAATGCATGGGCGGTGCGGGGTACGTGGAGGACAGCATTGTGCCGCGGTTGTATCGCGAAGCTCCGGTCAACTCGATCTGGGAGGGCTCGGGCAACGTTCAGTGCCTGGACGTGCTGCGGGCGCTATCCAAGGAGCCCGGGGTGCTTGACAGCCTGTTCGCCGAGCTGGGCGACGGCCATGGCGACCGGCGCCTGGCCGCGCATATCGAGCGCTTGCGTGCGGCCTTTGCCGACCCCGAAGACGCGCAATACCGCGCCCGGCAATTGACCGAGGATATCGCCCTGGCCTTGCAGGCCAAGTTGCTGCTGGAGGCCGGCAACGGTCTGGTCAGCGACGCCTTTATCGCCAGTCGGCTAGAGGGCAGCGGGCGTACCTATGGCGCCTTGCCGCGGGGTATCGATGTGGCGGCGCTGGTCCAGCGGGCAACGCCGCTCTAACGATTGCAACAGTCGCGGGTGCATGCTGAAAAGCGCGACACATCAACTGGATACAGGCAAGATGCAGCTCTGCAAGATCAGAAAGGACGTGCACCGTGACCCAAACTGCCCCAGCTTTCGTTGTCGTTGAAACCGCCGAGCAAGCCGTCGACCAACTCGCACTGCTGCACGACCAGGCCACCCAGGCGCTGAGCCAGGCGCTCAAGCGTTATCTCAAGGATCGCAGCGAACCGGACGCCGCCCAGCGGGCCCTGTTCCGCTACCCGGAACTGCGCATCACCTACGAATTCCACGGTGAAGTGCCCAGCACCACCCGCGCCTACGCCAAGCTGCAGGCGCCCGGCGTCTATTCGGTGACCGTCACCCAGCCGGCCGCTTACCGCAAGTACCTGGTCGAACAGTTGCGCCCGTTGATGCGCGACTTCGAGGTCAAGGTCGAAGTGGGCGTCAGTGAGCAGAACATCCCTTACCCCTATGTCGTCGATCAGGGCGACGAACTGGCCGGCAGCGGCGTGACCGCAGCAGCGCTGGCGCGGGTATTCCCCAGCACCGACCTGTCCGCCGCCACCGATGGCATCGCCGACGGCCTTTATGACTGGGCCAATGTCGATCCGCTGCCGCTGGCGCTGTTCGACGGTGCGCGGGTGGACTTCTCCCTGCGCCGCCTGGTGCACTACACCGGCAGTGACTGGCGGCATGTGCAGCCGTGGATCTTGCTGACCAACTACCATCGCTATGTCGACCAGTTCGTCAGCCACGGCCTGGAGCAGTTGCAGAGCGATCCGCGCTTCGTGCGTCTGGTCATGCCAGGCAACGTCATCATCGACAAGGGCATGGACCAGACCGAAGCTCAGGCGCTGGTCGACAGCGTGGTCTGGCACCGCTACCAGATGCCGGCTTACCACCTGATCGCGGCTGATGGCGACGGTGTCACCCTGGTCAACATCGGTGTCGGCCCCTCCAACGCCAAGAACATCACCGACCACCTGGCCGTGCTGCGTCCGCACTGCTGGCTGATGATCGGTCACTGCGGCGGCCTGCGTCAGTCGCAGACCATCGGCGACTATGTGCTGGCCCACGCGTACATGCGTCAGGACGGCATTCTGGATCGGGTGTTGCCGCCCAACATCCCGATTCCGGCGCTGGCCGAAGTGCAGATGGCCCTGCAGGAGGCCGCTGCCCAGGTTACCGGCGAGCGCGGCGACGAGCTGAAAAAACGTCTGCGCACCGGCACCGTATTGACTTACGACGACCGCAACTGGGAGCTGCGCTGGGCCCAGGAGCGTCCGTTGATCAACCTGTCCCGCGCGGTGGCGGTGGACATGGAAAGCGGCACCATCGCGGCTCAGGGTTATCGGCTGCGGGTGCCCTATGGCACGCTGCTGTGTGTGTCGGACAAACCGCTGCACAGCGAGATCAAGCTGCCGGGCTCGGCCAACGCCTTCTACAACCGCGCGGTCAGCCAGCATTTGAAGATCGGCATCGCCGCGCTTGATTTGCTGCGTAATCAACTCAATTCGCTGCACTCGCGCAAACTGCGCAGCTTCGACGAGCCGCCGTTCCGCTGAGCGTGTGGCCCGCGATATCGTCGTTGTTATCGCGGGCCTCTTCGCGGGCAAGCCCAGCTCCCACAATGGCGCTGCACCTGAGCCTTACACCTGTGGGAGCCGGGCTTGCCCGCGAAGAGGCAATCACCGTCACCGAAGATCCGCAACGTTTGCCCAAAGGCACCTGGCCCACTAGCATAGTCGGCCCTGCTGCCCGTGAATCGTCCCCCATGTCCAAACCTCCACGCCCAGTCTCCACCCGGCCTGCGCCTCGTCGCCAGGGTGCGTCTGCGGCGACCAACCGCCGTATATCCAAAGCGCCACCTGCCGAGCCGCGCTTGCTGCTGTTCAACAAGCCGTTCGATGTCCTGACCCAGTTCAGCGATGGTGAGGGGCGGGCGACGCTCAAGGATTTCATCGAGGTGGCGGGCGTATATCCGGCCGGGCGTCTGGACCGGGACAGCGAAGGCCTGCTGCTGTTGACCAACGACGGGCAACTGCAGGCGCGCATCGCCGACCCCAGACACAAGCTGGCCAAGACATACTGGGTGCAGGTAGAGGGCACGCCCACTGAGGAGCAATTGCAGCGGCTGCGCGAGGGCGTCGAATTGAATGACGGCATGACCTTGCCTGCTCAGGCGCGCTTGCTGGAGGAGCCGGCCTTGTGGCCGCGTGATCCGCCGGTGCGTTTTCGCCTGAGCGTGCCGACCCACTGGCTGGAACTGGTGATCAAGGAAGGGCGCAATCGTCAGGTCAGGCGGATGACCGCCGCCGTGGGGCTGCCGACCTTGCGCCTGGTGCGGGTGGCGATCGGCCCGTGGACGCTGGATGGCCTGGAGCAGGGCAAGTGGCGCGAGGTGCCGGCCCGGCTCTGACCGCACACCTACCCTGTAGCGGGGGGGCTTGCCCCCGAAAATAGCTGATCAAGCACCAATTTGGTTGAAACAGAGATTTTCGGGGGCAAGCCCCCTCGCTACAGGGTTATCACCCGCGCAAATGCAGCAACGGCAACTCCGTACTCGCCAGCACCTGATTCAGCACAAAACTGGAACGCACGCTGGTCACGCCATCGATGCGCGTCAGATGGCCGAGCAGCAGCTTCTGATAGTGGTCCATGTCCGGCACCACTACCTTTAGCTGGTAGTCGGCATCCATCCCGGTCACCAGGCTGCATTCCATCACCTGGGGCAGGTTGCGGATGGCCGCCTCGAAGTGTTCGAAGCGCTCCGGGGTGTGGCGGTCCATGCCGATCAGCACATAGGCCGTCAGGCTCAGGCCCAGCTTCTTGCGATCCAGCAGCGCCACCTGGCGGGAGATATAGCCGTCATCCTCCAACTGCTTGACCCGCCGTGAGCAAGGCGAGGGCGACAGGCCGATCCGCTCGGCGAGTTCCTGGTTGGAGATGCGCGCATCGCGCTGCAGTTCAGCAAGAATGCTCAAGTCATAGCGGTCCAGCTTGCTCATTACACGGCCCTGATTAATGGCGATTGCGTGGGATTATCTATCCGCAGTTAAAAATTGCGCAAGCAGTGATTTTGTGAGCACATTTCGCAATCCTGTCCCGCTGCTCCGGCTCTATGCTTATACCCAGAATCACTGCCCGGACATGAGTCCACTGCAGCGGGCCCAAGCAGGCCGGCTGCGGCCGCCGATCCCACCGGGTCGGGCTGGCCCCCGGGCTGCACGCTGTCCAGAAGACGGCGTGATGTGAGCCGATGCCAAAAGCGTCGAGCCAGGACGAAGTTCCCCGAGGGAGGCTGACGAGCCTCCCTTTTTTTATGAGCAGATTTCATTATCAAAAGCCGGTACACAGCCGATAATATTTTTGCCATCTGGAGCGTGCTTGCGAACCGCATGTCTGTTTTCCAGTCTTAGCTGTACCGCCCTATCCCGTGAGGAATCCATGAATTCGCCTATCTGGCGCCTGGCAGGCGTTGGTTTGCTGTGCCTGAGCGTGAGTGCTCAAATTTTGGCCGACGATAACGATCAGCGTGGTCCGCAGAATCGTCCCGAAGGGGCGGGCGGTCAGAACCGTGGCGCGCAGCCGGCGCAGCAGATGCAGCAGCGTGTGCAAGAGCAGCAGCGCGCCCAGCAGCAAGAGCAGCGTGGCCAGCAGCAACAGATGCAACAGCAGGTGCAGCAACAGCAACGCGAACTGCGTGGCCAGCAACAGGAGCAGCAGCGCGGTCAGCAGCAACAACAGCAACAGACGCAATGGCAGCAGCGCCAGCAGGAATTCAATCAGCGTCAGGCTCAGCGCGTGCAGGAGCAGCAGAGCCATGGCCCGCAGGTCCCGGCGCCGCAGCAGGGCCGTCAAGACTTCAACGAAGGGCGCCACGACGGCCCGGCGATCCAAGGCAAGCCAGGGGTGGTCTGGCAGACTCAACCGCCGATCCGTGGCAACAACGAAGGGCCACGGGGCGACTATGGCCCGGGTCGTGGCAATGATGGCCGTGGACCGGGCCGAGGTGGTAACGGTTGGGGGCCAGGCCCGCAGTATCGTCCGGGCTACACCGTCGATCGCTTCCCGGATCATGAGTACCGCGTGCCTTACCGTGGCCAGGACTTCTTCTACTCCGGTGGCTATTGGTATCGCCCGCAAGGTCCGCGTTACGTAGTGGTGGCGCCGCCCTATGGCATCCGCACCCGTCAGTTGCCGGACTATGCCACGCGCATGTGGATCGGCGGCGCAGTCTTCTTCCTGGCTGCGGGCACCTACTACCAGTACATGGATGACAGCCAGGACTACGTGGTGGTCAATCCGCCACAGGGCGTGCCGGAGTCTCAGCCACAGCCCGCGCAAACTGGCGGCATCGACGTATCGTTCTATCCGGCCAACGGCCAGAGCCCATCGCAGATGGAGCAGGATCGCTACGACTGCCAGCGCTACGCCGCGCAGCAAAGCGGCTTCGACCCCGCGACTGCGACCTACGCGCCGGCCGATTCAGTGGCCTATGCGTATCGGCAAAACATGGGCAACTGCCTGGCCAGCCGTGGCTACCAGGTCAACTGAGGATCACACCACGACCGGCGCGCCTTGTGCGTCGGTCGTCTGGGCGTCCTTGGGGTCGGCGTGCACCAGCACTTCGGCCAGCGGGAACTCGGCGTTGATGGCCGCCTCGGCCTTGTCGCACAAAGCGTGCGCCGCCGACAGGGTCAACTGCCCCGGCAGCTCCAGATGCAATTGCACGAACCAGTGATTGCCTGACATTCGCGTGCGCAGATCATGGGCCCCCAACACCCCCGGTACGCTGCACGCCAGCGCCAGCATCTGCTCGCTGACGTCCACCGGCAGCTCCTTGTCCATCAGGATGGCGCTGCTCTCCTGCGCGATGTGCACCGCACTCCAGAGGATATACACCGCGATCCCCAGGCCGAACCAAGCGTCCAGTTGCGTCCAGCCAAAGCGGGACAGCACCAGGGCCACCAGAATACTGGCGTTGAGCATCATGTCGGAACGGTAGTGCAGCGAGTCAGCGCGAATGGCCGTCGAGCCGGTTTCCTTGATCACCTTGTGCTGAATCAGCAGCAGCGCTGCGGTCATGATCAGTGACAGCACCATCACCGCGATACCGAGATCAGCCTGGCCCATGGGCTCCGGATTGCGCAGCCGCTCGACGGCCTGCACGGCGATCACCACACCACTGAAGGCCACGAACATCGCTTGCGCCATGCCCGCCATCGCTTCGGCCTTGCCGTGGCCGTAGCGGTGATCGTCATCGGCGGGGCGTAGTGCGTAATGCACCGCCAGCAGGTTGAGGAAGGACGCGGCGCCGTCGAGCACCGAGTCGGTCAGCCCCGCCAGCAGGCTGACCGAGCCACTGAGCCACCAGGCGATGGCCTTGGCGATGATCAGAGTGCCCGCCACCGTGAGAGAGGCACGGGTGGCGAGACGCAGCAGGCGAACGTGGCGATCGGTCGGGGTCATCGGGGGCTCGGATCAGGCGGCGGGAATCAGGCCGTACGCAGCCAGTTGCTGCGCGCTGCCGCGGTGTTCGATCAGGCGCGGATCGTCGAGCGGCAGGTTGCGGCCCAGTTCGGTCTGCAGGATGGCCTGCAGCTTGTGGCGGTCGACCTTGCCGTCGGCGCCGATCGCTTGCTGGAGTTTTTCCGGCGCGACCTGCGCGGTCTTGCCGCCTTCCTGGTAGATGGCGCCGGTGGCGAAATCGACACCGAAGGCGATCAACCCGGGGATCACATAAAACAGAATGCCGATGGCATCGAGGCCGGCGACCAGTGGGTCGATCTTGCCTTCGATCTGGCCGCGGCGGTCAGGCCAGAAGAGGGTACCGCACGCCGTAATCTGGGTAAGCAGCACTGCAACCAGAACACCACCAACGACACGGAAAGGGATGCGCATGAATATCTCCTGAGGGAAGTCGCCACAATACAGGCAAAAGGCCTGTGCTGTACCTCAGACCTGCGAATGCGGGCCGGGTTCGCCGTTATACCGTTAGCCTGGTATAGCCGCTACCCTGGGTTTATTACCCTTTGCGTCGGAGCATCACTGCAGAACCCACCTGTCAGCATTCGATCAGATTCACCGCCAGCCCACCCCGCGACGTCTCCTTGTACTTGTCGTGCATGTCCGCGCCAGTATCGCGCATGGTGCGGATGGCGTGATCAAGGGAAATGAAGTGATCGCCATCGCCGCGCAAAGCCATCTGCGCCGCGTTGATGGCCTTGACCGCGGCGATGGCGTTGCGCTCGATGCACGGCACCTGGACCAACCCGCCGACCGGATCGCAGGTCAGGCCGAGGTTATGCTCCAGGCCAATCTCCGCCGCGTTCTCGACTTGCTTGGGCGTCGCCCCCAGCACTTCGGCCAGGCCAGCGGCGGCCATGGCGCAGGCCGAGCCGACCTCGCCCTGGCAGCCCACTTCAGCGCCAGAAATGGACGCGTTCTTCTTGCACAGAATGCCCACCGCAGCGGCCGCGAGAAAAAACCGCACTACGTCATCGGCACAGGCTTCAGGGTTGAATTTCATGTAGTAGTGCAGCACCGCCGGGATGATGCCGGCCGCGCCGTTGGTGGGCGCGGTGACCATACGCCCGCCGGCGGCGTTCTCCTCGTTGACCGCGAGGGCGAACAGATTGACCCACTCCATGGCGCTGAGCGTCGAGCCGATGACGTTCGGCTTGCCGACTTCCTGCAGACTCTGGTGCAGGCGCCAGGCCCGGCGACGCACGTTCAGGCCGCCCGGCAAAATGCCTTGGGCATTCAGGCCCTGATCGACGCAGCGGCGCATCGCTTGCCAGATGAAGTCGATCCTGGCGCGGATTTCGGCCTCGCTGCGCCAGGTCTTTTCGTTTTCCATCATCAGCGCGGCGATGCTCATGCCGGTCTGCGCACAGAGCCTCAGCAACTCTGCCGCCGAATTGAAATCGTAGGGCAACTCGGTGGCGTCATTATCGAGCTTGCCGCTGGCGGCCTGCGCCGCATCGATGACAAAACCGCCGCCGACTGAATAGTAGGTCTGTTCGATGCACTGGCCGTTCTGCAGGTACGCCAGCAGGGTCATGCCGTTGGGGTGATAGGGCAGGCTTTGCTCCAGCAGGCGCATGTCCCGCGGCCAGTCGAACACCACCTCGTGCTCGGCGCCCAGCAGCAGACGCTGCTCGGCGATCACCGCGTCGACGCGCGGCGCCACGGCGACGGGGTCGACCTGATCGGGCCATTCGCCCATCAAGCCCATCAGCGTTGCGCGGTCGCTGCCATGGCCGATACCGGTGGCCGACAGCGATCCGTACAGCCGCGCTTCAACACGTTCGACCTGGCCGATCTTGCCGCGCTCGCGCAGTTCAGCGGTGAACAGCGCCGCCGCCCGCATCGGCCCCACCGTATGCGAACTGGACGGGCCGATACCGATTTTGAACATGTCGAAGACACTGATAGCCATGATGAACCCATAATGATCGCGTGATGGATGCTTCCATCCTGGGGGCTATCTTTGGTGGAATCCGATGCGCAAACAAACGATAGTTCCTAAGTCATCGTTTAGTGGGGCTCAACAATGAGCAAGATTCTTAACGCGCAGATGCATGCCTGGCTGCAGGTCTTCGCCTGCGCAGCGCGGCATTTGTCCTTTACCCGCTGCGCTGATGAATTGCATGTGACCCCCGGGGCGATCAGCCAGCAGATGAAACAGCTGGAAGATCGCCTTGGCTTTGCGTTGTTCCATCGCGTCGGCCGCGGGCTCGAGCTCACCGCCCAGGGCCAGCGCCTGGCCATCGTCGCCAATGAAGTGCACAGCCGTATCGATGACGAACTGCGCCTGCTGCATTCCGGCGCCATTGGCGGCATCTTCAAGCTGCGCTGCATTCCATCGTTCCTGAGCAAGTGGCTGATGCCGCGCTTGCCGGCGCTGGAGCAGCGTTTCCCGGACGTGGAGTTGCGCATCATCGCCGAGGACAGCAGCGGTTCGTTGCGTGATGATGATTTCGACCTGGCCATCGACCTCAACGACGGCAGCTACGCCGGGTTGATGACCACGCCGCTGCTGGAGGAGGAACTGTTCCCGGTGTGCTCCCCCGGCCTGCTCGAGGGCCGGCCGCCTTTGGATGGTCCAGGACAGTTGGTGCATTACCCGCTGCTGCACGACATCACCGCCTGGCGCGGCAGCTATGAATATGCCGAATGGGAGTTCTACCTGTCTGCCATCGGTGCTCAGGGTATCAACGTGCGCCGCGGCCACACCTTCAACCGCAACCACCTGACCATCGAAGCCGCCCGTCTGGGCATGGGCGTGGCCATCGCCCGCCGCGCGCTGATCACCAACGAGCTGGAACAGGGATCGCTGATCGTGCCCTTCGGCCAGCCGATCAAGGCGCGCAAGAAGTACGTGCTGGCCTACCGTGAAGGGGCGTTGAATACCCCGTCGCGGCGGGCGATTCATGATTGGCTGGTGACGCAGGCGGTGGGCTCGGGGAATACTTTATGACCGGCTCGCCAAGCTCATTCCTACAATAACTGCCCCCGGAGCGCACAATGAAAATCGTCATCGCCCCTGATTCCTTCAAAGACAGCCTTAGTGCCGAAGGGGCCGCCACGGCCATCGCCCAAGGCGTGCGCGATGCCTTTGCGGACGCCGAGCTGGTCCTGTGCCCCATGGCCGATGGCGGTGAAGGCACGGTCGACGCCATCCTCGCCGTGTTGCCCGGCGAGCGCCGCAGCGCCTCGGTCAGCGGCCCGTTGGGCGCCGAGGTCAGCGCCCGTTGGGGCTGGCTGCCGGAGTCGCGCACGGCCATCATCGAAATGGCCGAAGCCAGCGGCTTGCAACTGCTTACCCTGGAGCAGCGCGACGCCTCCCACAGCTGCACCTACGGCACCGGCCAATTGATCCTCGAGGCGGTGGAGGCGGGCGCCGAAAAGATCATCCTTACCATCGGCGGCAGCGCCACCAACGACGGCGGCGCCGGCATGCTGCGGGCGCTGGGCGTGCGCTTCTACGATTTTGCCGGCAGCGAACTGCCGCCCGGCGGCCTGGCCCTGGCGCAACTGTCGCGGCTTGACCTGAGCCACTTCGACCCGCGCCTGCAAGCGCTGCAGTTCTCCGTCGCCGCCGACGTCGACAACCCGCTGTGCGGGCCCCACGGCGCGTCGTTCATCTTCGGCCGCCAGAAGGGCGCCAATCCCCAGCAGATCGAAGCGCTGGATCACGCCTTGGCGCACTTCGCCGACTGCTGCGCCCAGGTGCTCGATCATGACCTGCGTGATGAGCCGGGTGCCGGCGCTGCCGGGGGGATGGGCTTCGCGGCCAAGGCGTTTCTGGGCGCCGAATTCCGCCCGGGCGTCGAGGTGGTCGCCGAGTTGGTCGGTCTGGAAGACAAGACCCGTGGCGCCGACTTGGTCATCACCGGCGAAGGCCGCTGCGACGCCCAGACACTGCGCGGCAAGACCCCCATGGGTGTGGCCCGCGTCGCCCAGCGCCAAGGCGTGCCGGTGGTGATCCTGGCGGGGACCTTGGGCGAGGGCTATCAGGCGTTGTACGAACATGGCATCGACGCCGCGTTTGCCATCGTGTCCGGGCCCATGACGCTGGCCGATGCCTGCGCCGAGGCGCCGCGGTTGCTGCGGGAGCGGGCGCGCGATGTGGTGCGCTTGTGGGGGGTGAGAGGGTAGGTGTCGGATAGGCATGCCGAAAACGCTATCGATGACTTTGCGTCACTGTTTGGCAGAGGTATCGCCATATCCGTGTGGAAGTGAGCTCAGGCTGCGATCAGGCCATTGCAACAGGATAAATCTTGCAGTACAGCCACGCCCCGAGGGTGCATCCATGAGGCATGGCGTAACATATCCACCTCCGCGTTGCGTTGTGATCAAACAGCCTGCGCGTTAACCTCCTGGCCGGCACTGCCTATCAAACACCCGGGCTTGGCAGTCAGTGATCAGGCTCGAACTGATGAACATCCAGAAACGAAAACCCCGACACGAGGCCGGGGTGGGTGTTTCGCGGTCTTTGCAAGGAGTCTTAAGCTCTCGCTCATTGGAGCTCACTGCCAACCTGTCGAGCAATCTACGAGTGGCTGACGCTGGTGTCAACCCTCCGATACCAGCTCCGTGCTGTACGACTCCAGTATCACTTTGCTTCAACAGGCGTATTTGCTGGCGGGGAGGAGGGAGTAAGCGTCGTACTCTCGGCAAATCTATCGATACTCACGTCAACACCCATAACCTGGGCCAATCCTGAAACGAGTCGTTCCGTGGCACTCCTGGAGAACTCGTCTCGCTCAACGCTGGATGCGGCGAAAAAAAGAATGAAGAGCAACGCTACCGTCGTGAAAAAGTTGCCGACAACGCCGCCGACTCCTCCGAACGTCAGACCTTTCAAGAGGTGCCATGCCCGCTCGGAAAATGACTCATGTTGGTGTCTGGCGATGAATGTCCAGAGCCGGTCTTTGAAGTGCGCCTCTAACTCTTCTTGCTTTTCTTGAGCTGCTTGAGCTAGCAGTTCCGAGACGACACGAGTGGCTTTCTCGCGATACATCTCCAAGGCGGGAAGTTCAGCGCAGGCGACGTGATTTCGCAGCTCCACATCCGTAGGTCGGCGCTGGTTGAGACGCTCGAATTCCTGAAGATATTGCTGCTTGCTCTGCTTGTAGAGGCAATAGGCGAGTTGGCCAACGATGTCATCATCATTGGCCACCAATTGCTGGTAGACGACGTTATATTCGATCTGTAAGACGGGCGCAGATCTTGAAGTGGAGTGCTTGCTGGATGCCTTGGAGGGCTTGAGATCGGGCCCTTTCTTCCACATGCTATCGAGAGGCCGAACGCTTGGCTTTGGCAAAGCGCGCGTTGATGGATTCGGCGTTTTCGGAGAGGAAAAGATCACGCGCAAACGCACCAACAGCTTTTTTCGAGCTGTAGCGGCTCAAGACCTTGGACGCAAAATCACCTTTTTTTCCAACTATCGCTTTGAATAGATCGTTCATAAGACCTCCAACAGTGGCTTGAGTATACATCAGTGCGGTGGAGCTACCAGAGAACGATGTACATCCACTGCCACGTTATACTCCCCGCCCTACCCGGGAGCCCCTGCATGCAATCCTTACCCATCGACGCCGCTTTGCCTGCGCTGCGCCACGCCTTGTCCTCTCGCCACGAAGCAGTCCTCGAAGCACCGCCCGGTGCCGGCAAGACCACCCGCGTGCCGCTGGCGATGCTGGGTGAGGCATGGCTCGGCGACCAGACCATCCTCATGCTCGAACCCCGGCGTCTGGCCGCCCGCGCGGCGGCCGAGCGCCTGGCCAGCGAGCTGGGCGAAAAGGTCGGCGAGACGGTGGGTTATCGCATCCGCCTCGAAAGCCGCATCGGCCCGCGCACGCGGATAGAAGTGGTGACCGAGGGGATTCTCACTCGGCGCTTGCAGGACGATCCGGCGCTCGAAGGCGTCGGCCTGTTGATCTTCGACGAATACCACGATTTGCTGATTGGTTCGATTTTAAGCTTATGGTTGTCAAGCTTTAAAGGCAACGCCCACAAGGCGCTGCCTGCTTTTGCTCTTGCTTGAGAATCAAAGCCCACAAGGCTTTGATGCTCCTGCTCCTGCTCCTGCTCCTGCTCCTGCTCCTGCTCCTGCCCTCGCTATTCTTATCTTCAAATCATGCACTTAGGTAGCTCACTGATCCTAACTGGCACTCTCGAGTCCAAATCATCACTCAACGCCCAGCGTATACTGCTTCCCTGCTTTGGGAGCCTTGATGATTTCTCTACCTATTGATCTCGTATTGCCAGACCTACGAGCGGCCCTGGCCAACCGCCACGAAGTAATCCTTGAAGCGCCACCTGGTGCGGGTAAGACCACTCGAGTGCCCCTGGCGCTGCTGAACGAACCTTGGCTTGGTGACCAGAAGATCCTGATGCTCGAACCTCGCCGACTGGCTGCTCGGGCGGCTGCTGAGCGTTTGGCGAGTGAGCTGGGTGAGAAGGTTGGTGAGACTGTCGGCTACCGCATTCGCCTTGAAAGTAAGGTGGGCCCGCGCACCCAAATCGAGGTGGTCACAGAGGGGATCCTGGCTCGCCGGCTGCAAGATGACCCTGCGCTAGATGGTGTGGGTGTGGTCATCTTCGATGAGTACCACCTTCGAAATCTTGACTCCGACCTTGCACTGGCTCTGTGCCTGAGTGCCCGCGAACTGCTGCGTGATGAGCCTTCATTGAAGTTGCTCTTAATGTCCGCCACGTTGGAAGGTGCTCGCCTTTCA
This sequence comes from Pseudomonas sp. GW821-FHT01A09, assembly GCF_058986725.1. Taxonomy (NCBI): domain Bacteria; kingdom Pseudomonadati; phylum Pseudomonadota; class Gammaproteobacteria; order Pseudomonadales; family Pseudomonadaceae; genus Pseudomonas; species Pseudomonas sp. GW821-FHT01A09. The sequence goes on from NZ_JBYSWB010000009.1 coordinate 106,900, forward strand.
AAGGTGCTGAATGATGCGCCCGTCGTCACCAGTGAAGGACGGATGTATCCGGTCTCGACGGTTTGGGGCAGTCCCTACCAACCGGGCGAGCGGATCGATGGGCGGGTCACGGACACCTGCTTGGCTGCGATCAACGAACAGTCCGGAAGCGTTCTGGTTTTCCTTCCGGGGCAGGCAGAGATTCGGCGCGTGGCGGAGACCCTCAAAGAGGAGTTGAGCAGCCGTCCAGAAGTGATCGTATGCCCGCTATACGGTGACCTCGACCTGAATGCACAGCGCGCTGCTATAGACCCGGCACCCAAGGGGTCTCGGAAGATCGTGCTGGCCACGAACATCGCCGAGACTAGCTTGACCATCGAAGGCGTCAGGGTCGTAGTGGATAGTGGTCTCGAACGAGTGCCGAAGTTCGATCCTCGCAGCGGGATGACTCGACTCGACACACAGCGTATCTCTAAGGCCAGCGCTACCCAGCGAGCAGGTCGGGCAGGGCGATTGGAGCCAGGGGTCTGCTATCGCCTGTGGTCTGAGTCGCAGCACGAGCAAATGGCAGGTTACAGCACGCCAGAGATCCTGCAGGCGGATCTCGCAGCCCTGGCACTCCAGTTGGCGCGATGGGGAATGAAGCCGGAGGAGATGACGTGGCTCGACCAACCTCCTTCAGCTCCCTTCGGCCAAGCGAGAGACCTGCTGAAGCGCCTGGGTGCACTCGACGATGCTGGACAGCTCACATTACACGGATCTGCCATGAGCAAGCTCCCAACGCATCCTCGGATCGCTCACATGCTCATCAAAGGCAACGCGATGGGCCTGGACGATCTAGCGTGCAACATTGCGGCGCTGCTCGGTGAGAAGGATATCCTGCGTGGAGCAGGAGCCGATCTTCACACTAGGCTGAGTGCATTGTCGGGCGAGCAACATGCACGTCGAGGCAGTGGCTCGTTTCAGCGGGTGAAGCAGTCTGCTCGGCAGTACCGATCTCTGCTGCGTGGAAGGGCGTCTGGCCCCGTCAGCGAGCCTGATCACCCACGATGGGTAGGTTGCCTATTGGCGTCCGCCTACCCTGACCGAATTGGCCACCAGAGGCGTGCAAGTGCATCCGAATACCGTCTCTCCAACGGGCGGGCCGCCGTGTTCTCAGAGCCCGATGGTCTCACCAAGCACGAGTGGTTGGTGGTAGCCGATTTGGGTAGCCGGCATGGGCAGCGTGAGGAGCGGATCTACTTGGCGAGTGATCTCGATACGGCCCTGTTCGGTGACGAACTGGCTGACCTTGTAAGGCCTGTCGATGAGGTCGATTGGGACGAAAAGGAAGGGGTGCTCAAGGCTGAGCGGCAGCTGAAGATTGGGCAGCTCATCTTATCGACGAAAGCCCTGCCGAGTCTTGATGAGCAAACCCGTTCGTTGGCCTTAGTCAGCCTGGTGAGGCGCAAGGGCATTGAGCTACTGCCTTGGAACCCTGAGCTGCGGCAGTGGCAGGCGCGGGTCGGCTTGCTACGTCAGCTCGATTTCCAGAACGGCCAGGCAGCAAGCAAGTGGCCTGATCTCAGCGATGCCAACTTACTAGAAACGATGGAAGCATGGCTCACGCCGTACATAGGTAAAGTCACAAGGCTCAGTCACTTCAGCCAGCTGGATCTGTCTTCGATAGTCAGAAACCTCTTGCCTTGGCCGCTTCCGCAGGAGCTGGAGGCCCAGGCACCTCAGTCGATCCAGGTGCCGTCCGGCTCGAATATTCGAATCGACTATTCGCAGCATCCCCCCATCCTCGCTGTGCGGCTGCAGGAGCTTTTCGGCTTGGCAGAAACCCCACGCATCGCCCAAGGCGAGCAGCCGCTGGTTTTGCATCTCCTGTCGCCGGCCCGCAGACCCGTACAGGTTACCCAGGATCTCGCAAACTTCTGGCGTAGCACGTACGTGGAGGTGAAAAAGGATCTCAAGGGCCGATACCCAAAGCACCATTGGCCCGAAGATCCATTAGTGGCCGAGGCAACTGCCAGAGCGAAGCCTAGGAAACCCTAAGAGGCGGATACTCTTTAGGGCGTGCCCTGCCGGTCGGCTGTCGTGAACCAAGCCACCGGAGGCGTCTTGGCACTTCGGGCTTCCATCCTCACGCCTCTGGCCATTCGGGCCCGCGTGCTCCGCTTGCGATTGGGTTCTGGGCAATCGATCTAGGTTGTTCTTTGAAGCCATTAAATGCACCTCAGCACTCTCGCAAATCCGCTACCAACTGGTACTGGCTCAATGCCGTACTTAGGATTTGTCTGACGAGACCACTTAAGAATTCATTGACATTTTTTAGGTCTTTAAGGCACGTCAGCTCACCGGTGAACCTATAGACGTTGCCATGTGCAATATGGCTTCTGAGCTCGTAAAGAGCCTTCCAGAGTTTTTTTATTTGAATATCGCCAAAGTGCTTTAATGGCTCGGCCTTGTAATTGGTGAAATTACAGAGAAGCTCCGTCTTGTGCTGGAGCTGCTTGCCAATTGACATTGCTCCTCCTGACGACTTCTTGGTCAATATGCATTCGAGGACGGAGAAATACGAAAGGGTACGCAGCTCAGAAAGATGGGGAAGACTATGGATGTCACCAAAGATAGAGAGTGCTCTTCTCAACCAAGCGTCATCGGCTCTCAGTTCGATCTGACGGTAGTATTCGCTAAGCTGGTCTAATTCAGCCTTTGAGACATGTATGGATGATGCTCGGGTAAAATCCTCTAGCAGCCTGAGGTCAGAATGACTAAAGAAGCCATGCATACCAATACTGTTGCGGTCATCGTCCTTCGCGTAACACGCGTATCCACCAACGGTAAAGTCGTAGGACGCCAATTTGCCTGCGATGTTTAACGTCTCAATGTGATGGTTCCATTTTTTTGTCTCAACTACCAATAGAGTAGATTTTTCTGGTGGTACGTACTTACCTGGCCCAGGCTCGCCTTCTGTTATCTTAACAACAGAACCATGAGGTACGAGAAATGTGGAAAATATCCCCCCATTCTTTAGCAGTGTATTGTAGTGCTCTTGCTCGGTTAATGTCGCTCGCCTAAGTACCGACTTCGCATCAAGTGTAAACGGAAGATTGGTGTCGTCGATTTCTAACTTGTTTAATACAAAGACAAAACCGGTATCGTTCATTGTTTCACTCGATGGCAGGTTTGCGTTAACATTTTCTGGGTGATGAACGGAAGGCAGCTTTAGCCGAGTGCCAACCCATTGAGAACTTCTTTACTTTGCCTAGTCTCATTCATTGGCGAATACTGCCAGTGAGTCGATCAGTTTGGCGAGCTCGGTGAGGTTGGCAGCCTTCACGATGTCGTATTCCCCGAGGCTACTAAGCCGATAAATACGCTGGGCCCTTTTGACCCGCTCAAGTAGGGGCACGACTATCCCCGATGCCCTCTCGAGAAACTCTTTGATGTCCGCTCGGGTTTGAGGAATTTTGTAGCCCTTGGCGGAGCTTGTGATGATGACGTCTTCATCGCGAAGCTTGGCAATGCCACTGGAGCGAATCTTTTGGTCGGTAAGCTCACCAAAGCCCCTATCCTGTAGGTGATCAATGATTTCAGCTGTGGGTACGTAGTCCTTGGTGACGAACTTGCTCTGAAATCGCAAAAAATCCAGGATGCATAATTGTAGGCGCCCATCCTCATCAGGATGCCGGCCTAGCCGCTCACTGAAAAGCTCGGCTTGACGGAGTGCCTCCTCGTGCACCTGGTAGTCGGCATACCCAGATTCGTCCAAGGGTGGCGGCAGAAGATCTTGGTATTTAGGAGGCCACTCCACAAGGTCAAGAGTCAGTTCACGGAGGATGGCCTTGTAGGCTCGCACCACTTCCTCAGAAGCTTTGCCCTCATAAATCTGCGCAACCGTGCCGGCGAAGAAGTCCGCCACTTGGATCAGGACGTCATCCTTACTCGGCTTCGTCCGGAAAGCTTCAGTGTCGCCGAATAGATCGTCAACGAAACGATCTTCAACGTAGCTCTTAAGGCTCTGCTGAAATTCTTGGCCACCATGCTCATCGACGATCATCCGAAGGTTTCGAAAGCTGCCGAACAAACGGTCGTACAGCATTCCGTTGGTGAATTTGACGAAGGAGGTTTTGAACCGAAGGCCGCCGTCCAGGTGGATTCGAGATTTGTCGACGACGGTGAAGTAGAGTTTGAGCGGCAGCTCAGCTAGCTCGCCGAGAATCCGAGCACGGCGATCCGAGTTCTTGGCCTTGAGGGTACTGGATTTGATTTCGCCTGTTTGAAAATGGCGCTTACGTAATGCCTCCGCTTGCCCATAGGCAGCCTCAAGATCTTTCTCAGCTACGAGGATGGAGCAGACCACAAAAAAGCCCGAGCTCCCCTTTTTCGAAGTATCCAGGTCAGAGTTTCCTGACTCGTCTACAAAGGCATACGTTCTATCCAAATCAGTTGCTCCATCAACAGGACTCCGCTCAACGCGTAGGACTGTCCACCGGAAAGGTGATGGCCTCAATTGGTTGCGGTAGTCGTTCCTGGCGCGGGCCCTTCGCTGAACGTGTAGTTGATGACCACGTCATTTCGGATCAGCACGTCGAGAGTCTTCTGGGTGCCTGTCGTAGTAACCTTCATTGTCACCACGTAGCTCTGAGCGTGAGCGGAGCCGTTCGTGTACGTGTAGACCCATTTCTCGTCAGTTTCACTGACAGCGCTCTTGGCGTATGGCTCACCGAACATCGACTTCAACTCAGTCGTTGTGGTTTTTCCTTTGGTTATGCTGGAGACATTGGCCGACGAGAAATCCCGGCCAGCGGTGAAATGAGAGGTGGCGCAGCCAGACAGCGCGATACACACGCCAATAGCCATAATAAGCTTTTTCATATTCGTCCTTGAGCAAGCAAAGACAAGATACTAACCGGCGACAAGGCCAAAAGCCATCAAGCCTCTGGAGCCTTCTGCGACGATCCCTAGACCATCATCGCGCTCGCCCATGGGGATACGAAGGCGATCCTAGGATGGGTCTATATCCCGAGATCACTCTCAAGCCGGAAGTCCCTCAAGCTCAATGGCAGTTCCCGCACGGGCAACCTTCCCAGCAGGCCATCGGCAAGCTCGCCCGCATTACGGCTATACAAAGCGCATGTGTCCGGCACCACCTCTCTGCCAGGCACCATGGCTCCGACTTGGGCCTGGGCGATTCTCAGGATGTTCATTACCTCATCGCCGACCATGTCATTGGTGAGACATTCCACAGTGGGCCTCGCCGGCACCCCTGCCTCGCGCCAGAGTTCGACGACCGTCTGATACAAATTTGATGGCCCAAGGAATCTAAGTGCAGTCTTCCAGAGGAGAGCTTCCTGCAAAATCGTCATGCGGCTTCTGGTCATGGATACAGAGCTGCCTGCAGGTGGCTCAAGCTGGCCGGCAGACCTAGCGAAAACACTGCGCGTTTGTCCATGCTCTATTTCACACAACCCTTAGATCTCAAAAAGCGTCTCGCTTGAGATAGGCGTGAATGGTCGACTTGGCCAACCCCAGTGCTTTCCCAATCTCTGCTAGCGAAGCGCCCTTTGATCTCATTCGTTGGGCGATGGCTAGGTTCTCTGCAGCATTGGCTTTCCGATCCCGGCCAGAAGGTGGTCTCTTCGCCTCCAGCATCTCGTTGATGCTCGAGTACGTCCCTCCCTGATCCAGCTGCGAGAGCTGCCTGTCAATTCTTCGAATTGTTACTTGGCTCGGCTCATCCTCCAGCACGGAAGTCGCCAAGATGATCAGTAGTCCGACGTCGACCCCTAGCTCGATAGCAATGCGGTTCAGCACTTCTACCGTCACCTGGGCCCGCCCACGCTCGATCCTACCTAGATAGGATCGGTCAACGGTGTTCAAGTCCTCCTGCGAGAGACCCTTGCTTTTGCGCACACCCCGAACTACCACGGCAAGCGCTTCATTTAATGACATTCGACATCCTCAACCAATGCGAGGATGGAGCCATATTGCGCTGTTCTGAAACGCGGACTATAGTCCTCATCCGAACGGATGTTACCTACGAAGGCCTCGACCCGCTCCATAGCTACCAAGGCCGACCCGCGTAAATAGGAGAGCCGGCTATCCGCAGTGGATCGTTCTGGATTATTGCCATCCAAAAATCGATGGCGCATCCGCTCAGTCGCTAGTGGGGCTGAGCATGACCACAGTGGCATAAGGAATGGGATGAACGGCCCTATAAATGATGGGCTATTGGACGACGGTGGCGTCGATCTGATGGGCTGTGAGCTCAGCTTGGAAGAGGCTCTGATCGAGGCCAGGAATCATTGCAAATGGATGCCTCTCTGCGTCGTAAAGGAGTGGGTGATCCTCGATGCAATTGTCACCGATGCCGAACGAGAAAAGATCGCGGCACTGGGTTGTCTGCCTGTGTTTCTGTTTGCTCAGAACGTCATGCACGACGAACAGCGTCGGTTCGAGACTGGCCACTGGGTGCGATCTGGGATGGCAACCTCTTTTGATAAGGGCTTCATGTTCGCCACTCGAAACACCGTGTACCTATTGCTTGGCGCAGGCCGCCGTCAGCCATCCTCCATTGAGGCAATTTTCTCCATCTGTTGATGTTAATCGACTGATTAATTACTGGGCCGTGATGTCGACCCAGCGCATGAGGCAACACATGTTCAGAACACAAGACGCTGACCTGATCGGGATGCCAGGTATGTTCGGCGAGGGGGTAGCTCAGTGGCACTCCGTATCACGCCTGCTCAAAACGCACTGGTACCACGTTACCGTTCGCGCTGAGGAAAATGGCCGGAGCACTGAGCTCGTATGCATGATTGATGGGGAGCAAAAGCTCCAACACCTGTTGGTCGCTCAGGACTCCCATATTTCTATCACCGACGTCCAAGTGGTGACGCCGTCGTATATGAACGCCAAGGGCACGTGGAGCATGGAGCCGCTCGCGAAGGTCACCATCGGGATGGACAGCGATGGCTGCGAAGCCTGTGTGCTCGAAGTGGAGAGTGGCGCTGTTTATCACAACTCGCATCGCCCGGGATTCCGCCCTGATTTGCTGACAAACCTCCGCCCGATTTACCTGGCGAGCATGATCAAAACAGCTTGAGGCATACCCAGATTTGCGCACGCAATCAGAAGTGATGATTCCGTGGCAGATTCTTGGTTTAGCTCGATGACAATGGAGCGAGAACGAATGAAAGCAGAGACGGCGAATAACATTGATCTAAATTTTTATAGCAGGCGCCACTCAGATTTTGACTTGCAGCGGTTGATCCGAGCGAAGGCACATAGCTTTTCGAAGCCTGTTACCGCGTACCTCTGCGGTGTCTTTATTACAGCACGTACTGGCGTCGGTGTTGTGTTCGATCATGTCCGGCGAGAGTCCAATGGCCTCTTCGAAGACGGTCATCTGATCCGAACGTCGGAGGTAGTTTCCGTCAAACGTGAAGGACGATTCTGGGTTATGACCACTGAGAATTCTCGGTATGTCATCGCAACGTTCCAGCGGGGGAACGGGCGCTCGAGCCTCCGTGATTTTCTGCGGCACTCAGAAGGGCAGCACCATCCATCACCGCACCGGCTGCAGTAGAGGCTCGGTCGCCGAAGACGACGCATACCAGAAATCCGGAGACGACATGCCGAGCATGGTCATGAAAGCAGGCGAGGTGATCTGCATTGCGTCGGGCATTTATGAAGGGTACGGCAGAACAGGGCCATTCATCGTCGCTCGAGATTTTGATCTAGAGGCATTCGTCGACGAGGCCAAGGCCACTGTCGAAGAACCATGGGAAATTTCTGGGCTTATGCATGAGATCCCTAGGATGCTCCTGGCACAGGGGATAATTACGAAAATGCCGTGTCGTAACATCTACCTAGGCGGTACCGGGGATTTCGAGCTCGGTGAAGAAGCGGAAGATTTCCCATGACACCTAGCGATGTTCATATCGATTTTTTAGGATCTGTTAGTTGTGAGGATCTCATTCAGCTTGGGATAGTTAAGCAGGTAGATCAAGAGCTGCTTACTCGAGCCCTTGAGCTGGTCAAAAATGTCGAGTACGACATTGATGCGCCGTTGTTGGCCGAGGATGAGTGATTATGTGGGGGCAGATCAGATGACCTTAGTATTCGGTCGGATGGTATCCACCGTCGTGCGTCACAGCGGGCGGTGGATATTTTTTTATGCCATCAGGCGGCCCAAGGTACTTGGATGGGTTCAACCATCAAAACCTTGATTTTCTGCTTCGGCGAAGTGATTTCATCATCGCTTTCCACGTAATTTTTCCAGCCTTCATAAGCAGCTTCGATATCCCTGATGGAACTGCATCCCAGGTATGCGTAGGCCTGAGTGTCGATGATTTCGTGCTTGATCGTACTCATCGTCGAACTGTCGCCCAGAGTCATTGATTTCACAGTGATATCAAAGCTAACGTAACTTACAAGAAATTTCATGACTGCCCCAAGGCGTAGTGTTTTCCTGGTTAACTAATGTTGGGCGTCGTGCACGTCGTGATTCTTGACGAAATTTTGAAAGAGTTCAAGAGGTCAGCAAAAATAATCCTCGAATCATTCCTCACCAGTGAGACTTTCGAAGTATCACTTGTGAGGAATAATCGCAAAGTGAAAAACTGGTATCAAGTCGCCCGCTTTTGATTTATCAACCCTGATCGCTGAGGCTCTCGATTCAAGCCTTGTAAATTTTGTAGGATAGGATGAATTGGGGAGGGTGTGCTTTGCCGCTCTGGCAACGGTGACTCAGCTTGGGTGTAGCTAAATGAATAACCCAAGTGGGCTACATCGATTTAACTGAGATCACTTCTACGTACCTGTATTTTTTCCTAGCTGCCTTGGTGGCCTCCTGTTCTGCCAGCAGGGGGCTCAAGGTGTCAACCTCATGAATCATCTCAAACGTCTGGCCTTCATACTCATTGCCGACCCGGAGCGTGACCTTCAGTCTCGGAGTGAACGCTTTCAAGGCTTTCTTCTTCACCAGGGGTTTGCTAACCGGCAGGATCACCACTTCTGGAACCGGTTCCTGAACGGCAGGGGGGAGGGTTGGCGCGCAGACTTCAGCGCTGCCGAACAGGGCACGACGCATCTCTTCTTCAGCTAATTCTTGGTTCATGCGCTGTCTCAGGAGTTGACGGTTTGGGGCATACGCCAATCTAACAGCACGGTTAGCTGCACATCAGAATTGTGGTCTTGGGCCCCAGCCTAAAGAAACTGGTAGCGCCGGCATACTAGGGCGTGCCGCGTTGCGGTCAGCTGTCGTGAACCAAGCCACTTCGTGTCTTGGCCCTCCGGGCTTCCATCTTCACTCCTTCGACCATCCTGGCCTGCGCGCTCCGCTTGCTCATACAGCGGTTACGGAATCCTAGGGTTTACCCTATGTGTCAGTGACCGCCTATCTCTGCAGTGTTTCCATCAACTCGTGCAGGCATCGGTGTGGTTTCGGCCACAAGCGAAAAGACCAATACGGGCGGTTCGGAGACGGCCATTTGATTCGCACTTCTGACGTATTGAAAGTCGAGCGCGAAGGCCAATTCTGGGTGATGACATCCGTTAATTCGCGGTATGTGCTCGCAACGTTTCAGAGGGGCAATGGGCGTAAAAGTTTAAGAGACTACCAGCGCCTGGCATCAGGGCAGCCACACTTCACTCCCCGCATTCTGTAATAACTTTCTTCAAGTCAGATTCGACATGTGGTGGGTTAGGTATCTAACAATCTTTGGGCGTTTTGGACGGTGAATGCAAGCTCAGGAACTGTGCTTCACTGCAAAAACGAGCCAGTCAGAAGAACTTTGGCCACGGCAACATTGCACTGACGTTGCCGATTGAAGTCTCTTGGTTGCGCGACACGGCGTTCGGAGCGGACACAGAGTCGCCACCCAGAGCTAGCCTGCTCAAGCAGCGACGGGTGAACTACGCTTGGAAACTCCGTTTCGCCACCTGTATTTGCATTCGTATGATCCGTATTCGAACATCAAGGCTCTGCGTCAGGTCACCAATGCTTAGCTATGCGGCTATTTTCCGTTAGGCGGTTGTTTAGATAACTGCTCCACGCGCTGGGTTATGAACAAGTAAAGATTGGTAGAAAACATACCTACTAATATTGCCACCAATGACATAGTGTAAAAGCTATTAGGGGTGCTCAGTGCATCCTTCATATCAACCCCGCGTGGAACTAGATGTGGCGCTACGAGAGACACCAATACTCCGCTCTTTATGCTTATCCAAGAAAAGCAGGCCATGAAAGCCGACCCTCCTACCAAAGGCAGTTTATCCACAATGCGTACTTCTGAAAGGAGCAAGCGAGTTCCTGCACCTACGGCACCTAGCAAGAATGGTATCGTGAGCAGTACCCCTGCGTTGAATGCCTGACTGAGAAAAGCCACAGTCTGCTCGTCGAGCTTGTAAACCCCTGGATTTACGTACACGGCAGTGGCAATGATGGACATCGCCCCCAAAAACACTGCAAAAGCCAGGATCAACCTGTAGTTTTCGCTCCTTTTCTTAGCACGAGCCGTGGTGTCATCAACACCAACTGAAGCAGCCTCGTTGAAAGGATTCAACTGGGACGTCTGCGGATCCTGCGATGCATTTGAGGCGTTCGACGGGGTAGTGGATTGGTGATCCTGATCACACGTACAGCTCATGTATCTTCCTTAGTAATTTATTGCATCGACCCCGACAGGGGTGATCCTCACAGGAGCTTGTTCTTTCCGCTTGGCAACCTTATACCTATGCAGCGGGGAGAAGACGAGCTGATCATTTGCGTCATGTTGGGGGGCTGTACCAATGTAGACCTATGTCGGTAGATGGCCTTCTACCACCATCCCCCCAAATCAGTTTACTCTCCAACCAGCCTGACTGGTCAATGTAGTGGTCAACTGATCCCGGACACTGCTTTAAGTTTTTCTTCAGCTACGGCGGCGCTAGGCCTTCGTTGAACTGATGCTGCCGTTGCCAATTGTATCGCTGCAACAGCAATCGACCGATATCCTGTTCGGCCAGGGCAGCGCTCATGTAGCCCACTGCCGGTACCCATTCCGTTTTCAAGCTACGAAATAACCGTTCCATTGGCGCTTTGTCGTGGCAGTTTCCGCGTCGGCTCACCAAAATAAATTTGTCCGAGTTCACTGGCTTTCCTCCGTGATGACGTTTGAAGCTACACGACTGATGGCCAGTTGCCAATAGTAGTTAAGTGACTTCAATTTCAAGCTATACAGCGTTTGTCAGCCCACAGAGTGATCTCGAGAGCACGCACTGGGTAAGCCGGGCAGATAGGCTAAGTTGTCAAGCGGAGCGCGTGACACGCAGGATGAAAGCCATAATGGTCGGGACTTGGCTTTGCTAAACGCCGGTTTATGACAGCCATGCCCTTCTCAACGTTGGTTTGACCAGCTCTGGGGCTCTATGGATAGCGGGGTGAGTTCGGGGGGATCGGGCGACTTTCGCTAGAAAAAATGGCCAGGAGAGCTTTTTTTCTCGCTCTAAAGATACGCCGTTTACTGTTGCGGCATATCGAGAGGCGAGTGCACTTTGCTGTGCCGGAGTAGCGTGCTGCACGCATGTCAGCAGCGCCTCAGCCTGTGAGCAACCACTAGCTGAGATGGGCGCCGTAAGGCCGAGTTCGACTGGTTCGTGGCTCAGGTCACGGCCCCTTCGCGGCACGCGGTTCGCTATAACCGGCATTTTTTTCCTTGACTGACTCCATCACTCAATCCATTCGATGGGTTGTATCAGGATCAGGGCTTCAAGCATTATGTCAATAAGCCGCTACAAATCGAAAATCTCGCAAAGGAGGGCAAAATGCTCGCATTGGTTTTATGGACGCTCGTTGGCACTGGCGCAGTTGGAGGTTTCGCTGGCCATTTGCTTTACGGTGGAAGCTGGGGATGGAACGTAGGGAAAAACGTTTTGCTAGGCATCTGCGCTGCGCTTATGGTTCCCCTGTTTTTCAACACGATATCGAGCACTTTGCTTCAAGAGATCCTGAGCAGTAGTGAGCTTGACTCTACCAAATATCTCATCCTCATTGGGTTCTGCCTCATAGCATCGATCTCCGCCCAGAAATTCATTCGCCTAATGAGTGCTAATGTAATTAAAGAGCTTAGAGAGGTGAAGGAGAAAGTTGAAGCAGTGCAGACCAAAGCGGAGTCGGCCTTGGAAGCGACTGAGAGCTCGATGGAGCCAGAGGCTGGGCCACTGAGTTCGAAGGATAAAGAGTTTTTCGCCGGGTTAGACCATACAACCAAGCTAGTTCTGATCCACCTCCTTGATGGGCCTTACACAATGAGGTCGGCTACAGGTCTAGCTCAAGAGCTTGAGTTAAAACCTGAACTTGTCAACGAAGCTTTGAGTGCTCTACAGGAAATGAATTTTGTAAGACGTGGGGTAAATGCCAAAAACCAAAAAAGATGGTATCTGACTGGCTCGGGAAAGAAAGGAGCTATGGAATTAAAAACGCGTCTAGCACCGGCCTGAGAAAATGGATGCAAGAGTATGAGGCGACATGATGAAGATGGCCCTCCGTGGAGCATGGCTAAGTCGATAGCTATTTTTGCAGAGCCTAGCCTACCATTTGTGGGCTCCTCGGCGCATTCAGCCTCTCCGTGCGCTGCGACCGAAGAGTGTGCCGCAGCCTCAAGCAAGCGGAGCGCGCAGACGTGCGGGATGAGCGCCCGGAGAGCTGAAACGCGGCGCAGCCGTGACTCGGTTCACGCCGGCCCTGTGCCGGAGGCGTCACACCGGTAACGGGGAAGGCTTGAAATGATGAACCCAGCGGTGGTGTGGATGCTCGATATGACCGAGCAAGACATCATGCCCAGTCCCGAGCGGCCGAAAGTTGGTTGGTTAAGCTGTGCGAAAGCGCGAAGGTTGACCTTGATGCGCCTGTATCTTTTAACGATTAATAGATGGACAACTACGGTTCCTGATTCAGCGACCACCCTGCGGTGTATAAAGCACTCTTATCTTCTGATTTTACGGCATCGGGCGCTGTGTTGGCATCAATAACGACCTCTTTCACAATGCGGTTCGTAGTGTAGGTCGGGGCCATACCAAAACCTATTCGTACGTCCGGGCCCGAGTCAACGGGCTTGCTGCTCATTTTTCTATAACGCGCCAAGGCTTCATTCGTTGCCTTTTCGACGTCTTGTACTCTTTTGCTACGTCTGTCTGCCATGCATGCCACCTCACGGTACACCGTTGATAACTTCACAAACCAAAAATGGGCTCGCTATGAGCTGTTTATTCTCGATTACCTGGGGTCAGGACACCCAAGACTCAACGGTGTCCGATCCGTAATCAACCTTCCATTCCTTCAAAATTTTGTGATTCCCGCCTTTGGTTTCAACAACCTCACCGGAATGCGGATTCTTGTACAGCTTCATGGCACGGGGCTTACGAGTGCCCTTCACTGGCGCGGCGGCGGCTTTGCCTGGCTTGACACCGCCTTGAGGATCCAGGATCGACACGATGTCCTTCAAGCCTTTGTTGTACTCGCCGAGCAGAGTGCGCAATTTGCTCTCAAATTCGATCTCTTGCTCGAGGCCTTTGTCACCTTTCATTGCTTCAAGCGCCGCTAGTTGCTCGGCGAGATGGCGTTCGAGTTGGCGGAATTCAGCGAGTTTTGACATTGGAGCTCCAAGTATCGAGTTGTTTGTTTCTCGAACGATTCTAGCACCAGCCAAAGCTGTAAGTATGGCGTTCGCTAATCGATTTTTTTACACTGACGCTATGCTCTCAGAGGTAATCAGATTATCTGGCTACGACTGCTGCCTGGCAAAGTTGGAGGTTCCGATGCCCTCTGCGATCAAGCCGAAACCAAAGTCTAAACGAGGTCGGCCAAGCCAAGAGTCTCAACGAGTGCTCTACCAAATCAAGATTCATGGGTGGGACGTGTCGTGGTCGTTCGGCCTAGCTTCGTCCTACTATTCAAGAGCTGACGAAGGTAGCTATAGCGAGTACATGATCCTCACCCTCAAAGGTAAGGTGATGTACCCAAAGGGGTTCAAATATCCCGACGTCGAATGCCAGCTTTCAGCAGATCCAAGGCTTTCACAAGACGTTGCTCCGGCCACGAGTATTGGCTCCTTGAGCGCCACCGAATCGCGATTAATAGCGTATATACCAGTTCGTCGAGAACGGATGGGAGCCTTGATCGCAGGGGCTGATCGATTTTGTAATCTGCAACTGAGCGCTGCCCCTCTGCGCTATCGGCGGGCGCTAGTGATGTCGATCAATCTAGACTCAGAGGCGGAGCCAGACTGCTGATCGGGCCCATGCTTGGCGCGGCGATGCCCTTGGGCTTTTTAACAGCGAAATGCTGCGTAGTGCGACTTCAAGGATGAGAGCTAGACCTCGATCCTATGATCGCCGAATGGGCCAGCTGCCGCAGAGAAAGGACTTTGGCGTACTGGTAGAAGCAAGCCGGTACCATGGCCAGGTAGCTTGCTCTTTCTTCATGATGCTATGGGCGGCTGCCGCTCTCTGCGCTGCTATCACGCAATACGGAAACCCCATTTTGTCTTCAAAGCCCTGACGATGTGAAAGCCTCACGCTATCATGGTGCCATCTATACCCCGGTGCTAGAGCTGGGTTCCTTTGGCGGATCATCGCGCCGCGAATATTTCAGGAATGTCTTTATGACGGATCAAAAGAAGGCTGACCACGTGTCCAGCCTAGCTGAGCAGGCACTCATCCAAGCCCGTGCGCGTTTTGGAACAATTGACACCACGCCAGAAGCCGAGCCCGAACCGCAGAAAAAGAAGCCAGGCCGCAAAGCCGCTGTAAGCAGCACGAGCAGCACCCTGCAGGATCTGGAAAAAACGTTGTGGGCCACTGCCGACAAGCTGCGCGCCAATATGGACGCCGCCGAATACAAGCACATCGTGCTCGGTCTAATTTTTCTCAAGTACATCTCCGACAGCTTCGCTGGTCGCCGCGCTGAGCTGGAGCGTCGTTTTACCGATGCCGTTGATGACTATTACCTGGGCAGCGACGATCCCGAGCTTTTGGCCGAAGAGCTAGAAGAACGGGACTACTACAAAGAAGTGAATGTGTTCTGGGTACCGGAAGCGGCACGTTGGGAGGCCATCCGGGCCAACGCCAAGCAGGTCGACATCGGCAAACGCATCGATGAGGCCTTGGCCGAGATTGAAGCGGAAAACCCGTCGCTGAAAAACATCCTGGATAAACGCTATGCCCGCGCCCAGCTGCCGGATGGCAAGCTCGGCGAGTTGGTGGATCTGATTTCCGTCATTGGCTTTGGTGGTGATGCTCACCAGGCACGCGACCTGCTCGGTCAGGTCTATGAATATTTCCTCGGCCAATTTGCCAGCGCCGAAGGCAAGCGCGGCGGACAGTTCTACACCCCAGCGAGCATCGTCAAGACCCTGGTCGCGGTGCTCAATCCGCACCACGGCAAAGTCTACGACCCTTGCTGCGGCTCGGGCGGCATGTTCGTGCAATCGGAAAAATTCATCGAGGCTCATGGCGGCAAACTCGGTGACGTGTCGATCTACGGGCAGGAGTCCAATCCGACCACCTGGCGCTTGGCGGCGATGAACCTGGCCATTCGTGGTCTTGACTTCAACTTGGGCAAGGAGCCGGCTGACAGCTTTGTGCGCAGCCAGCACAGTGACCTGCGCGCCGATTTTGTGCTGGCCAATCCGCCGTTCAACGTCAGTGACTGGTGGCATGGCAGCCTTGAGGGCGATCCGCGTTGGGTTTATGGCACCCCGCCGCCAAGCAACGCTAATTTTGCCTGGCTGCAGCACATGCTGTTCCACCTCAAGTCCGATGGCCGTGCCGGTATCGTCCTAGCCAACGGCTCGATGAGCTCTAGCCAGAACAATGAAGGCGATATTCGCAAAGCTATGGTTGAAGGTGATGTGGTCGAGGTGATGGTTGCGCTGCCAGGCCAACTATTCTTCAACACGCAGATTCCAGCTTGCTTGTGGTTTTTGGCCAAGCAGAAGATCAAACGTCCAGGCGAGGTGTTGTTTATTGATGCGCGCAAGCTCGGCACTCGCATTAGCCGGGTGCAAATCGAACTGTCGGACAGAGACATAGAGCGAATAGCGCAAACGGTGGCCAACTGGCGGGGCTTGCCGCTGGACGCCGGTGGGGAGGTTGAGGAATACAACGACATGGCCGGCTTCTGCCGCAGCGTGCCCCTGGCTGAAATCGCTGAGCATGGCCATGTGCTGACCCCTGGTCGCTATGTTGGCGCTGAGGCCGTCGAGGATGACGACGATGCCTTTGCCGACAAATTGCAGAACCTCGCAGCTTTGCTTGGTGAGCAGATAGCCAAGGGTGCAAAGCTCGATCAGTTGATCCGAAAGAAATTAGAGGGGTTGGGCTATGAGATCTGAGTGGCCATCTGTTACTGTTGAGCAAGTGTGCGAGTTGATTGTTGACTGCGTCAACAAAACAGCCCCGGTTGTGCCATACGCAACGCCATACCGAATGATTCGTACGACAAACATTCGGGATGGTCGCGTTAACCTTGAAAGTTGTCGGTTTGTTGATTATAAAACATACGAGAAATGGACAAGGCGGGCAAAGTTGCAGTATGGCGACGTGCTACTGACCAGGGAGGCTCCTATCGGCGAGGTAGGATTTGTTAATATCCCTCAAGGACTCTTTCTTGGCCAAAGAGTGATGCAGTACCGAGCAAACCCGCGAATACTTCACCCGCGTTTTCTGCATTATACATTTCAGTCTCCTTCGCTTCAGCATCAGTTTGGCAGTCATGAAGGTTCTGGATCTGTAGTAAGTCATATTCGAGTTGGCGATTGTTTCAAATTCAAAATTCCGCTGCCGCCACTTGATATTCAGGAAATGATAGCTGGTTTTCTTGGTGCTCTCGACGACCGAATCAGCCTCCTTCGCGAAACCAACTCCACCCTGGAAGCTGTCGCCCAAGCACTTTTCAAATCGTGGTTCGTCGATTTTGATCCGGTACGCGCCAAGGCGGAAGGGCTGGCGCCAAAAGGAATGGATGAGGCCACAGCGGCGCTGTTTCCAGATAGCTTTGAGGAGTCGGTGCTGGGGGTCGTACCTATGGGGTGGCGACTATTACCTTTAGAAGTTGCTTATGAAGTCAATCCTTCACGTAAGCTTAAGAAGGGCGAAGTGGCGCCCTATCTTGACATGGC
Organism: Pseudomonas sp. GW821-FHT01A09; assembly: GCF_058986725.1. Classification (NCBI taxonomy): domain Bacteria; kingdom Pseudomonadati; phylum Pseudomonadota; class Gammaproteobacteria; order Pseudomonadales; family Pseudomonadaceae; genus Pseudomonas; species Pseudomonas sp. GW821-FHT01A09. The sequence goes on from NZ_JBYSWB010000009.1 coordinate 124,032, forward strand.
AAGTGTCGGTACGCGAGGCCATATTATCAGCGGCGTAGTTGAACGACAGATGGGTTCTGGAACCAAATTCATCAACGGAGATACTCTTCTCGCTCGTATCACACCTTGCCTTGAAAATGGCAAATCCGCTTTCGTCGATTTCCTATCGGCCAGTCAGACCGGGTGGGGCTCGACTGAGTTTGTAGTGCTGCGCCCAAAAGCACCACTACCGCCTTATCACGGCTATTTGTTGGCTCGGCACCCTGCGTTTCGTGAGCATGCAATTCAGAGCATGTCCGGCACGAGTGGACGGCAGCGAGTGCAGAATGATGTCCTTGGGCGGTACCCCGTAGCTGTTCCTGTTGATGAAATTTCGGATGCCTTCGAAAATATAGTTAGTGGGATCCAACAGAAAATTTCGGCTAATGCCGAGCAAGCCAAAACACTTACTCAACTCCGCGATACCCTACTGCCGCGCCTGATCTCCGGTCAATTGCGCCTATCGAAAGCTGAGACGATCATCGAGAAGGTTTGTGCATAAGCAGTAAATCAGCTGCTTATACTGAGGGATACGCCTACGGGCTAGCTCAGCTTAACCAGACACTACAGCGAGCAACCTTGGCCGGTTAATGTGCACAGGAAGTGAAATGGAATGACCGAAGACCAATTGGAACAGGAAACTCTCGGCTGGTTGGCAGAGGTGGGCTATATCCACTTGTATGGGCCAGATATTGCCTATGACGCCGAAAGCCCTGAGCGTGACAACTACCGTCATGTGGTCTTGATCGAGCGCTTGCGCAGCGCCATGGCCAAGCTCAACCCAAAGGTACCGCTGGTCGCGCGTGAAGATGCGCTCAAGCAGGTGCTCGAACTTTCCCTGCCTGTACAGCTATCGGCCAATCGCCTGTTCCATCGTCTATTGGTCAGCGGTGTACCGGTGCAGTATCAGAAAGACGGCGAAACACGCGGTGATTTTGTCCGCCTTATCGACTGGGTCGAGGTTAAAGCCAACGATTGGCTGGCCATCAATCAGTTCAGCATTCAGGGGCCGAAACACACCCGGCGGCCGGACATCATCCTGTTCGTCAACGGTCTGCCGTTGGTGCTGCTGGAACTGAAGAATCCAGCGGATATTAAGGCTGACCTGGGCAAAGCCTTTGACCAGATCCAGACCTACAAGGAACAGATCCCGGATCTGTTTCAGTACAACGAAATCCTGGTGATCGCTGATGGCAGCGAAGCGCGCATGGGCTCCTTGTCAGCTGATGCCGAACGCTTCATGAACTGGCGCACCATCGATGGCCAGGCTGTCGACCCGCTGGGTCAGTTCAACGAACTAGAGACCTTGGTGCGCGGTGCCTTGGCACCGAACATGCTGCTCGATTACCTGCGCTACTTCGTGCTATTCGAGGATGACGGACGGCTGGTGAAGAAAATTGCCGGCTATCACCAGTTTCACGCCGTGCGCGCTGCCATCCAGCAGGTGGTCAGCGCCTCGCGTCCCGGTGGCACGCATAAAGGCGGGGTGGTTTGGCATACCCAGGGTTCTGGCAAGAGCATCACCATGACTTGTTTTGCCGCGCGAGTGATGCAGGAAGCGGCAATGGAAAACCCGACCATTGTGGTTATCACTGACCGTAACGACCTGGATGGCCAGTTGTTCGGGGTGTTCTCGCTGTCCCAGGATCTGCTGCGCGAACAGCCCGTCCAAGTGGAGTCCCGGGGTGACTTGCGCAGCAAGTTGGCCAATCGGCCCAGTGGCGGCATCGTCTTTGCCACCATTCAGAAGTTTATGCCGGGAGTAGATGAAGACACCTTTCCGGTGCTGTCCGACCGCTCGAACATCGTGGTTATTGCCGACGAAGCCCACCGTACCCAGTATGGTTTTGGCGCCGAACTGAAGGCCTCGGAGGGAGCTCAGCCCGGAGAGGGTCAGACCCGTTATCAGGTTGGTTATGCCCAACACCTGCGCGACGCACTGCCGAACGCTACATTTGTGGCTTTTACCGGCACCCCAGTGTCCAGCGAAGATCGCGATACCCGCTCAGTCTTCGGTGAATACATTCACGTCTATGACATGCAGCAGGCGACTGAAGATGGTGCCACTGTCGCCATTTATTATGAGTCGCGCTTGGCCAAACTGTCGTTGAAGGACAATGAGCTTCCCGCGATTGACGATCAGGTGGATGAACTGGCCGAAGACGAAGAAGACGACCAGCAGTCGCGCCTGAAAAGCCGCTGGGCTGCCTTGGAAAAAGTGGTCGGTGCAGAACCACGCGTTCATAGCGTCGCCGCTGACCTGGTCAAACATTTCGAGGAACGTAACCAGGGCATGGTGAGCGTGGGTCAGATGCCCGGCAAAGCCATGGTCGTGGCCATGAGCCGCGAGATTTGCTTGCATCTCTACAACGAGATTGTTGCCCTGCGTCCGGAATGGCACGATGAAGATCCGGAGAAAGGTGCGATCAAAGTGATCATGACCGGTAGTGCCTCAGACAAGGCTTTGCTGCGTCCGCACATCTATTCCGGCCAGCTCAAAAAACGCTTGGAAAAACGTTTCAAGGATCCACTCGATCCGCTCAAGCTGGTGATCGTCCGTGACATGTGGTTGACCGGTTTCGATGCGCCGTGCGTCCACACCTTGTACGTCGACAAACCCATGAAGGGTCATAACCTGATGCAGGCCATCGCTCGGGTCAACCGCGTATTCAAGGATAAGCAGGGCGGGCTGGTGGTGGACTACATCGGCATAGCCAATGAGCTAAAAGCCGCACTCAAAGAATACACCGGCAGCAAGGGCAAGGGCCGGCCCACCGTAGACGCTCATGAGGCCTATTCGGTGCTGGAGGAAAAACTCGACGTCCTGCGCAGCCTGTTGCATGGCTTCGACTGCAGCGATTTCCTCACTGGCGGACACAAGCTGCTTGCCGGAGCTGCCAACCATATCTTGGGCTTGGAAGATGGCAAGAAGCGTTTTGCCGATAACGCGCTGGCCATGAGTAAGGCATTCACCCTTTGCTGCACGCTGGATGAAGTCAAGGCCGTTCGCGAGGAGGTGGCCTTCTTCCAGGCCATCAAGGTGATCCTGATCAAGCGTGAAGTCAGCCAGCAGAAAAAGACTGACGAAGAGCGCGAGTTGGCAATCCGCCAGATCATTGGTAATGCCGTGGTCTCCGGCGAGGTAGTGGACATCTTTGAAGCCGTAGGCCTGGATAAGCCCAACATCGGCCTGCTCGACGACGCGTTTCTCGCTGAGGTACGCAACCTGCCCGAGAAGAACCTGGCGGTCGAGCTGCTGGAGCGTTTGCTCGAAGGCGAGATCAAGAGTCGCTACAGCACCAACCTTGCTCAGGAAAAGAAGTTTTCCGAGCTCCTAGCTAATGTGATCAAACGCTACCAGAACCGCTCTATCGAAACGGCCCAAGTCATCGAAGAGCTGATCGAGATGGCTAAGAAGTTCGCAGCTGCGAGTCAGCGTGGTGACGCGTTGGGACTTAACGATGACGAGCTGGCGTTCTACGACGCATTGGCCAATAACGAAGCCTCTGTACGCGAACTGGGCGATGAGATTCTCGCTAAAATTGCCCATGAGCTGACTGCCAGCTTAAGGGCTAACGTCAGTGTCGACTGGAGTAGCCGGGAAAGTGTGCGGGCCAAACTTCGAATATTGGTGCGTCGGATCCTGCGAAAATACAAATACCCGCCGGATCAGGCCGAGGAAGCCGCACAGCTGATACTCAACCAAGCCGAAACCCTTTGCGAGGCATGGCTATAAACGATTGTGGACGGGAAACCCGGTTACGTGGCACGTCAGCCAAGGCGGTTAACACTCCTAGGTGCCAGGCGCTTTCCGCCATGATCCTCCTTCAAGTGACTGTGTTGGGCTTTCCATAGAGCGAGTAAACATGCAGCAGCAAGTTTCAGAGTTGGCTTACAGCGGTGATTGGAGTGGCCTGTTGTCCATAGTTGAGGCGCAGCCTGACCTCGTGAATTTCTCGAAACAACCCAAGGGTTACACGCCGCTTCACCAAGCGGCGTGGCATGGCGCTCCCTTGCCAGTCATACACAGGCTGTTGGTATTGGGGGCCGATCCATCAATCACCACGGCGAGTAGATTCCAGACACCTCAGGAAATCTCGCTAGAAAAGCACCCGACGCGCTTAGATTTGCATTACCTACTAAGCGTCCCGAAGCCATCTCTGTCTAGGGCGGTGAGAAAGGTTGTCAGCGATACGCCAAGTTTGTTCGGAGCCTACGATGGAAATCAATTTGTCTTCAACAGGATCGTTGAGTCGCTCGTGATCGAGCCACGCTTTGCCTCTGTCCGTGACCTACAAGAGCGATTTAACATACTTGTCGCTGCTATCAGCGGATTAAGTACATCAGGTGTCACGGAACGTGAATTTGATCTCTCGGAATACTTCTGTATGCAAACCAATAGTGATTTTTGGGGGCGCACGCTGACACCTCTGGTACATGACGCTTTGCGACGTCAGGCGACTTACCCGCTGGAGCGCATCTGGGCCAGCGTAGCGCATTTATTCGAACCAGCTCCGGAACAGTGGGGGTTGCGGGGTGATCTTTTTCTGTGGGTCGAACTGCGCCAGGCGCTCTGTCACGTCCCTGTGCCGGAAAAAAAGGGCGCGCTGGAGCAGGTGATACGCTCCGCTTATGAGGCATTGGTTGGCCAGTCAATGGACAGTAGTGCCGAGGTTTACGTCCCCCGTCTGGCAAGAGGGGGTATGAGCAGCGGAATGGTATCTTCTGAGTTTTGGAGAAGCACCTTTATCCCGCTGATTGAACGCAGAGGATCATGGTTGATTTCGGCATGGGGCGAGTAGTGTTGAGGCGCTCAACGCTCGCCATCCCGGTGCGGTAACCCAGCCCTCCAGTCCATGGATAACTATCGCATAGGGAGTATCGACGATGGCATTAAAAGCATTCCGTGGCAGGCCTTTCGAGCATACCCACGAGAACCGGGCCTTCAACGACCCTTTTGACGGGCTGCAACAGCATTGCATAGCCACTGAGCAGAACTGGTACCTCCTAGGCGGTCGCCCAGATAGCTATTGATCACGCCGAGAATGCCAGTGCCTGATGGCAGTCTTCTGTCGCGCAGGCAGGGAAACCGATTGACCAAAATCGTCGTTCATCGTTAACTGTATGTTCATACAGTATCTGCGAATTCTGCATCATGGTCACGATCCTCGGCCCATTGGCCTCCTGCGGCGTTCATCTCCCGCTCTATTCCTACCGAGTGCCTGCGGGCTTTCCGTCACCCGCCGCCGACCACCTTGAGCAGAAGATCTCACTCGACGAGCTGTTGGATCTCCGAGCGCCACACATGTACCTCGTGCGGATTGAAGGGGACAGCATGATCGGCGCGGGGATCTTCTGTGGTGACATTGCAATCGTGAACCGGGCGCTGGAAGCTGAGCCTGGCCACATCGTGATCGCCGCTGTCGATTCGGAGCCTGTGTGCAAACGCCTAGCGAAAGAGCATGGCCAGATTGTGCTGAAGTCTGAGAATTCGAAGTATCCATCGCGGTACATCCTTGAGGGAGAGGAACTCCAGGTATGGGGCGTCGTGACCTTCAGCGTGCGCAGCCATGAAAAGCAATCATGAGCCCGTCTTTGCGCTGATCGACTGCAACAGCTTCTATGCAAGCTGTGAGCGGGTGTTCCGACCAGACCTTCGCCATACCCCAATCGTAGTCCTCAGCAACAACGATGGGTGTGTCATAGCCCGGTCGGCAGACGCCAAGCCCCATGTGAAAATGGGGGCACCTTACTTCCAAATCCGAGACGTTCTGCGCCGCGAGGGCATCAAGGCCTTTTCCTCGAATTACGCGCTCTATGGCGACATGAGCCAACGCGTGATGAGCGTCATCGAGTCGTTGGTGCCGGCAGTTGAGGTCTACAGCATCGATGAGGCATTCGCTGATTTGACTGGCGTTCAAGGCGACCTTGAGCGCCTTGGTAGAGTAATCCGATCCTCGGTCTATCGCCACACTGGTATTCCGGTAGGTGTAGGCATCGCGGGTACCAAAACGCTGAGCAAACTCGCAAACCACGCGGCAAAGAAGTGGCAAGCCCAGAGCGGTGGCGTCGTTGATCTTCGAGACAAGGTGAAACGGGAATGGGTGCTGAAGAAGTGCCCGGCCAGTGATGTATGGGGTGTTGGCCGCAAGATGACAGCTCATCTGGAGGGCATGGGTATCAGGACAGCTTGGGATCTAGCTCATGCGGATGCTTGGATGCTCAGGAAGAAGTTCAGCGTGGTCATCGAGAAGACAGCTCGAGAGCTTGCAGGCACGCCCTGCTTGGAGCTTGATGAACCCGACCCACCCAAGCAAGAGATCTGCTGCAGCCGAATGTTCGGCAAGCGTCTGACTGAGTTGGCGCCAATCCGGGAAGCCGTGGCCACGTACATGATGCGCGCCACAGAAAAACTCCGCGCTCAGAAATCACTCTGCAAGAAGATCCGGGTGAGCATCCGGACGGGCATGTTCAATCCAGAGGAAGCCAAGTACGCCAATGGCGTCATCGTCGAGCTTCCGTACCCAACTGATGACGTTCGTTTGATGACAAAGGCCGCTGTTGAAGCGGTGGGCCATGTCTTCCGAGACGGTTTCAAATACAGCAAAGCTGAGGTGCTGTTGCTAGGCCTGTGCCAGAAAGGCGAGTACACCGATGACCTGTTTGCCGCTTCACAGCCGGTTGCGACGGAAAAGGTCATGGGTGTCTTGGATGCTATTAACGGACGATGGGGTCGCGGCACTGTGAGGTTGGCCAGCGTACCGGTGGATCCGGACTGGGGGATGCGTCGGGAGATGATGAGCCAGAGCTTTACGACGCGCGTGGATCAGCTTTGGACGGTTTACTGCAAATAGCTGGCTGAATAGATTTAACCACCGAGTTCATGAACGAGCCCCATGAAAGACTGGACACCGTTCCCTCTTAAGATAAGGGATAGGCAAACGGGTAGTCATGGCGGCCAGCGCGTTCATTCAACGCGCGCCGCACCCAGAGCCAGAGCGCATTCCCTGCGGTGAAACACCAGAATGCGATCACCTGCCGAGGCGCTCGGACTGATCCCATGAACCTCGCGGCAAGTACGGTGATCGCCATAGCCAGCCATCGTAGAAATTCGATGATCGACATGGGATTCCTTCAGCGAGATTGATTGACCATCAGGACGTCAGATGCGGGTATAAACCGATCATCCAACCGGTAAGTCAGAGCCCCGCCATGTCACCTCCGAAATTCCAAAACGCTCCGCCATTGGCTTTGACGTCTTTCGTGTTTTGTCTCGAGAGTTGCGCGGTATGTGCCCGAACCCCGCATCGCAGCTGGCCCAGTGCCACGCCTCTGTGTTATCCATTTTCTCTGCACGGATTACGAAGCTTTTGGCTTCACCATGAATGAGGTAGTCGACTGTGTAGATCTGGCTGTTCATTTGTGGCTACCCTGGGAGCTTGGCTGAGGTAACAGATTTCCACTGCCAGAAATAATTCAGTTGGCGTTGCTGGATGAGAAGCACCTCAGACCATCCTACTCCCGCGAACTCGATCCGTTACGTCTCTACACGTCGCTTACACCTTTATGCGAACAGGTAGAACGAGGATGGAGCGGCTGGATACCTTTATTCACCTGGACGTGAACTGCAAGGTTCGGCTTTATGTGGCGCGGCGAACACCTCGACCGTGCCCTCTGGGGTACCATAGCAACTTGGATCGATTTTCGCCCGACTCAGCCAGACACTGTAAACTACTATGTTCTGTGAAGAATTAGCTCTGCGTGCCGATCACACAGGCTTGCCTTTGGGATTGGCCGAGGGTGTTCATGGCTGTTGGCGCGCAGAACGAAAGGATCTTTGTGATAGCCAAGACACCGCTATGGGGGAATTGCACTTCTAGTTCTGTTCCGGCTATGTCCAGACGTTGACCGACGCCCATATCATTGACGAGCCGTCCAGCCTCCTGCTCAAAGGTCAGTTGCGGGACATTTGGTTCGAACAGGTAGGTAAATTTCCAAGAAGACCGTGAGGGCTGCGGGTGTTGTCGCAGTCATGGTCTACACCTCTGACGCCCAGGAGGGCCTGTGTCGTTACCCATAACTGCTCGCCAACTCAATGCTTTGCGAGCCTTGCATCGCGCTAATCCGGATTTGGGTGATTTGGCTAGTGCCGTTGCCTTGGCGTTTGATGCCTCGAAAATCGACAATCCGGAGCTAGCAAGGCTAATCCTAGAGAAGACCTGCCGCCGTATTGTTGCTGGGCAAGACGGTAGTCATGAGGTGATGATTCAGCATCTGGAACATTTCGGTAGCCTTGAATGCCTTTCGCCTCAGCAGGTCACCGAGTTCTCAGCACGCATCCGAAGCCTGGCTTGATCCGAACAGGATCACCGACGGCATGATGCGAAATCACCCGCCACGGCGGGTTTTTTATTGCCCGGGATTTCGCTGCCGAATGACTAGCCTGTAGTTACCCAGTCTGCTCACTGACTCGCAGTCCGCGTCCATAAAAATCCATTGACTGCGTAATCCGGATGAACTGATAGCCCCGCTAGGAGCTCATTTCAATAAGCCGCTTGGCTATATCACATTCAGAGGAGAGCGACATGGACAACTATCACATCACCAAAACCGACACTGGTTGGGAGCTGAAAAAAGAAGGAGCCACCCGAGCTTCCAAAACAGCATCCACCAAAGCTGACATCACCGCTGTTGCAGCTGAATTTCTGGATGGGAAGACGGCGTCTCTCAAAATCCACAAAGAGGACGGGAGGATCCAGGAGGAACGTACCTATCCTAGAAGTGCAGACCCCCAAAAAACCAAGGGCTGATGCCTGTGGCCATACGGGCGGCTCACCCCGGTCAGCCGCTTTGATCATACTCTCAGCCGGACAGACATAGCGACCTGCATGACTGGCACCGATCTACTCGAATGACTTCTCTACGCTCGCTACCCAGGGAGCGAAGAAGATGAGGTACGCGTGATCGTTCATGAAGACTGAAAAAAATACTGCCGTAAGACGTGAGTTGATGACGCCGGGAACTTGATCGCGCTACTGCGTGGCGCTAATTCGTGCAGTGAATCAACGTCGGCAATGTTGGTTATGGCCCATCTGGATGAAATAGCGATGGCTGTGAAAACCATCAATGAGGATGGCAAGCTTCAGGTCGTCGCACTGGGCGGCATCAATTCGGTCAACTTTGGCATGTGCCCTGTAGAAATCATGGGTGACGGAGATTCTCGACCCGGTGTGCTGGCCTTTGGAAGCATGCACCTGGCCGGCCAGTCCCGCCAAGGCAGCGATGTCCAAAGCGGTAATGTCCATTGGGAGGATGCCCACGTCGTGACACGGCAGCGTGCAGGCTACTCTCCTTAGGTGGGATTATTGGTTGATTTTGCTTCCGACGCGAGCGCGATTTTGAGCACCGGAGCCCTTGTCCAGACCGGCTGTATAGCAATTCCACCGAAAATACCCACGGCTACGAGATCATTCTGAATGGCGGGAATCAATGCCTGCGCGCGATCCAATGTCGAGTTCCCGCAGACCAAGTAGCCATGCTTCAACTGCCGCTCTGGCAGGTCTGCTAGAGGCGCGGGGTTTCACTCCTTCATTAGAAGTTGGGCTCATCCGGTCTGACGAACGAGTCTCACCAGTTGCTCAACCGACCATGGCTTCTGCAGGAAGGCGATGCGCTCTGGTAGGCCGCCAGCGATCTCTGAGCCATAGCCTGAGATCAATAAGATAGGCACCGCTGGCCATCGTTGATTGGCCATCAGCGCAAGTTCTCGTCCATCCAGCTGACCGGGAAGGGTGTAGTCGGTGACGATGAGCGTTGGAGCTTGACTGGCCTGGAGCAGGTGAATCAACGCATCATCAGCGGTGATGAAAGCCTTGCAGTCGCCGCCAAGCTCGGTGAAAACCTCCAGCAGAAGACTTCGCATCAAATCATCATCTTCGATTATGACTACAGGCCCGTTGAGTAAACCCAAGTCGTCAGGATCACTGACCATTCGCAAATTCCATGTAGAGTTCCTACCAAACTGCTCAATGCTCCGACTTCAGAGCTTGAATGATAAATGCTTCGAGCGGAAGTCGCCGGGGGCTCCAAGTCTGCTTTATGACCCTGGGTGGCGTTACAATTCGCCAGTCTCGCGGTTTGAAGCGGATCTCCACACCCTTGATCCATGTCGGATGAACACTAAAGCTTTTGCAAATCGTCCTGCTGTATGCTGGCAATCGGCCTGCATTTTCGCCATTTTGTGGAACGGCTACGCCGCGCATGCGGTCAGAGCATCGGATGGAGGCTGAGAAGTGGCACAAAGCCCGGGTAATGTCCTCCCGAGCGATCTGTGGTGTAAGCCTCAGTCATTTCCGTCAAACTTTGCACGCCGTCGCGAGAGTTAAGTGCCCTACCCATGACTCATCTCCCAGAACACCGCCACGCGGAGACACCGAACCAGCCAGAATTGGCTGCCAACGCGGCGACAGAGCGGTTACAGCTGGCTCTCGACGCAGGGGCAATCATTGGGACGTGGGTTTGGGATATCCCCAATGACCATTTTGTGGCCGACGAGCGCTTTGCACGCTCATTTGGGCTGTCATTTCAGGAGTGCCTGAGCGGGCTTCCTCTGCACAAAGTCACGGAATCTATACACCCAGACGACCGCGAGAGAGTTCAGGAGGCTATATACGAAGCAATGGCGCGAGGTGGGCCATACCGGTGTGATTATCGGGTAATGCAGCATGATGGTGTGTATCGCTGGATAGAGGCCAACGGGCGCGCGGAACTAGCGGAAGATGGCCAGGCGATTCGCTTCCCGGGCGTTCTGTTGGACATTCAAGCGCGTCGGGTGGCCGAAGCGGAACGTGATCGCGTCTCGGCGCTGCTCCAGACCTTTATAGCCGCTGTACCGGGTGTGGTGTATGCCAAAGATTTGGATGGGCGGATGTTGGTAGCTAATCAAGGCGCAACCGATCTGATAGGCAAGCCGCCTCTATTTTACTTGGGTAAGACCGACATCGAATTCCTCAACGATGGGGATCAAGCCAGGCTCGTCATGGAGAATGATCAGCGCATTATGCGTACAGGCATAAGCGAGCAGGTCGAGGAGCAGGTGGATATGCCTGACGGCACTGCCACTACTTGGCTCTCCGTGAAAGCTCCACTCCTTGATAAAGAGGGGCAGGTCATCGGTTTGATCGGATCTTCAGTAGATGTAACTGACCGGAAAAACGCCGAAATTGCGCTCAAGGACTTGAACCATACCCTTGAGGATCGAGTGGCCTTAGCGGTGAGGGAGCGCGAGGCGGCGGAAGCGGCGCTTCGGCAATCTCAAAAAATGGAAGCCGTAGGTCAATTGAGTGGTGGAGTCGCCCACGACTTCAACAATCTGCTTGCTGGGATTAGCGGAAGTCATGAGCTGATAAGGTTGCGGCTCAGTCAAGGGCGTTTGAGCGATGTCGAGCGTTACCTAGGGGTTGCTCAGAATGCCGCCCAGCGGGCGGCAGCGCTAACTCACCGCTTGCTTGCATTTTCTCGTCGGCAGACCCTTGCCCCTGTTCCTACTGATCTCAAGGCTTTGATCGGTGGCATGGAGGAGTTGGTCAGCCGATCCGTAGGGCCAGCTATCAATGTAAGGGCTCAGTTCGCGGCAGACTCATGGAGTGCGCTTGTTGACCCTGCGCAGTTTGAGAACGCTCTGGTAAACCTCTGCATCAATTCCCGTGACGCATTGCCAAGCGGCGGTAACATCACGATCCAGACGTCAAATATGCACAGTGACGCCCAAATGATTGCGGATCTAAATCTTGATTCAGGTGATTACGTCCTGATATCGGTCACCGACTCTGGGTTAGGGATGGCACCGGATATCGTCGCGAAGGCGTTTGAACCGTTCTTCACCACCAAACCATTGGGAGCGGGCACCGGCCTCGGATTGTCCATGGTTTACGGTTTCGCCAAGCAGTCGGGTGGGAGCGTCAAGATAGACTCGCAAGAAGGCAAAGGCACTACGGTCTCCCTCTATCTGCCCCGACATCACGCGGCGCCGAACTCGAGGGATGAAGCTTTCCCTCATACCCTTCATGGCAAAGCCGGTCAGACTATTTTAATCGTTGAAGATGAGCCATCCATTCGCATGCTCGTTACCGAGGTGCTCACCGGCCTGGGATATACCGTCCTCGAAGCAATCGATAGCAAAGCGGGTTTACTATTGCTGGAGTCTGACGTGCGCATCGATATGTTGGTTTCAGATGTAGGCCTTCCCGGGGGAATGAATGGCCGGCAAATGGCGGAGGTTGGGCGGAAGTGCCGACCCGGCTTGCCTGTTCTGTTCATAACCGGATACGCCCAGAGCAATGCACTGGAGAACAGCCATCTGGAGCCCTTCACCGAGGTTCTTACCAAGCCCTTTGCTTTAGAGGCGCTAACGTCCCGTGTGAACGTGTTGGTCAATAGACGGTGAGATGGTGGCTCTAAATCCACTTGACCTGTCAAACCTGTCTACCTCACGACCTTGGCGTCTGTTTCTATGTTCCAACGCCTAATGGATCAAGATGTTCACAAGGATGCAGTGCCCAGGTCTAGCAGTTGTGTAGATTGTGGTTGTGTTAACTTGTACATCTGCCTGGAAAATGTATAGGGCATCTGTGATGGACACCATCAAGCGTGATCCCCCGCCACCTTTCCTTTGGAACATGCCAAATGCAAGAAATGTCACCGGATGAAACGGTTCGGACAGCCCTGCAGATTTCTCCCAGCCGGCTTCGGAAACAGCACGAGCTGGTTGTTGAGTTCGGCGTCAGGTCTCTGAGGACGGATGACATTGAGGCGTTTTTACGGCAAGCATGTGCCGTTGTCGCTCAAGGGATGCACACCCGATTTGCAAAGATCCTCAGACCGCGCCCGGAAGGGGCTGATTTTCTCTTGGCCTATGGCGTAGGTTGGGATTTATCAGACATTGGTGTGGCCACGGTGGGTGCAGATGATAGCAGTCCTGCGGGTTATGCCTATGCGACTGAGCGCCCTGTTATTTCTAATCACTTGGGCCAGGAGCATCGATTCCGAACACCATCGCTTCTTGAGAAGTATGGGATCGAACGGGCCATCAATGTCCCTATTCGGGGTACCAGCACACCCTATGGGGTTCTGGAGGCCGACAGCAGCGACGGCGAAGACTTCATCGAGACTGATGTTGTGTTCATGGAAGGGATCGCCAATATCATTGCCATGGCAGTGGAACGTATAGCCATACAAGGGGACTCGCTGGGCCACAGTCTATATTCCGAGAGTATTCTTAACTCGAGTCCAGACTGCGTGAAAATCATGTCTGCCGACGGTGAGCTCGAGTTCTTCAACGAGAAGGGCCTGTGCCAAATGGAGATCGATAACCGTGATGAGGTTTACGGATTGCCATGGGTGCAGTTATGGCCAGAGGAATCAAAAGGCGCGGTCATCAACGCACTGCGCCAGGTATCAGCCGGGGAGTCTGTAAGGTTCGAGTCCTATTGCCCTACCGCAAAAGGCGAACCTCGGTGGTGGGACGTAACGGTGGCACCTATCTTTGGAACAGCCAATAAGGTTGAAAAAATCATCGCGGTATCCCGGGATATCACTGAACGCCACAAGCACGAGGCGCAGCTGGCATCGCTCATTGAATTGCAAAACAACAAGCTGAGTGCCACGGATCTGCATCTTGAGGAGATCCATCATCGAGTGAAGAACAGCCTGCATCTGGTTAATACCTTGCTGCTGCAGGCTAACCTTGCGCTGGAAGATGCGGTCAAATTTCAGCTTCAGACCGCTGCAGCCCGCGTGGTTACTATAGCCAACGTACACGAGCGGCTATATAAAAGCTCGAGCGCGCAAACCGTTGACGCAGTAGATTATCTTGAAGCATTGCTTTCTGATATCGGCAAAGCATTTGGTGAAAGAAGAATCGCGTTGAGCTTAGACTCTTTTAATCTATCGCCAGAACGTATGGCACCTCTCGGGCTAATCATTTCCGAGCTGATCACAAACTCTCTGAAGTATGGGAAGGGCACGATCACCGTCGCCGTAAAAAATGCAAATGATCACGCTCTGATCACCGTGTCCGATGAGGGAGATGGCTTCCCAGATTCCTACCCTAAAGCCAGCGGTACCGGATTGGGGATGAGGTTGGTCAAAAGTTACTCTGGCTATGGGAAGGACGCCGTTACGGTCGACAGATCGGTACAGACCAGCACAATCCACGTCCGCTTCAAGCTAGGCTGAAAGGGTGCCCCCGCTCAATCCATCGGTGGTAGCTATCCCGCCTCCAAGGTAGCGCTATTCGGCTCGGCCGTTTTGCCGTTCCACCTCTTTGACTTATGGTACGTATCGGCCTCACCCTCGACTAATCAATGCCCTCTGAACCTTGCGCACCATTTCTGTCATGCCGAATGGCTTGCGCATGAATACGACATCCGCGCTTATACTCATGCTCTGTAGATTCTCTAGACCCGACATGACAATGATGGGAATGGCCGGCCACGTCTTGATGGCATGGTTGGCCAGTTCTGCGCCATTGATGGCGCCTGGCATGTTGATATCAGTCAGTATCAGCGAAACGCCAGATGATGCCTGAACGAGATGTTTCAGAGCGTCATCGGCATTGGCTGTAGCCACGACATCAAATCCCTCGCCTTCCAGCACGTCGCATAGCAGATCATTGATCACCGCTTCGTCCTCGACAACCAGAATTGTCTGAACGGCGGGGTTTGGAGGGTGCGAGATAGAAGCCATAAGGAGTTCTCATATGCAAAAACTGCGTGATTCACACGCACATAATCTATTGAACCGATCCTCGACTGGTAATTCATAAAATAGTTGAGCCGTTCAGAAGATAAAAATCGGTAGCTCGCATGTAGTTAAGACGATGCGCCGCTAATCTGCTGCTATACCGCTTTTCATGTCTACCTAATCGTTGCGCACGTCGTCAAGATCGCCTCCGGGTTGACTGTGTTGAGGGAGCTGGGACACTGGTTTCCCTTAATCGGGGCTAGATAGCCACATTGTGGCCCAGCGCCAATGGATCCCGGCGAGCTGGCCATATCGAAATCTGGGGCGATTATTCGGAGCAACACGTCTGCCGCATAGCCCCCCTGCAAGTGGTCTTTTGCCTTTTTGGTGCTGCGCGATAGCATAATCGTACTCTGGCTGGCACGTTTTGCCTGAGCCGTGTGTCTACCTACCTTTCGCGCGCCAATCAGATTGCCCGGTGGCGCTCCCTATTGAAGGAAGGACTAATGCTTCAGAGCCAAGACTTCGAGCCGCATGATTCCAGTGCCAGGGTAGCCGCGCTCCATAGTTATGACATCCTAGACACCCCAAGGGAATCAGACTTCGATGATCTGGTAAGGCTTACTGCCAAGATCTGTGATGCGCCCATTTCGGTAGTCAACCTGATCGAGGCACACCGCCAGTGGTTCAAAGCGGAGGTAGGTCTGGGTATCAGGGAGACAGATATCGATGTCTCGATCTGCAAGCACGTACTTTTGCAGCCGGGTGTCACCGTCATTCGTGACCTGCGTGACGACCCCCGGACGTGCGAGAACCCGTTAGTCAATGCATCCGAGGGGTTGCGATTCTACGCGGGGTGCCTTCTGGAAACGCCGGAGGGTGTTGGCATCGGCACGTTGTGCATCCTGGATAAAAAACCGCGAGAGTTGACCGATGATCAAAGGCTCGCACTGCGCACACTGGCGGCTCAGGTGATGGCTCAGATGGAGCTTCGCAAATCACTGAAGCACAAGACCAGGCTCCTTCAACAGCAAGAAATGCTTCTGGCCGAAGTAAATCACCGAACTAAGAACAATCTTCATTTGATCGTGAGCTTGATTCAACTTCAAATTCGGCAGGTGGCAGACGAGGGCGCGCGTAGTGCATTGCTAGATACGGCGCGGCGAATCATGAGCGTGGCTGCCGTGCATGAAAAGCTGTACCATGGCGATAAAGTGGATGCTGTTGATTCAGCAGCCTATCTAAGTGAAGTCATTGCGGGAGTCAAGGCCACCTCCCCTAAGGGGGTGACATTCACTTCACGCCTTTCATCACTAATGCTGCCTATGGATACGGCCATTCCGTTGGCACTGATCTTGAACGAGTTGATCACTAACTCATTGAAGTATGCCTACCCTGGTACAACTGCGGGTGCCGTAGTAATCGAGTTCAAAGCATTGGATCGAGAGATCATTCTGACGGTGTCGGATGCCGGTTTGGGACTCCCAAAAGGATTCGAGGAGAGAAAGCACAGGTCATTAGGCATGAGGATCATTTCATCACTGGCCATGCAAATCGGGGCCACAGTGGAGTTTGCTAACTTGCGTCCTGGTGCTCAGTGCAAGGTGACGTTTGCTTCCCGTAGCTGCATACATCTAGAGCAAAAAAAATGAGAAACCCTGCATTAAGGATCACTATTCGGATAACATCTCACGTACACGTAGCTCCAATGCTTGAACTGGAAATGGCTTGGCCAACACGTCCATCCCGGGCTTGAGTAGCGAATGGCCGAGAGCAGCGCTTTCCGCATAACCTGTGATGTACAACGTTTTTAGGCCTGGTCTTAGTGCCGAGCCTATATCGGCCATTTGCCGTCCATTCATCCCGCCGGGTAAACCTACGTCCGTGATCAGCAAATCGAAGTGCATATCAGAGCTTAGGAGTTTTAGGCCCGCAGAGCTGTCAGCTGCCTCTATGACGGTATAGCCAAGCTCAATGAGAGAATCTGCGAGAAGCATCCGAACTGTGGGCTCATCGTCCACCAGCAGCACTGTTTCTGCTTTGCGTGTCATCTCTGATTTCGGAGATAACCCGACGGCTGAATCAGGCGTTATATCACCGTAGTGCCTTGGCAGGTACATGCACACCGAGGTGCCTTCGCCTATCTTCGAACGTATCCGGACTTGACCACCTGATTGCTGGGCAAAGCCAAAAATCATCGAGAGGCCAAGCCCCGTGCCCTCACCAATCGGCTTGGTGGTGAAAAACGGTTCGAATGCGCGGGCCATAACCTCGGGAGGCATGCCGGCGCCCGTATCCGTCACGCACATGCATAGGTAATCGCCTTCCGCGATCTCCAGTGTCTGGGAAGCCGCCGCGTCAACGCATTGATTTGACGTCTCTAGCGTGATCCTACCTCCACGTGGCATGGCATCGCGCGCATTAATGCACAGATTCAACAAAGCATTTTCCAACTGGCTGACATCCACAAATGCTGGCCATAAATCGTCGCCGCCTTTAGCTTCGATACGAATCCCGGGCCCGACAGTGCGTTGCACCAAATCGACCATTCCATAGAGAAGCGAGTTGACACATACAGGGCGCGGATCGAGAGTCTGCTGCCGGGAGAACGCGAGTAACCGATGGGTAAGCGAACTCGCGCGCTTCGAAGCACTTTGAGCGGCTGCCATGTATTTACCGACTTCGCTTATCCGTCCTTGCGAGATGCGGCGCTCCATCAGCTCCAACGCGCCAGAGATCCCCGCAAGCAGGTTATTGAAGTCGTGAGCGAGACCCCCAGTGAGTTGGCCAACGGCTTCCATCTTCTGAGCCTGGCGTAGCTTCCCTTCGGCGTGCATCAGCTCATCAGTGCGCGCCGAAACGCGTTCTTCCAACGTCTCATTCAGACTGATGAGTCTGGATTCCGTTTGGCGTTGACGCTCCTCGCTGATCAGCAACTTTCGACACATGGCCTCCAACTCGTGCTCGCGCGTGCGTAGCGTCTCCTCATCGCTGACACGTTCTAAGAGGTCAGCCGCCTGCCGAGCTAGGATGTCGAGTAGCCTGAGGTCGCGCTCCGATGGGTGATGGGGAAAGCTCCAATGGGTCGAGATCATGCCCAAAAGCTGGCCGTCCCGTGCCAGCAATGGGGTTGTCTGCGCGGAGCGTATGCCTGCACGACGAAAAGCCATCAAGTCTTCGGTGCCAGCAATTTCAGGCCATTGTTCAAAATCGGGTATGAGCGCACGCTTACCGAATTTCAACGCTTGGGTGCAGCTGCTCAGGGCCTTGGGATTAACCCATTGCCAAAATCCCACAGCTTCAGACGGCAATCCACGAGAGCATAGGAGTTTGAGCTCACCACCATGGCCCGAGCTATGGTCGTCAGGACAAAGCAACTGCATCGTGCCAAATTGGGAGCCGGTGATAGCCACTGCTGCTTCTACAATCTTTCCGTAGAGCGTCTCGCGATCATGTTCTGCTATGAGGGCAACACTGATGCTGTGCAGCAGTTCTATATCGGATACGTGGTTGGTCGCAATCAAGGGGGGGGCGCTAGCTGGCGTCTCTATCGGGACTGCACTCGGGCTCGGCATGGTATCTCCATGTACTGAAGTCGAACTTACGCCATGGCAGGGTATGCCGGCGGGCGTCGCTTTGGTCGATCAAACCCAGACCTTGGATGAGATCCAAGCCGAGAAATATCAGGCGAAGGCAACACTACAGCCTTCCCCCAGCTGGATACGGACATCCAATGCTAACCGCACGGAATTGGCTCTGCTACTGGAATTGCATAGCATCTGTAGCTGGTCGGTACCGCTCATCGCCAAACCGGGGCTTCAGTCCCCCAACGTATGATTGATCACTAAACCTCAGAGGCCTATCAAAGCCTAACTGCCAAGGCACGCCTGCAAAAAAAACACCGATCTCACGCGAGTGTCAAGGCTTAGCGACGAAGATTGGCGCGCAGTAAACGGCTTGCTCCAGAGGATAGGATGACAGGAATATGTGGCCATCGCCTATCGGCCATGTTCACTAGCTCAACCCCATTCAGACCTCCAGGCATGTGGATATCTGAGAAAGTGAGATCAATCTTTCCTTGGTGGTTTTGGAGATGCCGCGAGGCGTCGTTAGCTGTTTCCACCGGGACGACATTGAAGTGCTCAGTCTCAAGTATGTAGTAGATAAGCCCTGCGTCGACAATCTTTACCGCTATGGCCAGGAGCTTACATCAAGTGTCGTAGAACCGGCCTTTACCAGCAACCGCTACACCTTTAAATTTGGATCACCAACCGCAGATGAAGGATGCCTGTGGGGGTTATGGAAGACCGACCAGGCCCGGATAGCCGCCGACAAGAAGTTGGAATGGTATTGGTATGTAAAAACAACCCGCTTAGGCGGGTTTTTTCGTTTTTGCCCCGCGCGGGGGATTTGCCGATACCGAGCGGAAACCCACCTACTTAGCGACCACAGCCCAGACGCTGTCGGAAGCCGCCAGGCTGCTGCGCAGGACTCTGCTGTAATGCGGTGTGCTTGTAATCAGATGGCAGCGTTCTTGCTATATCACAGATAGCACTACAGGCGATCAGATGCCTCAGCGGCATTGAATACCCGAGTAATACCCTAACGTTCTTCACGTTTTTCTACGCTGGGAGGCGGCGCGTGATGGCTTATACGGTTTGCTATAGCAGGAAGATGAGGCGATACGTCAGCACCGTGGAGGTAGATCATTTGACCCCAGATGCAGCATTGCGTTACGTGCTGCTCAGGTTTGGAGCAGTCTCGGAATCCGAAGCTCAGGGCTGGCCAGCGGATTATGGCGAAATCGTTAAGATCGCCGAAGCTCGAGGTATCACCAACGTGGTATGCCATCGTGCATTGAACGCGAAGCGCGCTACCTGAAGTTTTTGCCGAGTGGCGCGCATCCGAATAGAGTCTCTGGAGCGTGATCCCCACAAAAAGCCCGGGCTCATCCATGCGAGATTCCGGGCTTGGAGGGGCAGGATTAGGGCAGTGGATTGCCGCCGGTGACACCAAATACTTCTGCCGTGATGTAGCTGGATTCCTGAGTTGCCAAGAACACATAAATAGACGCGCATTCTGCCGGCTGCCCTGGGCGGCCCATGGGCGTTTCAGAACCGAATTCCGGAATTTTGTCCTGCGGCTGCCCGCCACTCGATTGTAGTGGCGTCCAGAATGGCCCTGGCGCTACGGCATTCACTCGGATCCCTTTGCTGATGACCTGTTTTGCTAACGCCTTGGTGAAAGCGACGATGGCAGATTTGGTCGGTGCATAATCCACCAGCATCGCGGACGGCTGATACGCCTGGATCGACGCGGTATTGATAATCGTCGCGCCCGCCGGTAGGTGCGGTAAGGCCGCTTTGCATAGCCAGAACAAGGCGTAGACATTGGTCTTGAAAGTTGCGTCGAACTGTTTGGTGGTGAGTTCTTGAATGTCCTCGACAGCCGTCTGCTTGCCGGCAACGTTGACCAGTACATCCAGACCGCCCAGCGCTTCCAAGGTCTTGGTGATGAGAGATTTGCAGAATTCCTCATCCTTCAGGTCACCCGGCACGGTGATAGCTTTACGACCTTCCGCTTCAATCAATTTTACCACCTCCTGCGCGTCGGACTCTTCCTCCGGCAGGTAGTTGAGTACGATATCCGCACCTTCTCGGGCGTAAGCAATGGCGGCAGCGCGGCCGATGCCAGAGTCGGCGCCGGTGATCAGTGCTTTGCGCCCGACCATGCGCCCTAGGCCTTTGTAGCTGGTTTCACCGTGGTCGGCGGCTGGCTGCATCTTGTGCACGGTGCCAGGAGCAGACTGCGGCTGCTTCGGAAATTCCGGTCGAGGATATTGGGTCAGGGGGTTCTGCATAGTGAATTGGTTTTCGGTAGCCATCCGGACTTACCCTCGCTTGAACTATGAAAAAAGCTGCGCGTTCTGCGCAGTTTCAAACCGACGTAAAAATTGAGAGGCCGTCGAAGGGCAACGTTCCATTTTTCTATAGCTTTGCTTTCTGGCAGCCGATTTGGAGTGATTTGTAGAACGAAGTGGGCGTGCACGGAGTCGTTAGCTGAATGGATTAGGGTTCTGCGAGCGCTCGGATGATCTGAGAGCTGCCACGATCATTGGAGTTGTATGGATAAGTCCCAAGGTGTTCTCCGCCAATCAGGCATTCCCCGGCGCGACCAGCAAGGTTATTTGCCTCTCGAAGCTTACGCGGCTTTGGGAGACGGACGATCCGTAGCGCTGACGGGCTGGGACGGTTCCATCGACTGGTGGTGTGTTCCCAACATGGATTCGCCTCCCTTGTTCGACCGACTCCTTTCTCCTAATGAAGGTGGCTTTTTTTCCATTACTCCGACCGCTGACTACAGGGTGGAACGTCGATACATGCCTGACAGCAATGTCTTCGAATCGGTCTTTATCACCGATAGTGGCGAGGCGAGTTTGGTCGAGTCGCTCAATAGCGGCCCTGCGGGGCGGCTGCCCTGGGCTGAGCTTGCAAGGCGATTAGAAGGGCGTGAGGGGGACGTTGAATTCAAGATCGACATTCGCTTCGGCACTCGGGCCGGCACCGTGCGCCCTTATCTTTCGAGCTCGGGCAATGGACGAGTCTTCCATGTAGATCGCGTGCTGGGCATGTTCCTCCATGGCGACGCCATCCATATTGAACATGAGGATGATTTGGGCGTTAGTGCGACTGTTCGCATAACCCAAGGGCAGAGAGAGGTGCTTGCGATTATCGCAGGCCAGGACGAGCCGCTGGTAAGGCCTTCACTTGCGCTTATTGATCAGCGTATCGATGGCTCTGATCGGGAGTGGTGCCAATGGACAAAGGGTTTGGTCTATGAGGGGCCACACAGAGAGCGGGTGGCTCGCAGCGCTCTGACCTTGAAACTGCTCTTGTCTTCGTCGAGCGGCTCGATCATGGCTGCCGCGACCACGTCGTTACCGGAGCGTATCGGTGGTGATAAAAACTACGACTACCGGTTTGCCTGGATGCGTGACGCGGGCTACACCATTGGCGCGTTCCTGAGCATTGGTGCCCAGCCGGAAGCCAAAGCGGCATTCACCTGGCTCATCAACCGCCTTGGTGAGCATGGCCCTCATGTCTGCTACACCCTGGATGGGGGGTTGGCGTCCGTATCGAAATTCATTGAGTTGCCCGGCTATAAACACTCTCCGGTGCGTATTGGGAACGACGCCGCAGAACAGTTTCAACATGGGGTATACGGAGATATTTTTGAAACTGCGCGATTGTTCGTGAGCACGGGCAATATCCTGGATTCACGTAGCGCCATGATTCTGTCGAAGCTTGCGGATGTTTGCGCCGATGGCTGGCAGCAGAAGGATTGCGGAATGTGGGAGCTTCCAGAAAAGCAGCACTACACAATGTCCAAGATCAGCTGCTGGCAAGCGCTGAGCCGGGCCGTGGAGTTGGCCAACGATGGACACCTTCCAACCACCTGCTGCGACCGATGGGATAGAGAGCGTGGACGAATTTTGGAGTGGATCGATCAGCACTGCTGGAGCAAGTCTCGCCAAGCCTACATGTTCTATCCTGGTAGCGACGGATTGGATGCATCCATAGCATTGGCCGTCCGTTTCGGCCTTCCCCGCCCGGAGCGCCTGCGCGCCACCCTGAAGGCATTGGATGCGGAGCTTAAGAATGGGGCATTCCACTATCGCTATACTGGCGTAGATCAAGAAGAGGGATGTTTCCTCGCATGTACCTTTTGGATAGCGGAAGCGTTGGCGCTGTCAGGGCAAGCGTCGAAGGGGCAGGAAATGTTCCTGGAGGCCGTGGCCGGTTTGGATCGAGGCGTAGGGATCTATTCAGAAATGGTTGACCCCCAAGACGGCAGCTATCTTGGAAATCTACCTCAGGGCCTCACCCATTTAGCCTTGCTAGGTGCAGCAACCACATTGTTTAGTTGCGACAAACAAACGTTGTAGCCCGTTGCCGTCGGTCGACCGCGCAAGCGTTAAACGGGCTTCTACAGCATCGGTTCACCGTCAGTTACGCCCAGCCGCGATCCAGATACATAACTGGACTCATCAGAGGCGAAGAGCACATGAATCGGGGCGACCTCCACCGGTTGCCCCGGCCGTTTGAGCGGAGTCTGAGATCCGAAGATTTGACCTCGTCGCTCGACAGGGTGGGGACGATCATCGGTATCCAGGAGGGCCCCGTGCCACGTTGTTCATGGGAATCCCATTTTCATCGAGCAGTTGGGCCAATCCGGCAGTGGAATTGGCCATGGCGCCTTTGCTAGTGCTGTAGGCCAGCACCGACGGCGTCGGGATATCTGAATCGACCGATTCCGCTATTGGCACCGGTGATCAATGCCATTTCTCTACCCGGCGGGCCACTCCCGACGTAGCTCTCTTCGCCACAGCCGGGAACAGAGTGCATCTTTTGCTGGCCGCCAGGGCAAGTGGCGGTTGGTCGTCACACGGAGGGAGTGGATAAGTTTTCATGATCGCGT
The DNA here is from genome assembly GCF_058986725.1 of Pseudomonas sp. GW821-FHT01A09. Lineage (NCBI taxonomy): Bacteria > Pseudomonadati > Pseudomonadota > Gammaproteobacteria > Pseudomonadales > Pseudomonadaceae > Pseudomonas > Pseudomonas sp. GW821-FHT01A09. The sequence continues at coordinate 147,270 of NZ_JBYSWB010000009.1, forward strand.
TCCTGCATATGAATGGTGCTACATAGGGTTCCGATTGAGCTTATTGACGAGCGATTCAAGATTTTTCGGCAAGGGCTTATCCCCCTCGCCTCATCGGCGATGGCACAAAAGATACAGCCCATTCGTCCGTTCCCATTTGATATTCCTTGAACGAAGATCATGGCTTCCCGGACTGATATTGCGTCACAACGCGAAATATTCATGCCCCGCCAGGAGAACGAAATGAAAGCAATCGTCTATAACGGCCCTCGTGACGTCAGCATTCAAAATGTCCCGGACGCGAGAATCGAGAAACCTACTGACGCTGTTGTGCGCGTCACCACGACGAACATATGCGGCTCGGATTTGCATATGTACGAAGGGCGCACCTCATTCGAGACTGGCCGAGTGTTCGGCCACGAGAATCTGGGAGAAGTGATCGCGGTTGGAGCTGGAGTTGATCGGGTCAAGATAGGTGATCGGGTCTGCCTGCCATTCAATATTGGCTGTGGCTTCTGCGAGAACTGTGAAAAAGGTCTTACTGGGTTTTGCTTGACGGCCAATCCTGGCAGCGCTGGTGCCGCCTATGGCTTTGCGGAGATGGGCCCCTATCAGGGTGGCCAAGCTGAGTTGCTGCGTGTCCCCTATGCCGACTTTAACTGCCTCGTACTCCCCGAAGATGCCCAGGAAAAGGAAGATGACTACGTCATGCTTTCCGACATTTTTCCAACAGGGTGGCATGCCACTGAGTTGGCCGGGTTACTCCCTGGCGAAAGTATTGCCATCTACGGCGCTGGCCCAGTTGGCTTGATGGCTGCTCATTCGGCCATGATCAAGGGCGCGTCCCAGGTGTTTGTAGTGGATAACCACCCGGATCGATTGGCGCTCGCCGCAAAGCTAGGAGCCACCCCAATCAACTTCCTCGAACAGGAAGCGGTTGATCAAATTCTCAACCTTACGCACGGCAAGGGCACTGACCGTGGCTGTGAATGCGTGGGTTATCAGTGCTGCGATAACCATGGCCATGAGGCCAACCACCTCACGATGAACAACCTTGTTGCTTCGACCAAGGCAACGGGTGGCATTGGCGCCGTCGGAGTTTTCGTACCGCAGGATCCTGGTGCCAAAAACGAGCTCGCGAAGGAAGGCAAGATGGCATTCGACTTCGGCGCGTTTTGGTTTAAAGGGCAGCAGTTGCGCACCGGCCAAGCCAATGTAAAAGCCTATAACCGCCGCCTAGCCGAGCTTATTCACCACGGGCGTGCATCCCCTTCGCAGATCATTTCTCACAGTCTAAAACTTGAGCAAGGCCCTGAAGCCTACAAGCATTTCGACGCACGTGATGAAGGATGGACAAAGGTCATCCTCAAACCTGCTGCATGATTTCTTTCGGAAGGATCGGCCGGAAAGGAGGGTTCTTAACGGCGGATTTTTCCACGATTATTTGGAGCTACACATGATCAAATCTAACAACAAAATGCTGTTGCTTGCCTCCGCTGTTGCTGCCGTCGTCTTGCTGGCCGGGTGTGCACGAGACCCTGAAAAGCATTCTGTCTCCGAGCTCGCTGTGAGCGGGACTAAAAGCATGTTCCGCACTGATTCGGACATGCAGAAGGTGCTGAACAAATATGCAAGTTTTGATGCCAAGGCTGTAGAAAAAACGACGCCTACTGAGGCGCGGCTTCAGCCGACGATTGCCGATGCTGTGAAGGGAGTTTTGGCAGATCAGAAAAGAGACAGCGTGCCGACCGTACTCGTGCCTGGTGTTACTACCCGCGATACCACTGTGCCCGGGGCAGCGGGTTCTTTACCCGCTACGGTATACACCCCCGAGGGGGCGGGCCCGTTCCCAGTCATTCTCTATTTTCACGGTGGTGGCTGGGTGTTCGCGGATCGCAAGGTTTACGACGGCGGCGCGCGCGGGTTATCCAAAGAGGCCAATGCCATCGTTGTATCTGTGGATTACCGCCTGGCGCCAGAGAACAAATTCCCTGCGGCGCACGATGACGCAGTGGCCGCCTATCGTTGGTTGACGAGTAATGCCGGGGCACTGAATGGCGATCCAAAGCGTCTTGCCTTGGCTGGTGAAAGCGCCGGGGGCAACCTTGCGGTCGCTACTGCCGTAGCCGTCCACAAGGCTGGACTAACCGCGCCTAAACACGTCCTCGCTGTGTATCCGGTAGCCCAGTCCAGTACCGAAACCGAGTCCTATCTCAAGTATGCTGATGCGATTCCTCTGAATCGTCCGATGATGTTGTGGTTTATTGCCCACGTGACGAAAAGTCCTGCAGACGCCAAGGATCCCCGTATAGACCTGGTGCATGCGGATCTCAAGGGCCTACCGCCAGTGACCATCATCAACGCGGAAATTGATCCGTTACGTGATGACGGGGCGCAGCTGGAGCTAGCTCTGCGTGGGGCGGGCGACAGCGTTGAGCGAAAAGTTTATAGCGGTGTGACGCATGAGTTTTTCGGCACTGCTGCGGTGGTTCAAAAGGCTGAAGAAGCACAGACCTATGCAGGTGAACGCATCAAGGCCGATCTGGCGAAATAGAGTTCTAATGGGCGCTTTGTCGAATGGCTCAGCTATACGCGCTGAGCCTTTCGCCTCCAATGTCAGCCTGCGTACCAATTGAACTCAGCATGTCCAGTCTCTCTGGAACAGTTGCGCGATACCCCCCAATACCGCACAAGCGGCTTCAAGACGTTATTTTACGCTCGACGATTCTGGCTCGAGGGGATTTACATTGGTTGTGTCGGGTACCTTGGGCTTAGCTGTTCGCCCATCGCTTCCACTAACTTCTTTGAGCCATTTTTGCCGCGTACATTCCCAATGTTAGTAAGCAATACAAATAAGCGAGGAGGTAGGTGCCATGGCCCGTGGAAGCAAAGACAAATACACCGAAGAACAGAAACGCAAAGCTGAGCGAATCGAAGAATCCTATGAGCAAAAGGGGGTGCCCAAGGCGCAAGCCGAGGGACGAGCTTGGGCCACCGTGAACAAACAGTCGGGCGGAGGCGAGAAATCCGGAGGCTCGGGGCAAAATACGCCGGTCTCCAGAAAGCATAAAGCTCAATCAGATACTGCTAAGCGAGCGGCTAAGACCCGTCAGGGGCACTCTCGTGACTCTTCGGCTTCCCTCGAAACGCAGACCAAAGCCAGCCTGTTGACGGAAGCGCGCAGTCGAAATATTCCAGGACGATCAACAATGTCGAAGGCCGAACTGGTCAGCGCATTGCGGCAGTAGGGTGCTTGCATTGCGCTGCGGCGGCACTGCGCCGCCCACGTAGCGGGCCTCTAATCAACTGCCGGGATGCGTTCGGATTTGGTGACATTTGCCCCGATACACGTGTTAGGAGGTATTCCATGCAACATCAAATAGGCGCCCAGGAGCTAGGCCTTGATCCTGCAAGCCGTCACGAGAAGGATTTATTTGCCTGGCTGATTGCGAGCTTCCTGTTCGGCAAACGGATTCAGCAGCATATTGCCAAGGCGGCGTACCAAGTGATCATCGAAAAACACCAGGTAGACACAGTGCAGAAAATGTCTGCGTGTTCCCATCGGCAACTGGTATCGATGCTGGGAGAGGGGCGATACGCCCGCTACGATGAGTCAACGGCAACTCGGCTGACTGCGCTATGCGCCGGCATCAATAAAGACTATGGTGGCGAGGTCAGGAAGCTCATGGGAGAAAGCGCCGATCAGCTCGAGCTCGCTGTGCGCCTTCAGGCGTTTGATGGGATTGGCCCTAAGACGGCCGAAATCTTTATCCGAGAAGCGTGGCCTGGGTGAAGACCAGGCGAGCTATCAGTCGAAATGGCATGGGCAACTGCTGGTGAGGTGAATCTCTTGAAATCAGCGTTGTTGCCCATAAAAAAGGTGTTGATCCTTACTGAGAGAGGATCATCATTTGTCGTCTCACAGACCACCTTGGAGCGAATGGTCATGGAACAAAAAGCGCGCGATACCAACGTCCGGAATTCAACCTTCGGTAACCTTCGAGCCCAATGGTCACTCATGAACGCCTACGAGCGGTTTGAGCAGATCATCGTTATCGCATTAGGCGTGATAATCGCCGCAGTGATCATCATGGCAATGCTTCAGCTTTGTCGGCGGGTGCTGACCCTCCTGGCGAGCGGTGCCATTGATCCCTTGGATCATGCCGTCTTCCAGATGCTCTTTGGCTCAATATTCACTGTGCTGATTGCGATGGAGTTCAAGCATTCAATTGTCCGTCCGGCCTTCAGGAAAGACAGTATCGTGCAGGTACGCACAGTGCTCCTGATCGCTCTACTGGCATTAAGTCGAAAATTTGTGATTCTTGATATCGCCACCACTTCGGCGACAACCATCGCCGCATTAGGCTTCGCCACCCTGGTGCTGGGGGCGGTGTGCATGATGCTTGGAAGGCCCAACTCAAGTGACGAGCCCTCAGGCATGGGACACGGGCCTCACTAACTCGAGGCCCGCTCAACCAGCTATTTGTCCTTGCGAGCATCCATCGTTTTTTGGTGCTCGGCAAGGAAGGGCTGTTCGGCCGCATCAAAGCGATCTATCCCTGCCGTGAAGCGATGCCAGTATGGGTAAAGAGGCTGTCGACGGGTGACCGCTTCAATGCGCGCTTTCTGCTCGGGGCTCAGCTTCAGATCCACTGCAGCCAGGTTGTCACGCAGATGCTCCTCAGTCCGAGCGCCCACAATCAACGACGTAATCCCAGGCCGATCCTTTAGCCAAGCGAGGCAAACCCGGGCAACGGACACACCGTGTTCATCGCCGACGGCTGCCAGCGTTTCAATGATGTCCAGCGCACGCTCTTGATCATGAACATAGGGTTCCGGCCAATCGGTACCTTGGCGATGCGCTTCGGATGGCTTCTGCCCGCGACGAGTCGTTCCCGTCAGCAGGCCTTCTCCCAATGGTGCCCAGACCAGAGTGCCCACCGATTGATCCAGAGCCAGCGGCAGTAACTCATACTCAGCTTCGCGCGACTCGGGCGTGTAGTAGATCTGCTGGGTGATAGGTTTCAGAAAGCCGTTCAGCTCGGCTTTGCCCAAGGTTTTCATCATTTGCCAGGCTGTGAAATTGCTGGTGCCGAAGTAGCGGATCTTTCCTGAACTGACCAGGTGAGTCAGAGCCTCTAGGGTTTCTTCAACCGGCGTGAGGCCATCCCAGTTATGAAGCTGGTACAGATCCAGGTGGTCGGTACGAAGACGCTTGAGGCTGGCCTCGCACGCGCGAATCAGGTGATAACGCGATGACCCGGAGTTGTTCGGGTTCTTGTCCACCGGGCTACGTCCTTTGGAGGCCAAGAGGATGTCACTGCGCTTTTCACCGAGCGCCTGGCCCACCACTTCTTCCGCGAGGCCATGGGAATAAAGGTCGGCGGTGTCGACCATGTTTACCCCGGATTCGAAAGCGATGTCGAACATGCGCTGGGCCGTCGGGACATCCACCGCGCCGCACTTGGCAAATTCGGCGCGGCCACCAAACGGAACGGTGCCTAGGACTATTTCTGATACGAGCAGGCCTGAGTCGCCTAGCTGTCGATATTGCATGTGACCTCCAAATTTAATGGCGTGCAGCAAACGTGGATCAAGGTTGGCCGGCCCCACCGCTGGCGCCGAATACCTGCCCTGTGACATAGCTCGATTGCGCTGAAGCTAGCTGCACGTACAACCCGGCGATCTCTGCAGGTTGGCCCGGGCGCTTCAGTGGCGTGTCGCTGCCGAACTGCTTGAGCTTTTCCATCGTCTGCCCGCCGCTGACTTGCAGTGCAGTCCAGAAGGGCCCAGGAGCAATAGCATTCACACGGATACCCCGGTCGATAACCTGCTTGGCCAAGCCCTTGGTGAAGTTGGCGATCCCGGCCTTGGTCAACGAATAGTCGATGATATTCTTCGACGGGTCATAGGCATTGACCGACGTGGTATTGACGATGGCCGAGCCTTCGGGCATTACGGCCACCGCTGCTTTGGACAGCCAGAACAGAGCGTAGAGGTTGGTTTTAAGCGTCCAGTCGAACTGCTCGTCAGGGATGTCCAGGATCGAGTCGTAGCTGTGCTGGCGACCGGCGCAGTTGACGAGAATGTCCAGGCCGCCAAGGGCGGTGTGAGCATCCTGCACCAGGCGTCGGCAAAACTCGGCGTCGCGCAGGTCGCCGGGCAATGCCACAGCCTTTCGGCCTGCGTCGCGAATGAGCTGGATGACCTCGCGAGCATCGGGCTCTTCATCGGGCAGATAGTTGATCGCCACATCGGCGCCTTCGCGCGCGAAAGCGATAGCTGCGGCCCTGCCCAAGCCGGAGTCGCCACCTGTGATGAGCGCACGGCGGCCTGTGAGTTGTCCGCTACCGCGATAGCTGGTTTCCCCGTGATCTGGACGAGGGTTCATCTTGCCTGCCAGCCCTGGCCATGGCTGCTTTTGCTCAATGAACGGCGGCTTCGGGTACCCCATGTTCTGGGGATTTTGCAGAAGCGTTGGTGACGCAGTGGTGGTGCTGGTTTGGGCCATTGCAGCGGGAGCAACGCCCAGAGCAGCAGCAACGGCGGCGCCTTGCAGTACATGGCGGCGGGAAGGCTTGAAGTCGTCAGTGTCCATACGCGTACCTTGTCGTCTAGGGAATGGAAATACCCGTGCAGAGGCTCTAGAACGGGCCTTTACGCTAGACGATGGTTGGCGAAGGTGAGTTCAATCGGATGTGCCTAGGGCCAAAGCACCCGGCTGTCTGCTGGGACAGCAGGTTACATATGCGTGCGATTTTAATAGGTGCCCGTAGAAAGACCGAACCGGCCGACATTCGCTGAAGTCCACTAGAAACGGTTGCCGCATTTGAGGGCAATGTTCCAGCAGCGAAATTGGAGACCTTGCTGATGAAAACTTTATACGCGTGCGTGACCCTCTGCTGCCTCTTCGCGCTGCAAGGTTGCTTCCAGAATGATGACAACAAGACCAAAGCAAACACGGATAGCAGTAAAGCGTCGGTGCAGATGCAGCAGGGAAATAGTGAAGAGGAAAAATAACTGCCGCTATGCATCCTCCGCCATCCAATCCCGAGGCTGGCGGCAACGGAACGAAGGAGCTCACCATGACCTACAATAACCTGCTTCCACGTCTTCTAATCGCATCCCTATGCATCTTTAGTATTCCCGCGTTCTCCGCAGACGAGCCCAGCGTAAACCTCGACCGACCCGGTGCTGGAATGGTTGAGATCAAGGAGGGGGACAAGGTGCCGGATGAGTACAAGCGCGAGGCTATGGCGCTCAAAGACTGGCAGAAGCGCCATCTGACAGCCCCAGATGAAAACTCGCAGTGGGTAGAGATCCAAGATAAGTACGTACTGGTGAACATCCCCAATGGGACGGCCAAGACGCTGATCCTGAAGTCCTCGGTTCAGAAGTGACGGCAGCCGCCGACTCGGCCGCGCTTTAAGGAGGCACCATGTCCCGTATCTCAGAATACCGCCAGCTCGAGCAGCAAATAGCACAGCACCAAAGCCGTCTTGAGGTTCTGAAAGGTGATCCCGGACTCGAGGCGGAAATTGAGTTTGAAACGAAGCTGCATGACCTCCTGGCCAAGTACCAGAAACAACTGGGCGACGTTGTTTCTCTGCTAGACCGCACGGTCGGTAAGACCGATACGGCGGCGGCCCAAGAGCTAGTGCGGCGTACGCGCCAGGTGAAGGTCTACCGCAATCCTTTGACGGGTGAAATCGTTGAAAGCAAGGGCGGAAACAATAAGCTGCTGGGGGCTTGGAAAGCTCAGTTTGGCCACGAAGAAGTGGAGAGCTGGGTGAAGAGGTCGTAGGCCGGTCGTCACTAGGTCGTGCCCCATCCGTTGACCGGACAGAAAACGTGCGCTAGCTTCAGGGTATCGCCCGTCCAGGGCCCATTCCGATCAGGGGGTGCCAATATGAATTTTCGCGAAGAGGACTGGCTCTAGAAGAGCCTGTGTCAAATATGCGCGATCAGGCGGATGTCCATCTGGAATGGGCATCCGCCTTTTCGTTTGAGCATGCGGCGTCGACTCCGCAGATAGAAGGGGCGCCCTGCAGGCGCCCCTCATTACTTACTGCATGCCGACTGCTTTGAGATCAGGCTTGCCAGTGCCGCCAATCTCGATGCGCCGAGGCTTGGCTTCCTCGGGTACTACCCGAAGCAGGTTCACACTGAGAAGGCCGTTGCTCAGAGAAGCACCTTGGACTTCGATGTGGTCGGCCAAGCGGAACGACAATCGGAAGGCCCGCTGGGCGATGCCTTGGTGCAGGTAGGTTACCTCGCCATCTGTTTCGCGCTTGCCGCCGGCGACCGTAAGAACGCCTTTCTCGACTTGAATGTCCATGTCCGCTTCGGTCAAGCCAGCGGCGGCGATAACGATGCGATATTCATCATCGCCATGCTTCTCAACGTTGTGTGGCGGATAGGTATTCCCGGCCTCGCTACGGAGCGCCGATTCGAACAAGTCGTTGAAACGATCAAAGCCCACAGACTGACGGAAGAGTGGGGCTAGCGAGAGAGTAGTAGCCATTGCAAAATCTCCTGAGGTTTCTCCAAGTGATTAACACGCGACCCGACTTCGGCATCGCGTGAAAAATATCTAGGAGCGAGGAAAAGCGTTTTCAAGAGATCGGTTGGAAATTTTTTTCAACAAGACGGCCGCGCCCTACTTGGGCGGCATATGAAGCAGTCGCCACGGTGGACTTGAACAACCAGCGTTCGCTAAAAGCTGCTACCGCAAATGAACCTCTGCGCAGGCGAATTTGCGCTCATCGCCTCACTCTATGTGGTCGTGCATTTCGCTCTAGCGATTTGCGGTCGTGAATCCGTCGCGAACTGCACCGTGGCCCCCAAATGGTCGGCTAACCCTTGGATGCCATTGAGGATGAACTCTCCGATGGCGGACTCGTAATTCACCATCGCCTTCGGATCACAGACATCAAAGCGTGCCTTCCAGGTGACGGCGCTATTCATGCCATCTGCTGCAGGGATGATCTGAAGGTGAGCAAAGAAATTCTCTACCAAAAGCCTTGGGCTGCTTAATCCATAGCTCATGGCCATCTTATTGTTATCGATGGCTAGGAGGCGCTCATGCACCACCTCACCGTTACGTAGATTGAGTGTTCGAAGAGAGCCCCCGTCGCCGGACAGCTTACCGCCTTGGATCACACAGTCCCTGACGTCTGGATGCCACTTGTCGATGGCGCCAAACTGTCGTAGTTGATGCCATACCTCAAAGGGGTCTGCACCGATAACCGCAGCGAAATTGATGGACGACACGAGCTCATTCCTTTGTTCGATTTCGTTATTAGACGGGGCGCTAAAGGTCAAAGTTCTCACGACTCATCAAGGTGGTTGAAGGGCACTGTTTTTCGTAAGGCGTGTGACACCTATAGAGCCAGCTTCACTGATGGGCAATGGCTTCGAGCATAGCCGTAGTCGTCGTTGCTTCGGATGGAACCCCTCGAGCTCTATGGGTCTCGAAGACCCATGCGCCAGTTCCAGGCGTCTAGATCAGTATGTTCGCTACCGGAGGTCTCTATGGGTATCAGCGTGGTCACATGGACATTGGGCATCACCGACGCAGTTGAGGTGACCAAAAAGGCGATTGAGCTTGGCCTGGACGGTATTCAATACGCTGGTGATCATAGAGACGTAAAACCTCAAGATTTGCGAGATCAGGCAAAGGCTGCCGGGCTGAAGATCATTGCAATTGACCCCATTAATGCGGCCCCAACAAGCCCATCGGAGGCTTCCGAAGCCGGTGCCATCGAGTTTTACAAAAAGGTTGTCGACTTTGCCGTCGAGGCCGGTTCAGAACAGGTGACGTTGCACGGCCTCTCGCTGTGGACGCGCAATTGCCAAAACAAGGATGCAGCCCGAAAACGCTTGGTTTCCTGCTGCAAAGCCGTTGACGCCTATGCTCAGGATCGCGGTGTCAGGACGCTCTACGAGGTCTGCAACCACTACGAAGTCCCGTTGATTCATACCGCTGCAGAATGTCGCGATCTGATGCGAGAAATCGGCGGCCAAAACATGGGCATGATCCTCGACAGCTTCCATATGAACATCGATGAGCGATGCCCCCTTGATGCCTTGAGGGACAACATCGACAGCCTCGCCATCTATCATATTTCTGACTCAGGACGCGGAGGAGTCGGAAGTGGCCACATTGATTTCAAGGCTCAGCACGATGTCCTCCTGAGCAGCGGGTTCAAAGGTGAGATAGCCATTGAGCCCGTGCTGTCCCACCTTACCCCGAGCACTCCGCCCAGCTCCGAAATGGACTGCGCGGCGCTAGATCACGAAATCCGGGCGAGCGTTGTGCAGTGGCGCTCATATCGAGATCGTAGTGAAGATACGGATCCACAAACTGTTGATGTCCTCCGAATCAAGGGCCTGGAAATTGGTACTGGAGCTCCAAAGGTCGTGGCCTCGATCACCGGCAGGACGCGCGATGAAGTAAGCGACCAGGCGGAAGCAATTCGAGAGTCAGCAGACGTTGATATGGCTGAGTTTCGCCTGGATTACCTGCATCCGGAGCTTTCAAATGCCGAGATCGTTGGACTGGTCAGTCAGGTATCTAACGCCCTGATGGGCAAGCCATTGCTCGTCACCTTCCGCAGCAAGACCGAGGGCGGGAAGCGTGAGTTGGCGGAGATGGATTACTTCGATCTCTACCGCGCAATACTTCGTGGCGGTTCAGCCGATCTCATCGATATCGAGATGATGAAGCCGGAGTCGCAGATCGTTGATGTCATCAGCATCGCGCGGCGAAAAGGGGTAGCCGTCATCCTCTCTAACCATGAGTTCAAGGTCACTCCCAGCCAGGATGTGATCATGGGCCGGCTTCTACGCCAGCAACTGCTGGGGGCTGATATCTTGAAGATCGCGACCATGCCTCAATCGCCTACCGACGTGATAACGCTCATGTCCGCCAGCGTCCAAATGAAGACCCTCCATGCCCGAAAGCCTTTGCTGACAATGGCCATGGGGCCACTTGGCATCCCCACCAGACTGGTGGGAGAGCTAACCGGGTCGGCCTTAACGTATGCCAGCGTAGGGTCACCATCAGCCCCGGGGCAGCTCGGTGCTAAATCAGTGAAGCAGGTGCTGCAAATTATCGATCAGGGTGTCCGCAGATAGTTCAGGCACTTTATCTGCGTATCTCGAGGGCATACCAGCTTCTATCGCTCGGCACTCAGCTCCTGAAAGCTTTGTACGCTTCGCTGGATCGCGTTTGTGATGGTGGCTTTGTCTTGCCAGAGTGAGTCCGGCACCCCTTGCGAGAATATCTCCAAGACAAAGTCGTCGCTGTAGCCGGTGTTGACAATGGCCTGCAGGATTGCCGCTAGAGGGATCTTGCCGTCGCCCAAGGCCAGACGGTCGTGTAACGAGTGAGGCCGGCGCCAGTCAGCTATCTGAACGATAAAAGGCGGCGGGTTTGACGTGATGCTCTCCGTCAGATTGGCGTCCTGCCAGCTGTTATAGATATCGAGACAAACGCCAAAATTTAGGTGATCAACCGCAGTTGCCATTTCTTGTGCTTGCCCATAGGTGAATAGGATCGAGTTCTGATTCATCAGCGAGGGGCCAAGCGCTTCAAGCGCGATGCGCATGCTTAGCCCTGCGGCGTGTGCTGCAAGGGTTTGGTAGTGCCTAATGCACTCATCCCAGACCTTCCCCTCGTTGCCGTCTTCTGCTCCGGTGTTAGTGATCAACGCCAGCCCAGGAAAGAATGGGGCGAAAAGCTCCACAGACGTGATGAGTTCTGCCAATCGCTGCTCAGGGTCGCAGGGTTCAGGTGCGGATGCCGAGGGGAAGATTGTGAGGTTGCGCGGCTGTATAGAGGTGATGCGGACTGAACTCTCCCGGATCATCGCAAGCTGATCGTGAGCCTCGGATTGGTCTTTAGAGAGTTTCTTCTCCGCTATCTCCATCGGACATCCAAGCCGATGGCAGAGCTCGAGGTCTTCGATGATGGTCAGCGGAGCAGTGGTGATTTGGCTGATCGCTAAATTCTGCATGAGCATTCCTATCTTCTATCGGGATCTAGCGATTAGTAGCTATGGCCCGCACGTTGGTTCAGGTGTATTAAATTTGTTGGGCTATTTCTAACGTACGCGAGGGTTGCAACGCGTCGGATCGCTGATAGGAAGTTCAGGAACCATTACCGGGATGTGAGCCTTTGCTGAGGAGCGATAGGCCTTGTTCGGCTGAGGGGGGATGCGAGCGTATCGTTAGCTAGCCGCGAGGTGCTTGCTGAGGTCTGGATCGAAGGAGCGAGTCGGAAAGGAGATATACCGTTCAGCAACTGTGGGTAGGATCATCAGGTATGAAATGGGGCATCAGAAGACTGGCCCAAGCAACCAAATGGCGCCTGGGCCGTTCACTCACTTCTGAGCGCGCGCCTGGTCACGTAGCGCTTTGATCTGGTCGTGGTTACGCAGCACGCCTTCGTATTGCTTCTGCACCACCGCACGGATATCCGCTGTCAGATCTTTATTTTCCAGAGCCTTGCTGTAGCTCTTCTTGGCCACATCTTCACCTCGCTCGGCTTCATTCAGAAGTGCAGCATCGTCCTTCCCAGTCACTGCTGACTTCAGATCGACCCAGCGGCGGTGCAGATCGCCGCTCACGCTGGTGGTGGTCTCCGGGTCACCGCCGAGGTTACGTACCAGGCCCTGCAGTTCAGCGGCGGCACTAGCTGTATCAGCGGCTCGGCTCGTGAACACCGAACGCAGATGCTCGTTCTTGGTATGTTCAGCCAAATCTTTGAAGCCAGCCTCACCATCTTTCGAGGTCTCGATGAGGTCATTCAGTACCTTGATGGTTTCTTTATGAACGTCGGTCATTTTCATAATCTCGTAGTGGACGGCCTGGCTCAGGCCCAGGAGGCAGCCAATGCGTGGCGCTCAGTGCACCCGCTCTGGTTGGGTAAGCGAATGAGGACGATGGTTCAAAGTTTTCGTGAGGCGTGCGCACGGGGATGACCGCTGATGCGATCATGTGTAACTGCGAGTAGGGCTCGGGTCAATTGCCCCAATTCTGGCGGAATGGCTCCACGGACTCTTCGGCACCTGGCAGGTATCAATGTGGATGCTGCTCGCGGCGGCTTGCCTGCAAATTGTTTTTGCGGGGTTGGCAGGGCGTAATCAATTTATTGAGTGACGGGTAAACCACGCTCAGTTAGCCATACTGAGCGCTTGCCAATGTTTTTGGATGCCCACCTGATGACCCAAGTACAGCTCATTACTCAGCTAATATCCAAGCTGGACACTAATCAGATGGCGCTCCAAGCCGCCCTGGAAGAGGTCTCATTGTGGATACGCCAACGTGGCTCAGAGGACATCGCGGGCAACATCAATGGAGCGCTCGATACCCTGAATCAGAATGCTGAATTTATCGCGCAGGGGATCGCAGAGCTCACTGTGACTTCCGGGATCGTTGCCTGGCGCGGTGAATGACTTCGCGAGCGATAGCCGCGCTTGGTGAGTTCAACCTGCTCGCGATCAGCCAGCTCTATCGCTCCGTTGACCACGCATGGCATATGAGCTAGCTTGAGGTGTAAACCAACTCGAGGTGTACCCCATGCGTATTCGCGAAGAAGACTGGATCTAGCTCATCTCAAGGGCGCGCAGCACCGCATCAGGTGGCCGCACGCTTTCCCACTCCGTTACGCCTCGTCGTCCCAGGTGACGTCGACTGATTCGGAGGCCAAAGCAGTTGGAATGTCCGAAGTGGTTTGTCGATTTCGAGGCGTCTGGAATCGCTCCAGACAGCTACCCCATCGAGATCGCCGTCGTGTCCACCGACTTCGAGTACCAGGCATTGATCCGTCCGGTTTATTACTGGACTCATTGGTCATTCGATGCACAAGACATGCATGGGATCTCAAGAGAGACATTGCTGGCTGACGGCTTGGAGCCGAGTCTGATTGCTGCTGAGCTGAACGCACGATTCGAAGGCGTTACGCTTTGCTCTGGCTCACCGCAGGATTGCTTCTGGCTAGACACGCTTTACGAAGCTGCGGGGGTAGATCCTTCATTTGCCTTGTTGCCATTGGAGAGCTTCGTTGGGCGGTATGCGGCTGGACATATCTACCGATCATTATCCTCCGTGTGCAGACACCGGGCGCTTGCTGACGCGAACGAACTCAAAGCTGCCACCATCCGATATCTGGCTCTGAATCTGAGTTTCTGAATCGACAGCTGAGAGCAGCGTTGAGCGGATTTGCATCTGAGCCTTCGTCGGGCAGGATGACTGCTACGGAGACAAGCTGTGCCTAAGCGCTTTGCATCGTGAGTGGTGCAATTAGTCATTAGATCTGACATGCTTCCTGAGAATCAAACATAAGGATCATGGCGCGATGGCAAAGGATAAATACGTAGTAGAAAGCGGGCATGGCTACGAAAGAGATAAGCGCTTTTACGTTGGCTGCATAAATATCGTACTCCATCCCCATAAGGCCAATGCATATGTAGATTATCTGACAACCCTGAAAAAAGAAGGGCTGGCTGTAAAGGTAAGAGGGGATGATGTTCTGTTAGTAGGGTCTTTTATCAAAGGCCAAAGGGACGACGTCTATGTTGGTGAGTTCTATAAGTACCTCAATCTTGACGCAACCGCTGACTGGTTCAATATCGAGGCAATGACTGCCGCCACACGGAACGAAGTTGGCTCAGTGAAAATCCCTGAAAACCTTAAGCCGCACTTCAAAAAATACTCATTTGTATTTTTCCCAAAAGGGCATCGCCTGTTTTTCATTTCTAAGTCTGGATCTGACTCGCTTTCCGCTTTGATGCTCAAAAAGTTTTTCGAGCGAGTATCAGAGCACTCGAAGCTGGCTAATTCGGGACGGCTGACAGTTACTATTGAACCGCAAATAGGAACAGTGCAGGAACTCTTTTCTTTGCCTAGGTTGTCACGCATCGAGATGGAACTTAGCAAACCAAACCCCGATGATCTGTCTGGGCTAGATGCAAAATTTAAAGCAAGATTGCAAAAGCTAAACGCTAAAAAACAAACAGTCATTTACACAGAAGAGAATGACGGGGGGCTGAAGCCGGACACTGAATTAATGGCCATTGCCAAAATTGCTGCTTCCAACGGTAAGGTCGAAGTTAGGGGCCGAAATGAGAGCGGAGAAATAGTCACCGAGTCCACGATAGCAACCCCCCTGGCTGAGCCGGTGACCTATAACCCTAACGTCCAAACCCAACAAGACGCGCTTGAAGATGCGGCACGAACCATGAGAGAGGACATGTTAAATGGTTAATCTAGTTTCGTCGGCCTTTTCAAGGCTGAGAAAATCCTATGGCGAAACTTTCAGGCTATGGGAAGCCTATTGGAAGTTGTATGGAGGTGTCACAGCAGTTGCGTCCTCTCTTTACTTCTTTTTTTCCGTGATATTAAGTATCGCGTGCTTCTATATCTGGGTGTCACCAGGATGGTGGGATATCGTAATATCCGCTGTTCCGACCATGTTGGGGTTCACTCTTGCCGGGCTCGCTGTGTTTCTGGGTATGGATTCAAAGTTCAGCTCTGTAATAGCTGGGGGATCAGATGAAGATCCGTCACCGTTTCTGTTAATGATAGCGGCATTCGTCCATTTCGTAGTAGTGCAAGTTTTGGCCTTGGCCTATGCATTGGTGGCAAAATCGACATTTTTTGTAGTCCCGGGAATGCCGCATATTTTTTACGAGATTGTCAGTATTGGAAGACCGGTACTTTGGTTCGTTGGCTTCCTGTTGTTTGTGTATGCAGTTTTTTCCATGCTTGCAGCTACCTTCGCCATATTTACAGCCAGCCGCTGGTTCGATGAGTTTATGGCGGCCGCCGACGATAGCGATTCTAAACCATAATTAGCTGTAGCCCGTCACAAAAAAACTGGCGGAATATTTGGTTATTATATTCCGAGATACGAATGAGCTATTAAAGTATTAATCCGTCGCCTGGTAAAATCGCTCCAATAATACCACTATCTTGGTATTTGCGGATTACAGAACGCTATAGGCCAGGCATGCTCCCGAATCGATCACAGCCTTGAAACTGGGCAGTAAACTCAAGCAGCTCTCTATCGATCTGGTCAATCTTTCCAACTGCACCGCTCTCAGCCAGGGCGTTAGCATCCTCGAAGTAGCCACACAGGTTCAAATTCTCAGGGAAGTCATAGTTGAACTTGAACCAGGAATGATACAGGCCTTCCGCTAGGGTCTTTCCAAAAGCCGGATCTGCAATGAGCCTCTTGTGCGATTCGGCGAGCACGTAGGGCAATACCTCCGCGCGGCTTAGGGACGGCATCCCGACTCGAAGTAACTGACTTGCAGTGTCGTACCGGTTTGAGCCGGTCTTCAGAGCGAGGTCTATCAGCTCGTAGGCAGGATCCGTCTGGCTACCTATCTGGTCATCTGCCCAATGCACTACGTCTGATACCACAATGACCTGCAGTTCCAGCGCCTCTCTCAGGTAAGCGATTTGCTCGCCAACGCTGAGCCCGGAAATGTTCGTCGTCATGCCACCTTCCCATTTTTCTGCTTACTCTGAAGCAACTTTGAGGCCTCGTCTGCGGACGATCAATTCTTCCACGGCCAGTGCGGTCGGCACGCCATCAACCTAGCGTTCACGCACGAATTCGATGTCAGTCTCTGCCTGGTTGTTTGCAACTAAATTCCGGCATCTAACAGCGAAGCTTGCGTAGGTGGCCTGGTCAGGTGTCCACATTTCGGATTCGTCGGTAGTCGCGCCGTCGGTGTTGGCCAGCCCGTCGTACACCATGGATTCTATGGCCAACAGGCAATCGTCACCACAACCTAGGTGGTACAGAGATGAGCCGGGCTTCATGGGAGAGCAATGGCTATGCGGGGTATCGCAGGAAAGCGGAGCGCGCCAGGCGTGAGGATGAAAGCCCGGAGGGCCAAGACTCGTCGGCACGGCGAGGCTTGGTTCACGACAGCCGTCCCGGATGGGCACGCACCGAGCCGGCCATCTCACACTGCTTTCAGGAGCCGCTCAAGGGTCTGGTGTTCCCAGGTGCTCAGCAGCGCGACCGGGTCTGTTCCGAATCGAGCACCAGGATCAAAGCGCCAGCGCCGGCCATCCGGGCTAGTGCACTCTTCGCAGTAATCAAGCTCATCACAATCGTTGTACAGAGTGATACGCCAGCCCTCGACATCGACGACAAAGTGGCACGCATAGACCTTGTCCCAAGTTTGGCCACCGACTTTGGTCATTGTCAGGCGCTCGAAGACGACTTCCCGAAGTACCTGGCATACTTCCCTTGCCGTGAGGCGACCGGAAGAGCTTTCAGGCTCAGTACCTGCTGTCATGTCCTAAGCCTAGTTAACGGATCGTTGATCAAGCATACAACGTCAGAGAAGGCTCCTGTAGGTCAGCGCCATGGTGATCCATTTGATAGTCCAAAACGTAGTTTGCTATGGAGGCATCAATGAAGAAGAGCCAATTACCTGTCAAAGACTGCTCAACCTGCGGCAGGCCATTCACTTGGCGCAAGAAATGGGCTCGGTGCTGGGATGAAGTTCGGTATTGCTCTGAGCGCTGTAGACGTCAGAAATGATACCGTCGTCGTTGTTAGCTACTTCCACGATTTTTGATCAGCTTGCAGGATCGCGAGTAGCTCCATGTATGGCCGCTGACCAGGGCCTTCTCTCGAGCAGCCCTTTACGTGAATGAAATCCATGTTGCGCTGCTGCATAAACTGCGGGGCGCGGCATTCGGCACAATTCAGCATGTCGCCGGCTAGCACCCATAAATCTGTCCATTTAGGGCTCAATGGCATTGGCATCACTCGCTCCATGTGTAGCGTGAATCAGCTATGAACCGCGCGAGGTCTTCCCATGGCCTCTGCCCAAACCCGAACAGTGAGCATTCCTGGTCGTGGGTGAAATCGTGATTCGACAAGTGGACGAACTGACCCGCCAAGCACTCAGTGCAGTGAAGCATGTCATGGTCGATAGCCCAAGCAGCTTTCCATTCATCAATGGGCACGTTGCCAGGAATTGAAGGAAGCTGATCATCATGCATTTTCGCAGGCCAGACCAAATAGGGTTGGCTGAGTGTAGCGGCGAAACCGAATTCAGCCATGCTCCCTAGGATCAGAGGCTGAACCTTCGACGTTCACCGCCGGCGCGGTTAACATTTGATCCGGCGCCTATGTGGTCTCACTTTTGCCGCGATGATGATCTTTTCTGTGTCCATCGCCGGGCCATCCACTGATCAGGAGGATTTCAGGATGGTGTGTTTCCTGATCGACGCGACCCTCCACTCGTCGTGATTCATCCATCAGTTACCCCTTTGCTCAGATCACCGAGTCTGACCAAACAACTCTAGCGACTCAGCCGATGGCGGTTTTTTGCGATGCACCGCCCCGTAACCTGAGGCTATTCTTAGCACCCCAAGGCTTGGTCGGAAGGAGCACCCGTGGACTCGATTGAAACACTTGGAAGCACGGAGTTCGTTACAAGAATGTCGCTTTTACGGATCGACGCCATCACCAGCGCCGACACAGCCCAGAATGTGATATTCCGCTATGGTGCGGCAACTGCTTACATTTCAGCTGCCGCCGACCTATACGTGATTTCGGAAACCTCTCTGGTGAACCTGCTCGACCAAGCTGATGCAGCCTACGACACCCACCCGCTGGCAACTGGCACCTCTGCAGATTTCGACGTGTGATTTGAAGCCAAAAGGTTCCGGCAATGAAGCTTTTTCTAGACTGCGAGTTCACTCAGCTAAACCAAAGCACCAAGCTGATCTCGTTGGCGTTGGTATCAGAAGCCGACGACGAGTTCTATGTGGAGCTCACAGACACGTATCAAGTCGAGGACTGCAGTGACTTCGTCATCGGGAACGTCCTCCCGCAGCTCGACCTGCGAGCTCACGGGGTCTCTCTCATCGATGCTCAGGTAGCGCTGAAGACCTTCTTGAACGGCCTCGATGGCTCACTGGAGATTTGCTCTGATGCGCCGGAATGGGACTGGGACTTCTTCTGTCAGCTGGCTTACATTGATCACTTGTGGCCTCGTCATGTCGTGAACAAGCCAACCAACCTGATCCAGCTGTTCAAGCACCTTGAAGCTGGTGACATTGGAGACGTGACCCTCCCTGAGCTTCCGCACCATGCCTTGCTAGATGCGCGATTGCTCTCCACGCTCTACCGCGAACTCGTCGATCCAGAACCACAGATCAAGGAAAGGCAGTAATGGCCACTGATAATATCTACCAGCGTGAGATGGCTAGGAGGAAAGCACTCTGGGAACTAGCCCGCTTCTCGCCCGGAGATCCTATGGCTGCAGAAACCCTGGAGGTTCTTGATGACATTGATGCCCATGATAGCGACAGCTCGCATTTGCGCAGTCGAGCCTTAAGCATCGATGAGGTTGCCAACGCCGTCCCCGAAGAGGAGTTACCGACCGGAATCTGGATTGTTCGAGAGGCGGTGATTCCACAACCATGGCGGGAACGTTTTCGGTGCGCGAGCATGGGATCTACTCGCGTAGTCGAGGGGCCGTATGCGACTGACTGGGAGACGTTTCTCAGAAAATGGAAGGCTGAGATGTGCCATTTAGAAGAGCACAGATCTGTACGTGGCATTCACCATCCACAGGTGCGCTGATGAACGCTCACCATGCTCGAGACACCGTAGATTTAGAGATGCCTAGCTCCTCTGCTGTCTCACGCTGAGTGAGACCCCTTTCTTTACAAGCCCGAATCGCAGATGAGCGTTCAGATCTAGCCGCTTCTCTTGCTTTGACGCCTCCCAGATCAAGCTGGCGAGTCAATTCCGCTGGGCCACCCTGATGCTCGAAATCCCGAAGCTGAACTGCGACCAAATTGGCCACTTCCTGGCTTGAGCATCCTTTTTCTACTGCCCTCACAAGCATAACGAGCATGGCAGGCTCTACCCCGAGACTTTCGGATAGTTGCTCCAGCATGCCAAGGGTGATGTCAGATAAGCCAGCTTCCAGCTTGTATAGGTGCTTACGATCTGCTGGTAGCTCAGCCTGAGTAAACCCCTTCATTACACGTAGGGTTCGGATGACGGCGGCAAGTGCCTGGTGCGGCAGCATAACTCGCTCCAAAATCGAGCATAGAGTCACATTGCCATGATCCACTCCACGGGCTATAGTCCCCCTCGTGGGGCATGCCCGTTTTGGCGGGCAAAATATCGATCACACTAGCGGCGAGTCGCTTGTCATAAAAGACCGCAGGCTGATGCTCGGTAACAATATAAAATTTTGGCTAGCTAAAAATTCATAGGGAATGTAGTGATCAAATTCGACTGCACGAAAGTCACGGGTAAAATTGACTCTATCAGAGTGACTGATCGTATGACTAAGGGTTACAAGACGTTGATAACTGTGGATGGCAACAAGCTGCCAAACATCCAGATGGAGTCTGATTTTTTTGAGGAGCTGAACTCGGGGGATGAGGTCACTCTCTATACGATCTGCAAGAACTCAAATAAAAAAGAAAAGAATTTTGGCGTCTTGTATGGCTATAAAAAGAAAGGCGGAAAAAGTAATTTTGCAACTAAATACCGCTGGACAGTACCCGCAATGATGATCTTTTACGCGGCTCTGGCTTTTTGCTTGGTCTTCGTCATCGGATGGCCCGTCTCTGCATCTCTTCTCGCTGTGACCGGCATGGGTAATCACACAGGTATATCGCAGATCACTCATTACGCTTTCGTGGAAGCATGCCTAGCTGCAGGATTTTATCTGTGGGGCGCATGGAAAATGCTCAGCATGACTGCAGATCCTGATGCCTGGCAGGTGATAGATCCTCAGACACTATCGAGCCGGTTCAGCAAACTGGACAAGTAAGACCTAGGCGGGCGGCTCTGAAAGACTGCCTACTCTTTCGGAACCGTCGGGCGAATATGCATAGGCAGTGGGGGGGGAAGCAAAATGGCCAAAGCTGTTAGCGGGGTGCCTAGACGCCTTCACCGAGGACATCCTACCGTCGGTTACCGGCGTGACCATGATGGCAATCGAGCTAAGCGCGTTATTTGCGGGCGAGGTGCTTGTACTCTTCCCTAGCGGCGATGATCTGATCGCGAATTTCTTCCGGGTCGATGGACATGCCACCCCTCGGGGTTACCCGGAGCGTCTTGAGTCGATTGGCGGCTTGGATGAATTCTCTCTCGCGCTGGATCTCCCACTCCGGTCGCTTGTCCTTGAAAAGTCGTTGCCGAACTGCCTGGATCAACCCCATAAGACTGTCCTCCTTCAAGATATTCAGAACATGGTTAGCCTTGGCTATCAGCTTACCTGACCCAAGAGCTTGGTTGAGTTTCTGGATAACGACATTGGTACCCTGCTCCAAGGCAAGCGGAGCGCGCAGGCCGCGAGGCCGCAGGCACTAGGATGGAAGCCCCCTGGGCCAAGACGGCGGCGCCCGCCGATGGCTTGGTTCACGACAGCCGGCCCCGTAGGGGAGCGCCCAAACCAAACTCGACGAAGCAGGAAGGCCATATGGCTCAGGACGATGACGACACGGTGTACTGCCATATCCAGATGCCATTGCTGCACGGGAAAGAGCTCTTGCAGTTGGTAGCTGAGCTTAGGAAATCAGGCACTCATCCGAATCTCGAAGGAGTATTTGCGGACATCCAGTACGAGCTCACCAATTCGATAGATTTCGTCGAGAACCCGCCCGCATCGGGCGACTGGTTCCCCACCCGGCACTAAAAATCACTCGGTGAAATCGTCCTCGGCGCTCCGTATGCCATTCAGTATCTCGCGCCGCTTTCTCGTCATCACGTTCGTCGGGATAGGCGCCACACCCTGATCCGTGCAGAACTCGTCGATAAACTTCACCTCACCATCCTGCCCAACCTGGTGTTTCACTTCCCAACGGCCATCCCGAAGCTCCAAGTCGTAGCCCGCACAATTCGGCAAAGGATCTTTGGCATCGAGCTCACGGAACAGGCGCATGTTCTCAGACGTGCCGGCGTCTTCCCCGTACCGGATAAACCACGCGACTGCGCGGATGAACTGCCCGTGACTGAAAACCAAAACCGTATTGGCTTCGGATGTGGCCAGCCGATCCAGCATGGTCTTCGCCCTGAGCAGCAAATCGGAAAAGTATTCCGCGCCTGGGCCATCAATGCTTTCCATATCCCCAAGCTGCCAGTAGGCATCAGCCATTGGTTTGCGGTCAGCTTGGGTAGTCCCGGAGACGCGCCCAGGGTTTAGATAGGTGAATTCCTCTACACGAACACCGTTCTGTGACAGTGAAGTACCCGGAGAAGAAAGGCGGGGAGCATGGCTCGAGGCAACAACAGTGGCGCTTCCTGCTGCCGGTGTTGGTGAGGCAGGAGGACGAACAACAGCTTCTCGATTACATCCGAAAAAAGCAAAAGTTGGACGTGGTCTCTTGGACTTCCCGTGATTTAACCAATGATGGCTATCTCAGGGAGGCTCCATGGCGCTCGACATGGGCTCAAGAGCAATGGTCAACCTACGACTTTTACGATTTGGGTGAAGTAGAGGTTGCCTATCCGTGCTTCCGGCACTATTGGGAATCTCACTTGGACGTCTCAATGCCAGAAGGCGCACAGGCTTTAATACCAGCGCCTTGGCTGGCCCAGAGGCTCAACCTGAAGCCGCACCCTACGGATGAAGCTGTCTACGTGGATAACTCTGGAGATATTCGCTTCGTTTGCGGCAGAAGCCCAGGTGATGGCTCACACGCGTTTATCGATCAGCAGCTTTTCCAGACATTCCTGAAGGAAGATGGGCTTGCTTGCGTGTGGATCTTTGTGACGGAACGTAGCGCATGGCCGGGCGGTGACAATGAAGATGCATCACGGCGACGGTCAGAAGGTGTGATGTGGCACGAGCGCGGCAAACCACAAACGGTTTGTTGGAGCGATGATTGGGCCAGGGGCGACTCAGAGCAGTACGTAGCCGCAAAGCTTTAGTTAACCAGCTCACATCGGTAGCCCGAATAGCCCCAAGTATCTGCACTGGTGTCTCGCAGCTTGATAGCGACTGACGCAGAGTCGGGTTTGGGCTTGCCCCCTTCGGGGTACGGCTGTCGTAAACCAAACCCTGGCTTTGCCAGGTTTTGGCCCTCCGGGCGTTCATCCTCAAGCCTCTGGCCCATCCTAGGCCGGCGCGCTCCGCTTGCGCGGTAGAGGACATGTGCTCACAGCGCTGCTGCATCCTTGAGCAATGGTGTCAGGACTATGGCGCATCGCCACTTTTCGGCTACGCTGAGGAGCCCTGCCCACCGTAGAAAAGGAATTCATCTCATGCACGCCCTGAGCAAAATACATATCAAGAACTTCCGCTCTTGCAAGCATGTAACCCTGCCACTGGGCGATTTCACCCCTCTGGTCGGTCAAAATAACGCAGGAAAATCCACCATCCTCGACGCGATCAGATTAGTGCTTGCGCCCAAGGCATTTGCAAAGACAGACGCGAATGATCCGACTCAGCCCATTATCATCAGCGCCTGCATATCCGGGATTACCGAAGAACTGATTGCGCAAATCCCTGAAGCCAAACATCAAGCAGCGATTACCCCTTACTGCATCAACGGTGACCTTTGGATAAGGATTTCTGCTTCGGGCTCAAGCAAACCGACCACAGAGGTCTGGGGTACTGCTGATATAGATGAGCAAGGTCTCCCTACGTCGTGGCGCTCCTATCCGACGGGATTGCCTCAAGCCATTTCGGCATTGTTACCTGAAGCGTTGCATATCCGCGCCATGGATGATGTCCAGGAGGACTTAGGTAAAGGCAAAGCTGGCAGCACAATCCGAGGGCTGCTGGATGAAATCATGGCACCCATCCTGACAGCCCACCAAGAGGTTCAGGATGCGCTCACAGCAGTCAGAAACATCCTAGGATCCGATGGTGAAAATCGATCCCCGTTACTGGCCCAGTTCGACACCAGTGCCAACAACGCTCTCTCAAGCTTCTTCCCTGGGTTGCTACTGAACCTGGACGTACCATCAATCGATGTGAAGGAGTTTTTCAAGAGCGGGGATCTGAATGTAACCGATGAAATTTCTGGCCAAACCAGACGGTTCGACACCTTAGGTAGCGGTGCTCAGCGTGCTATCCAGATGGCCCTGATTCGGCTTTTGGCCGACATCCGCAAGACTCGCGATCAAGACCTTTCCCGTCGCCTATTGCTGATTGATGAGCCCGAGATTTTCCTTCACCCGCAAGGTGTCAGGGGCCTAAGAGAAGCACTCCATGTGCTTTCAAAATCCGGCTACCAAGTTGTGTTCACGACCCATTCGCCATTGATGGTAAGTAGGGATAATGCGCCTGAAACGGTGATCGTGCGCCGCTCACGTGAAAACGGTTCCGAGGTTCGCATTCCTATGGGCACAGCGGTTGCCCAAGCTATAGCAGAGGCTCAATCCCAATCGCGAACGCTTTTTGAGCTCGGAAACATTGCGGAGATCTATTTTGCTGAAAAGGTAATTCTGTGCGAAGGCAAGACAGACCAGAGACTTTTACCCCTCATCTACGAAAAGCTCTATGGCGTTAGCCCAGATCTCGACCGAATCTGTTTCGTTGCCCTCGGGAGCTGCACCGCTATACCCAAAGGGTTTTCTGTACTGACGGCGATGGGCATCAAATGTGGCGTGATCGCTGACTTGGATTTTGCATTCACCCACGCTAGGGGGCCGTGGCTTTTGAAGGAGTGCGAGGAGATGGATAACGTAAGATCGGCGCTTCAGGTTGTCGGCCAAGCCGAAGGCTTTCAGCTTGGAGGCAATGGATTGCCTCAGAAATCCCAGTACGGAACCGCAGCGGACTGCTGGGCTGCCTTCGCAAGGCACGCTGAAGGCCAACCACTTGCAAACGCCGCGCATGAGGCCATGAAGGCGACGTTTTCAACTTGGATCTGGCCAATGGGGTGCATCGAGGATGCTCTGAACATCGTGGACAAGGGAGAAGCAGCCATCATCGCTCAGGAGGACAATATTCGGGGCTGGCAATCGGAAACGATTGATCAGGAATACCCTGTTTTCCGGCACACCCTTGATTGGATGCGAGCTATCTGACCGCCCATGCGTCACCTCTAAAAGCCTATCTGCGGGTTTGCGGATGACGACGTGAAACGGCCAGGCTGCCTGCGATTGTTCGTGTCGATATTGAAACTGCGAACGCTCCTGCAGGCGGTCATGATCGCTCGAAAGCTCGCGCACCGACTGGGTTGTAGTCGGTGCGCTGCAGCAGCCTCAGGTTAATAAGAGATATCCGAGTTCCTATTCCCGAACAGACCAATTTCCACCCAAGCTCTTGAACAGGCTTACCTGGGATAGTGCGAGCTGCAGCCTTGCTTCGACGACAGAGTTTTGTACGCCGTACACAGTCCGCTCACTGTCGAGTTTAGTCAGATAACCATCTAGGCCACGTCTATAACGCTGATCAGCCAACGTCAGGCTTCGTTGCGCTGCGTCCAGCTGTCGTTGCTGAGCAATAAACTGGCGCTGAAGCGGTTCACGGGCGACAAGCTCGTCGGCCACTTCACGAAACGCCACTTGAATGCTTTTCTCGTACTGAGCCACCCGCAAATCACGACGCACCTTGGCGACGTCGAGTTCCGCTCGGTTGCGCCCGTAGTTGAAAATCGGAATCTGAATCTGCGGTGCAAAGCTCCAAGCCCGGCTGCCGCCAGAAAACAACTCATTGAGTTCAGCGCTGGTGGAACCGGAACTAGCAGTCAGGGAAATTCTCGGAAAAAATGCTGCCCTTGCAGCGCCAATATTGGAAGAGGTGGCCTCAAGTCGCCGCTCTGCAGCCTGAATATCGGGCCGACGGTTCAGCAATTCGGACGGTAGCCCCGGTTCCATAGTCTGATTTAGGCCTTGCTTAGCCAAAGACAACGGTGTAGGTAAATCGCTCGGCAGCGGCTGGCCGATTAGCAATACCAGTGCGTTGTCCGCCTGTGCAAGCGTTCTATCGAGTACAGCAAGGTCGCTGCGGGCACCCTCTACCAAGGTTTGAGCCTGACTTAGATCCAGGTCAGATCCCACACCTAGTTCCAGTCGCTGATGTATCAGCTCCAAACCTTCCTCTCGGCTTTTCAAGGTACGTCGCGTCACCTCAATCCGCTCGCTGGCTGCACGTTGATTGATGTAAGCCGTCGCAATTTCAGCTACTAGCGATAGCGCCACTGCTTGGCGGGTTTCACTGATCGCTTGATATTCGCTAAGAGCGGCATCGCTCAAATTCCGCACCCGCCCGAAAAGATCCAGTTCATACGAACTGAGACCGATTCCGACGTTGTAAAGGTTGCTGACCTGACTCTCACCCTGCGGCGATGCAAAGCCAGTTTGGCCGCGCTGTCGGGTGAAAGCTCCAGTCGCATCTACAGAGGGCAGCAAATCGGCTCGCTGAATTCGGTATTGAGCGCGGGCCTGTTCAATGTTCAGAGTAGCTACTTTCAAGTCTCGGTTGGACGCGAGGCCCAGTTCAATCAAACGTTGCAAACGTGGGTCGCGGAACACTCCTCGGCTATCCGGTAGCAAAGCTTCCTGCGTTGCTACGCTGACACCTGGAAACTGCTCAGGAACAGGTAAGGATGGACGCTGATAAGCGGGTGCTAGTGAGCATCCAGCCAGCATTGCAGCCAGCGCCCCGGCGAGGATCGGAGAAGACAAATTATTCATGAGCTTGCCCTTGTTTGGCGTGAGCGTCGGAAGCCTTACCAGGTCTCACCTTCTCCACGATCCCCATAACCATTACGAAGAACACTGGAACGAACACGACTGCCAAGGTCGCCGTCAGCATCCCGCCAATCACGCCCGTACCGATGGCTTTTTGACTGGCCGAGCTGGCACCCGACGCGAAGACCAGCGGAACTACGCCCAGGATGAACGCCAGCGACGTCATGATGATTGGGCGTAACCGCAGGCGTGCAGCTTGAATGCTCGCCTCCACACGGCCCATGCCCTGATCGTGCAAACTCTTGGCGAACTCAATGATCAGGATGGCGTTCTTGGCTGACAGACCGATGATAGTGATCAGCCCGACTTTGAAGAAAACGTCGTTCGGCATTCCGCGCAACGTTACCGCCAATACCGCGCCTATGACGCCCAACGGAACAACCAGCAGCACCGCAGCTGGAATTGCCCAGCTTTCATAAAGTGCGGCGAGGCATAAGAAGACCACCAGCATCGACAAGCCGAGCAGCAACGGCACCTGACCACCCGAGATGCTTTCCTGCAACGACAGCCCCGTCCATTGCAGGGCGAAGCCCGATGGTAAACCCGAGGCTAGCCGCTCCATCTCGTCCATGGCTTCACCTGTACTGTGGCCTGGGGAAGGCTCGCCGGACAGGCTGACCGAGGGATAACCGTTGTAACGATTGAGCTGCGCAGGCCCTCTCTCCCATTTCACTTTGGAGAACGCGGAGACAGGAACCATACGGCCTTGGTTGTTTAGGACTTCCAGTTTCATGATGTCCTCAACCTGCTGCCGACGATCACCCTCACTTTGCACGATCACTTGCTGCATGCGCCCGAGATTTGGAAAGTCGTTCACATAGGCGGAGCCCAGGGATGTGGACAGGACATTGGCTATAGCGGAGAACGAAACGCCCATGGCATTGGCTTGCTGACGATCCACCTCAATGTTCACTTGAGGTGTTTCCGCAAGAGCGGATTCACGCACATTCTGCAGGATCCGGCTTTCACTGACTTTGCTGAGTAGCTCATCACGGGCTTGGCGCAGTGCGTCATAACCCTGTGCGCTGCGATCTTGCAAGCGCACTTCAAAGCCACCTGACGTGCCTAGGCCCTCCACTGGAGGCGGAAGCAGACTAAAAGCCATGGCGTCTTTGAGCGCGAAAAACACTGCGCTGGCACGATCAGCAATGGACTGTGCCGAGTCTTCTGCTTCTCGCTCAGACCAGTCTTTCAAGGTAGTGAAGGCAAGTGCAGCATTTTGCCCGTTCCCGGAAAAGCTGAATCCGAGAATCATGACGGTATTAGCAACGCCAGGTTCCTGAGCGTTATGCGCTTCGATCTGCTTGGCGATTTCAATGGTGCGATTCTGACTGGCACCTGGCGGCAGTTGAACATCAGTGATGGTATAGCCCTGATCCTCAACCGGCAGGAATGAGGACGGCAAACGGGTGAACAGCAGTCCCATGATGCCCACCAATACGACGAACACCAACATGTAGCGGCCCAACTGGCCAACCGCCTTGCTCACCCAGCTTTCGTAACCGTTACTCATGCGGTCGAAGCGACGGTTGAACCAGCCAAAGAAGCCTTTCTTCTCGTGATGCGAGTTTGCTGCAATGGGTTTGAGCAGGGTCGCGCACAGCGCTGGCGTCAGACTCAGAGCGAGAAATGCAGAGAACACGATGGAAACCGCCATCGAAATCGAAAACTGCTGATAAATCACGCCGACCGAGCCGGACATGAAGGCCATAGGGATGAATACGGCAGTTAGAACCAGTGTGATGCCAATGATGGCGCTGCTGATTTCGGTCATTGCCTTGCGAGTGGCATCCTTCGGCGAAAGCCCCTCCTGCGCCATTAGCCTCTCGACGTTTTCCACGACGACGATGGCGTCGTCCACTAGGATGCCGATGGCTAACACCATCCCAAACAAGGTCAGAACGTTGATGGAGAAGCCAAGCACATACATCACGGCAAACGTACCCATCAGTGCGACAGGTACTACCAGAGCAGGAATAAGCGTGTAACGAATGTTCTGCAGGAATACAAACATCACGATGAACACCAGCACCATTGCCTCAAGCAATGTGTGAATGACCTTGGTGATCGAGACTTTCACGAACGGGGAGGTGTCGTAAGGGATATCGTATTTGACGCCTGCCGGGAAATACCGCGACAACTCATCAAGCTTTTCCCGCACATGGGTGGCGGTGCTCAACGCGTTACCAGCCGGTGCGAGCTGTACGCCCAATGCAACCGATTGTTGACCGTTTAGGCGGGTCGCGAAGTTATAGTTTTGACCACCTACTTCAACCCTTGCCACATCACCGATTGTGACGTTGGAGCCATTGGGATTTGCCTTGAGCACGATGGCGGCAAACTCCTCAGGTGTGCTCAACTGACCTTTCACCATGACCGTTGCAGTAAGCTCTTGATCCGTAGAGGATGGCAAGTCGCCTATACTGCCGGCAGAGACCTGAACGTTCTGCTCGGAAATAGCCTGACTGACATCTGCAGGTGTCAGGTTGAAAGCCACCAGTTTTTGCGGGTCGACCCAGATACGCATGGCGCGCTCGGCACCAAACAACTGCGCTTTACCCACACCATCAAGCCGCTTGAGTTCATTGACTACGTTACGAGTCAGATAATCGCTCAGCGCAATCTCATCGAGCCTGCCATCTGTCGAGGTCAAAGTCGCGATCATCAAGAAACCTGCCGAGGTTTCTTCGATCTGCAATCCCTGCTGCGTCACAGCACGAGGCAAACGCGGCTCCACCACTTTAAGTCGGTTCTGCACGTCTACCTTGGCCAGCTCCGGGTTAGTGCCCGGCTGAAAGGTGACGGTCATGGTCGCCCGCCCCTGACTGCTGCTCGAGCCGAAATAAAGTAGGTGGTTAACCCCGTTCAATTCCTGCTCGATTAAACTCACCACGCTTTCATCAATGGTCTGAGCAGACGCACCTGGATACGTTGCCGTCAATTCGATTTGGGGTGGGGCCACACTAGGGTACTGGGCAACAGGCAAGTTCGGTATAGCCAGCAGTCCCGCCAGAACGATGAATAATGCGATGACCCAAGCGAATACCGGCCTATCAATAAAGAACTGCGGCATCACTTCTGCTCCTGCGCAGCCGATGGTGCGGGCTCTTCCACTGCGGTAACTGCGATGCCCGGCTGTACATGCTGAAGGCCTGTAACCACCACGCGATCCCCTGCATTGAGCCCAGCTTTCACAATCCAGCGATTGTCCTTTACTTCACCGAGTGAGATGGCGCGCTCTTGGGTTTTGCCTTCTGCGTCCACGATCATCACCAGAGACTTACCTCCGGCATCTCGCTGCACTGCGCGTTGAGCGATGGTGATGCCCTCTGCTGTGCGAGCTTGGTCGAGCTTCACACGAATGAAACTACCTGGGAGCAGTTCACTGTGAGGGTTAGGGAATTCGCTGCGCAGCACGACCTGGCCGGTGCTCTGATCAACCGTCAGGTCTGAGAAAAGCAACTGTCCTTTCAGTGCATACAGGCTGCCATCTTCTTGAATCAGCGTGGCGGTAATCTGCCCTCGATCAAGCTGCTGCAGCTGACCTTGTTGTAACGAGCTACGTAACTCGCTGATCTGTCGAGTAGATTGGTTGATGTCGGCATAGATGGGTTGCAGTTGCTGGATGGTTGCCAAGGCGGTGGCATCGCCTTGGCCCACAAGTGCGCCCTCAGTCACCATGGCTTTGCTAATACGCCCGGAGATTGGCGCGGTCACTGTCGCGTAGCCAAGGTTTAACCGTGAGCGCTTGAGAGCCGCACGGGTCGAAGCTACGTCAGCCTGGGCCTGCAGGAATCCCGCACGAGCGTTTTCGGATTCTTGCCGACTTACCGCGTTGATTTTCACCAGTTCCGCATAACGATCTGCCTGCAGCCTAGTTTGATACTCGTTAGCTTCGGCCTTGCGCAAAGCGGCTTCCGCGCTTTCAACGTCGGCCTGGAACGGTGCCGGATCGATGCGAAAAAGAACGTCACCCTGTTTGACGTCGGTGCCTTCTCGGTAAACCCGCTGCAGCACAATGCCGGCTACCCGTGCACGAACCTCAGCGGTTCGCGGAGACACAAGCCGGCCATTGAGCTCTGTCGTAATCGTGAGAGGCTGGATCTTTACTGTTTCCACACTAACTTCAGGTGGGGGCATATCCTGCGATGGCGGTGGCTCATTGCAGCCCGCTAACGCAGCAAAGCCCACGCAGACCAGCAAACGGTATGGATTTAGTCGAAAAAAAGACGGCATGATGGCGCTCCCCCAAAGATCGCACCATGCTAGAGACCGCGTCCCACGCGCATGTAAAAAAGTGTAGGGAAGATGTTAAGAACTGTTAAGACTTTGCATACATGAGGCATGCCTTGGTTATGCTGCCCACTTTTGGGGAATGGCCTGTGAAATGACTAGGATTATGCTTGTCGAGGATGACGCGGCTCTGTCTGAACTGATTGCCAGCTATCTCCAGCGCTATGAGTTCGACGTCACAGTGATCAGTCGTGGCGACCGGGCGTTAGAAGGCGCGCATCGGTTGCGTCCCGATCTGGTCATTCTCGACCTGATGCTACCGGGCCTAGACGGCCTACATGTCTGCCGGCAGTTGCGGGACGAAAACCCAGGATTGCCCATCATCATGCTCACCGCAAGAGACAAAAGCGACGATCAGATACTCGGCTTGGAGACCGGGGCCGATGACTACGTCGCCAAGCCCTGCGAGCCACGGGTTTTACTGGCCCGCATTCGCACTGTGTTAAGGCGCAGCACACCAGCGGTCGTCCGTCCCAATGCTGAGCAGATCGTACTTGGACAGCTTGTCATCGAACTGGCTGAACGTCAGGTGCAGTGGCGGAACAAGAATGTCGACTTGTCATCCGGCGAATACAATCTGCTGTTGGTGCTTGCCACCCATGTGGGCGAAGTATTGAGTCGAGATCAGTTGATCCAGCAACTTCGAGGCATCGAATTTAACGGCATCGACCGATCTGTTGACGTTGCCATCTCCAAGCTCCGACGTAAATTTGAGGACGACCCCAGCGAGCCTCGGAAGATCAAAACCGTTTGGGGCAAGGGTTACTTGCTGAGCCGATCCGAGTGGGACGAGTAGCCCGTTTGCTCTTCGGTCGCCCCTTTATCCTGTCCTAAATAGTTGATCAATCACCATGTTCAAAATGCTCGCTCGGCTTTACCTGATCATGTTGGTGACGTACGGCGTTGCGCTCTATGCCGTCCCAGGAATCGTCCTGAAGCTGTTCGACGAACGCACCGTCACGTACAACCAGCAGCAGGCAAAGGGAACGTTACGATTGATCCAAGTGCGTTTTTCCCAGACGCCGCATGAGGCGTGGGCTGCGCTGGAGCGCGAGCTGAAACAAGATTTCGCCCCCTTGCAGCTAAGAGTCATCCCACTGGCCGATCCTAGCCTAAGCGATATCGAGCGAGCTGATCTCAAGCAAGGCAAGAACGCCGTTCGCAGGGGGTTCTACGGCGAGCTGGGCGCCGCCCTGACGCTGCTCCCTGATGACCACGTGATCGAACTGGTATCACCGGATCCACCGGTGGATATCAACATCATTTATTGGCTAATGAATATCCTCATTGGCGCCGCTCTGTTGGGCTGCTTGTTGATCTGGGTATGGCCTCATTGGAGCGACCTCCAACGGCTCAAGCGTACCGCAATGAAGTTGGGAGCCGGAAATCTCGCCGAGCGGACGCGTATTTCTCCGAGTTCCAATATTGGTGACTTGGCCCAAGTCTTTGACAAGATGGCTCAGGACATTGAGGGCTTGCTTAATCAGCAGCAGGAGCTGCTCAATGCAGTCTCCCATGAATTGCGCACTCCGCTCTCACGGTTGGAGTTCGGCATGGCGCTGGTCATGACCGCCCCGCTGGAACCGCCTACAAAGTTGCGGCTTGAGCAGATGCTCAACCACGTGCGCGAACTGGACACGCTCATAGACGAATTGCTTTCCTACACTCGATTGCAATCCCCCTACCAGCTACCAGCGCGGCAACCAGTGCCTGTCCAGTCTTACCTAGATAGCGTGCTCGGTGGGTTCATAGATGAGCAGGACAGCCTGGAATTTTCCTTAATCCTGAATTTTGATACGGCTTGCGAGCACTTTATGCTCGACCCTCGTCTGACCGCCAGGGCGATCCAGAACCTGATCAATAACGCGATTCGATATTGTGAGCACCAGGTTCGTGTCAGTGCCCACATACATACAGATAATGGCTTCACTCTCAGCGTTGAAGACGATGGTATCGGAATACCTGTCGACGAGCAGGAGCGTGTGTTCGAGCCGTTCTATCGCATGGACAGAAGTCGAGATCGCGATACTGGAGGATTTGGGCTCGGGCTAGCTATCAGTCGTCGTGCAATAGAATGCCAGGGCGGTAAAATCACGGTGGGTTATGCGCCGCTAGGGGGTGCAAAATTTGAGATAACGCTCCCATTCCTGCCAGACAAATGAGGCCTAGCGGGGGAAGATAATTCATTGGCTCAGTCAGGTAAGCGCTACCGCCGCTGTCTTATTGGCTGCGGGAGTGTGGAGCGAATTCGGACACATTGCATGGATTGGGAGCGGCGTCATTTCTACATGGATTTGACCGATACCACTTCCATGTACTTGTACTTTTTCTTCGCTGCTTTTACCGCTTCCTGCTCTGCCAGCAGGGTGCTCAGCGTATCAGCCTCATGAATCATCTCAAACGTCTGGCCTTCGTACTCATTACCGACCCGGAGCGTGACCTTCAGTCTTGGAGTGAACGCTTTCGCGGCTTTCTTCTTCACCAGGGGTTTGCTAACCGGCAGGGTCACCGCTTCTGGAACGGGCTCCTGAACGGTAGGGGGGAGGATTCGTGCGCAGACTTCAGCGCTGCCGAACAGGGCACGACGCATCTCTTCTTCAGTTAATTCTTGGTTCATGCGCTGTCTCAGGAATTGACGGTTTGGTGAATACGCCATTCTTACAACATGTTATGCAGGTATTCCGAATTGGTAGGACTTGGCTCAAAATTGAGAGAGGCTGATGGCGCAGAGATCCTGGGCGTGCCGCGTTGCGGTCAGCTGTTGTGAACCAAGCCAACCTGTGTCTTGGCCCTCCGGGCGTCCATCTTCACGCCTTCGACCATCCTGGCCTGCGCGCTCCGCTTGCTCATACAGCGGTTATGGAAATCTAGGGAATATTAACCCGGGCGCGGGCAGGTATCGGTGTTGTTTTTGGTCGCAAGCGGAAAGACCAGTCCAGTCGAATTGGCGGCCCTCCGGACTTCCATCCTTGAGCCTTTGGCCCATCGTGGGCCGGCGCACCCCCGCTTGCGATCATGGACTACATGAATGACCCAGGATCAGAGTCATCCCGGGGCAGCCGAATGCAGCGCATCTTGCTATTGACGAGCTTGCCAGATTCGTAGAGCGCCGCTGCGAGAACCGCGAGTCCAGTACGCTGCAAAGCCGAGTTAAACAACCCTCCAGAAGGGTGAGCGTCGAACGTTAATTTTCATCGTCATCCTGGTTGTCATGAAGCGAAGTACATCCACAGTCTTCAATGGCACCTCCACAGTAGTTGTCTTCTCCATCTTCTACCTCCCACATATTGGTGGTGCAATAACAGTGTTGGCACTGATAGTGATACGTTGACATATTGATTGATTCCTAGCTGGCAATGGCTGAGTCAGTCGTTGTTGTGCGAGTAGTCGTCGAAGTATTTGTCACCGCCAATGTAAAACTGACCCCCTAACGCCAACTCAATTTTGACCCCCTGGGCGATCATGGTGGCTTTGAGCTGCCGAGATGTTGACCCAGGAGCAGTCAGTGGAAATCAAGGTATTGGCCCGTCAGGGCATGGGTATCAAAACCATCGCGCGCACGCTCGGGCTGTCGCGCAACACCGTGCGCAGGTATCTGCGCGGCGAAGCCGATCAGCCGTGTTATCCGGCAAGGCCGACCCGGCCGGCCAAGCTCGACCCCTTCAAGGCCTACCTGCAAGAGCGCATAGATGCAGCCCGGCCGCATTGGATTCCCGCGACAGTGCTGCTTCGCGAAATTCAGGCGCAAGGCTATGCCGGTGGGGTCAGCCGGCTCAAATCCTGGCTGGCGCCCTTCAAGCGTCCGGTGCACGACCCGGTTGTGCGCTTCGAAACCTTGCCCGGTCAGCAACTTCAGGTCGACTTCACCACCATTCGCAGGGGCCGTGACCCGCTCAAAGCCTTTGTCGCAACGCTTGGCTACAGCCGCGCCACCTTCGTCTGCTTCGGCGCTCGCGAGGACAGCGATGCGTGGCTAAACGGTTTGCGCGAGGCCGTCGCCTTTTTCGGCGGAGTGCCGGAAGAGGCGCTGTTCGACAACGCCGGCGCGATCATCCTTGAGCGCGATGCGTATGGTGCTGGCCAGCATCGCTGGCATCCTCGACTGCTGGCACTGGCCGACGAATACGGTTTTCGGCCGCGCGTTTGCCGGCCCTACCGCGCAAAAACCAAGGCCAAGGTCGAGCGTTTCAACGGCTACCTCAAAGGCAGTTTCATCACGCCACTGGCGGTCACGCTCAAGAGCGCGGGTTTGCCGTTGGACGTCGCCACCGCCAATGCCCACATCGGGCGCTGGCTCGATGAAGTCGCGCATCAGCGGATTCATGGCACCACAGGGGTTAAGCCGGCAGCGCGTCTGGCCGAAGAGCGCGACGTCTTGTTACCGCTACCGGCCAGCAGGGTGAGCACTCTGGCGCTACCTCTTTTGCGGCCAGGCCGCGTGCTACCGCACGAGAGCTTGCAGCACCCGCTCTCGGTTTACGATGAGTTGCTGGAGACACGTCGATGAACCCTTCAGCACGCGCGCATCATCGAAATGTGCCAGCAGCTCAAGCTGGAGCGGATGGCCGCAGACTGGGCTGGCTTGGCGCAGCAAGCCGCCGCTCAGGAGCAGAGCTTCGCCGACTTCCTGGAGCATTTGCTGCGCGTAGAGGCTGAGGCGCGCACCGAGCGATCACGCCAAACCCTACTGAAGATGGCGACACTGCCCGCTCTCAAAACGCTGGAGCAATACGATTTTGCCTTCGCCAGCGGCGCGCCACGCGCGCAGCTGCAAGAGCTGGCGGGACTCAGCTTTATCGAGCGCGCTGAGAACATCGTTTTGCTCGGCCCCAGCGGTGTGGGCAAAACGCATCTGGCCTGCGCATTGGCCTATTGTGCAACGTTGGCTGGAATCAAAACTAGCTTCATCACCGCTGCCGACCTGATGCTGCAACTCGCCGCCGCACACCGGCAGGATCGCCTGAAGGAATACTTCAACCGCGCGGTGATGGGCCCACGACTGTTGGTGATCGACGAGATCGGATACCTGCCTTTCGGACGTGATGAAGCCAATTTGTTCTTCAACGTCGTTGCCCGCCGATACGAGCGCGGCAGCATGATCCTCACCAGCAACCTGCCGTTCACCCAGTGGGCGGGCACTTTCGCCGATGATCAGACGTTGACGGCCGCGATGCTGGATCGTTTGTTACATCATGCGCATATCGTGCAGATATCCGGCGATAGCTACCGGCTCAAGGATAAACGCAAGGCGGGTACCAGCCCTGCGCGAGCGGTGAAGAGCGTTTAAAAGCAGGCCGAGGGGGTCAGATTTCAGTTGGCGAAAAATGCAGTAAAGGGGTCAGTTTTGGGTTGGCGTTGACAGATACGATAGATGTAAATTTCCACGGAAAGCGCCATACAGATTTCGACCTCTTGCGAATCATAAAAGCGCAAGAGCAGGGCTTCGACTTACCGGTTACTGCGTACCTATGTGGTGTATCCATAAGGGCGCGCGCAGGCATCGGTGTGGTGTTTGGCCACAAGCGAAAAGATCAGTACGGGCGGTTTGGCGATGGTCACCTGATCCGTACTTCTGACGTGTTGAAAGTCGAGCGCGAAGGGCGATTTTGGGTGATGACGACTGTGAATTCGCGGTACGTGCTCGCGACGTTTCAGCGCGTCAATGGACGTGCGAGCCTTCGTACGTTTCTGCGGTTGTCTAGGGGGCAGCACCATCTGTCCCCACACGTGCTGCAGTAGGGGAGTGGTTGTCCGGGACAGTCGAGGACTGAGGGAGTCGATGCGTATATGTCCGCCAGGGTCTTGAAAGCGGGCGAGGGATCTCTATCGCACCTGGTATCTATCAAGGGTACGACAGAGACAGCCCTTTCACGGTCATGCGAGACTTCGTTCTCGATCTATTTATAGACAAGACCAAGGATGCGCTTAAGGAGACATGGAGGTGCCTGGACTCGTGTATGTCCTCAGTTCTGGATGACTATGGATCCTGCAACGCTGTCCAGTCGTTTCAGCAAACTCCATAAGTGATGGATTGGGGGCTGGCTGTCATTGATGTCCTCACGGACAAGGTGAGCAGCGCGGTGGTGAAAACGACAATCTTTTTTGGAGCACTGGCGTAGGTTACACATTTGATGCGCATAAGCTTTCGTTTTCCTACCAGCAGGGTTCGGGTAAAACAGGCTACAGATACGGCGTTGATGGCGCAGGCACTGTCTGGCTGCACAACTCTGTGCAGTGGTCGGACTTCGTGGGTGAAGACGAAAAGTCTATGCAGGTGCGATATGACCTCAATATGGCATCCTATGGCGTCCCCGGTCTGAGCTTTGTCTCAAGATACGTGTACGGTTATGACATCACTACGGCCCAAGGCGAAGGGAAAGAGCACGAGTTGGATCTTGAGGCTAAATATGTCTTCCAGTCTGGCCCAGCAAAAGATCTTTCTGTCAGGCTGCGGAGCGCAGTGTACAGGGCTAATTCTGCATACAATGCAGGGATTTATGGAGCTGATAATAATGATGTTCGATTGATGATCGAATACCCCATCAACATTCTCTGACGTTGTCCCTAACCCTCGCACGAGTATCGGGTGAGGGCTAGACCATCCAAATACTGACATGAATACGAAAAACAGTGATCCGGCCTCCAGCACTTTGGCTATTGTGCGCGACGTCCTGCGATGCGCAGGAACATTGACGATAGCTAATGCAGGGATTGTAATTCATCGCGCTGATAGCGAAACTGTCGAAATCGCGAAGCTCTATGAAAGCGGATTGCTGTTCGTCGTTTCGGGTCACAAAAAAATAGCGGCTGGCGATGGCGTTGGCGAAATGCATGCCGGCACCCATCGAGTGATTAGGCGTCCCCTAGTGCTGACTGAAGTCAATTCTATGGACAGCGACGGCAACTCGTTCATCTCGATTTTTATTCCCGTTGACTCAGGTGCCTTGTCCGTTTTTGAAGATAACTGCATCGGCCCATTGATTTCGATTGAACGGCAGTTGAGCTGCGAGGGTGTTAGAAAAACCGACTCTAAGGTAGCTCATCTTGTCGCCCGTATTGTAGAGTCTGCGACCTTGGGGAGTGAGGGTGACAAGATCACGGTAGTGATCAAGCGCGCTTTGGTTGAGGCTGTTGCAATGCCCCGGCTTGATCCGCCAATTGGTCATCGGCTGACTGGGATCGCTAAGATAGAGCAAGCGGTTTCTTGGATTAACTCGAACTACCGGGATCGAGTTAAGCTCAGCGACCTGGCAGCGCTCATCAAGCTGCCGATCTCCTCCTTTCATCGGGAGTTTCGCAAGCATGTCGGCTTAACGCCGATAGGTTATTTGAAGAAAAAGCGCCTGCAAAAGGCTCACCAATTGATGGTTGAAAACGGATGCAATGCCAGATCCGCCAGCAGTGCAGTTGGATATGGCAGCGCGTCTCAATTCAGTCGAGAGTACCGCCGGGAGTTCGGCTCTCCGCCTATAACCCATGTTTGTGACGTTCGCGCGTCTCGTGTTGCCGCAGAGATAACAAAGGAATATGGAGTCTTTCCAAATAGTCATTATTAGGGATAACTACATTCCTCAAGGGCAAGCGTGACGTTCAGGTCGTGTGCTCATGCTTGCCTATATCGCCGGTGAGATTGGGGGCTATGTTACAGAACCACTGTGACATGGCCGTGGTTTGGTCACCCTTACCCTGTCGCACTTGGCATTTGCTCTCTGACTTTGGCTGGGAGCTTTTTTTGCCTGCAAGTCACCATGCTTGCAGAGCATTTACGCGTGTCTCGGACGCTGATGGCGAGTCAGAGGGGCTCTTTTCATTGCCTCCACAAACGGCGGAAAGGGGCCTTGCTTTGCAATGCCCCCGCGCTGAATTTCCAATATCAACACGGACTCAAGCACTGTCCGTGCAGCCATTCCTGTCTAGTCGTCGTATCGTTTAAAGCCAAGCTTTGATTTGCACGGCCACCGCATTGGTGGAGATGCCATAGCGATCGTGCAGTGTCGGCAGGGCGCCGGCATCGAGGAAGGCATCTGGCAGGGCGATCTGGCGGAAGGTCGGGGTCACGCCATTGCGTAGCAGCAGGCCTGCCACGGCTTCGCCCAGTCCACCGATGATCGAATGGTTTTCAGCCGTTACCACCAGCCGCCCTGACTTGCGTGCTTCGGCCAGAATGGTCTGTTCGTCCAGCGGCTTGATGGTTGGCACATGCAGCACCGCCACATCCACGCCATCCTTTTGCAGCTGCGCCGCCGCTTCCAGTGAGCGCATGGTCATAAGGCCGGTGGAGATGATCAGCACGTCCTTGCCGGTGCGCAGGGTCTTGGCCTTGCCAATCTCGAACTTGTAACCGTACTCATCCAGCACCAGCGGCACGTTGCCGCGCAGCAGGCGCATGTACACCGGGCCCTGGTGTGCAGCGATGGCAGGCACCGCCTGTTCGATCTCCAGTGCGTCGCACGGGTCAACGATCATCAGGTTGGGCATGGCGCGGAAGATCGCCAGATCATCCGTGGCCTGATGGCTCGGGCCGTAACCGGTTGTGAGCCCAGGCAGACCGCAGACGATTTTGACGTTGAGGTTCTCTTCGGCAATGGCCATGCAGATGAAGTCGTAGGCACGGCGTGAGGCGAACACGGCGTAGGTCGTGGCGAACGGCACGCAGCCTTCGCGGGCCATGCCGGCGGCGGCGCTCATCAGCAACTGCTCGGCCATGCCCATCTGATAGAAGCGATCCGGGTGGGCTTTGGCGAAGATGTGCAGGTCAGTGTATTTCGACAGGTCGGCGGACAACCCGACGATGTCCGAACGCTGATCGGCCAGCGCAGCCAACGCATGGCCAAAAGGTGCCGAGCGGGTGGCCTGGCCTTCGGACGCGATGGAGGCAATCATCGCCGAAGTGGTTAGGCGTTTTTTGCCCGGCTCGGGGGTGTTCACATTGCTCATACGGTTCTCCCGACTTTCAGGTTTTTCAGTGCCAGATCCCATTCGTTTTCATCGACGCGGATGAAGTGGGTCTTTTCGCGGGTTTCGAGGAAGTCCACGCCCTTGCCCATCTTGGTGTCGCAGATGATCACGCGTGGTTGAGCGCCTTGATGATTGCGCGCGGCGTCAAACGCCGTGACTAGCGCGCCGATGTCGTTGCCGTCCACCCGTTGGGTGAACCAGCCAAAGGCCTCCCAGCGGTCAACGATCGGTTCGAATGCCAGCACCTCGCTGGAGTAACCGTCGGCTTGCTGATTGTTGACGTCGATGATCGCGATCAGGTTGTCGAGCTTCCAGTGCGAGGCCGACATCGCTGCTTCCCAGGTCGAACCCTCGTTCAGTTCGCCATCGGAGAGCAGGTTGTAGACGAACGAATCGGACTTCTTGCGCTTGAGCCCCAGGCATGCACCCACGGCGATGCCCAGGCCATGGCCGAGGGAGCCACCGGTGATCTCCATGCCTGGCGTATAAGCTGCCATCCCCGACATCGGCAGGCGGCTGTCGTCCGAGCCGTAAGTTTCCAGCTCGTCGAGGGGAATGACCTCGGCTTCGATGAGCGCCGCATACAGGGCGATGGCGTAGTGACCGATCGACAAGTAGAAGCGGTCGCGTTCTTCCCACCTGGGGTTCTGCGGCTGATAGCGCAACGCGTGGAAGTACGACACCGCCAGCAAGTCGGCTGCGCCGAGGGCCTGGCCGACGTAACCCTGGCCCTGAACCTGGCCCATGCGCAGGGCATGGCGGCGAATGTTATGGGCGCGCTCTGCCAGAACCGAAAGCGCGGTATCGGGTGTATTAGCAGTCATGGTGAAAACTCCGAGAACTTAACGATTGACCGAAGCGGCGGGGATGCGCAGAACCAGCGAGGCTCCGATGAACAGCACGCCTGTGATCAGGTACATGCCGATGGCGCTTGAACCGGTCGTGGTGGTGATCCAGCCGATCAGGTAGGGCGAGCAGAAACCGGCAAGGTTGGCGAAGCTGTTGATGCCGGCGATACCTGCGGCGGCTGAGACCCCGCCGAGCAGTGTGGTGGGCAGCATCCAGAACAGTGACGAGGCTGAGAGCACCCCGGCAGCGGCCAGACACAGGCTAAGCACGGACAGCACCAGATTGCCGCCGAGAATGGCTGCCAGCGTCAGGCCGATGGCGCCCGCGATCATCGGCGCGACCAAGTGCCAGCGACGTTCGCGGTGCTTGTCGCCGCTGCGACCCATCAACAGCATGGCGACGATGGCGCACATGTACGGAAGGCTGGTCAGCAGGCCGATGTGCAATGGGTCAGAAACACCTGCGTTGCGGATCAGTGTTGGAAGCCAGAAGGTGATCGCGTACTGGCCCATGACCACACAGAAGTAAATGCACGCGAGCAGCCACAGGCGACGATCCCGGATGAATTCGCGAGGTGAAGCGTGGGTGACCTTGCGGCTGTTGTCCTCGGCGAGTTCCTTGTTGACCAGTTCCTTTTCCTCGTCGCTGAGCCAGGTCGCCTGATGCACGCCATCCTTCAGATACGACAGCACCAGCAAGCCGACGATGACGGTAGGAATCGCCTCGATCACGAACATCCACTGCCAGCCCGCCCAGCCATGGAAGCCTGCGAAGCTGTTCATGATCCAGCCCGACAGTGGGCCGCCGATCATGCCCGACAGCGGAATGGCGACGAACCACAGAACGGTCATCTTGGCGCGGCGATAGGACGGAAACCAGTAGGTCAGGTACAACAGCAGCCCTGGGGCCAGGCCTGCTTCAGCGATCCCCAGCAGAAAGCGCAGGGCATAGAACTGCCAAGCGGTTTCGA
Source organism: Pseudomonas sp. GW821-FHT01A09 (assembly GCF_058986725.1). Lineage (NCBI taxonomy): Bacteria > Pseudomonadati > Pseudomonadota > Gammaproteobacteria > Pseudomonadales > Pseudomonadaceae > Pseudomonas > Pseudomonas sp. GW821-FHT01A09. The sequence goes on from NZ_JBYSWB010000009.1 coordinate 189,032, forward strand.
CGAAGGCGAAGAGGGCGGAAATGATGCCCCAGGAAATCATGATCCGGGCGATCCAGCGGCGTGCGCCGACCTTGTGCAGGATCAGGTTGCTGGGCACCTCACAGAGGAAGTAACCGATGAAAAACATGCCTGCACCAAGACCGTATACGGTCTCGCTCAGGGACAGGTCGTTCATCATTTGCAGCTTGGCGAAGCCGACATTCACGCGATCCAAATACGCGCACAGGTAGCACAGCATCAGGAACGGCATCAGGCGCCAAGCTGTTTTGCGATAAGCATTTGAGCGTACGGTCGAGACCGCATCGAGGGTCATGGTGGTTATCATGATGGTCTGATCTCTTGTTTTTATAGACCACCAGGCAGTCTGCCCGGTGGATCATCGATCTAGAACAATGCGAGCCATTGGTAGCCCGCCCACTCAGCGTCAGTGAATCAGCATGCCGCCGTTCACGTCCAGAGTGATACCCGTGAGGTAGGAGGAGAGGTCACTCGCCAGAAACAATGCGGCGTTGGCCACGTCCTGAGCAGCACCCAGACGCCCCAACGGAATGCCGTCGATGATTGCGTGACGACGCTCGTCTTGCATCAGGCCACCGGTGATGTCGGTGTGAATAAGGCCTGGTGTGATGGAGTTGACCCGAATCTGGTCAGGGCCGAACTCTCGGGCCATAGCTTTGCCCAGACCCAGTACACCCGCTTTGGCAGCGCTGTAGTGTGGGCCGCCGAAGATGCCGCCGCCACGCTGGGCGGAGACGGAAGACATGCATACGATGCTGCCGGACGACTGGGCGCGCATGGTCGGGATGACCGCCTGAGACATCAGCAGAGTGCCGCGCAGGCTGACATCCAGCACTTTGTCGTAATCGGAAGGCCGAATATCCAAGGTCTTAATGGGCTGTGTGATACCGGCGTTGTTGACCAGGACGTCGATGCGACCAAAGCGTTCCAGCACTTTGGCAACGGCTTCTTTGACTTGAGTTTCATCCGCAACGTTAGCTGCCAGGCCCAGATGGCCTTCGCCAAGCGTGGCAGCAGCATCACGTGCTGCAGACTCATCAAGATCCAGAATGACTACATGGGCGCCGTGTTTGGCGAAGGTGACGGCAGTAGCTCGACCGATTCCACGTTCTGATGCCGCGCCAGTAATGATTGCGACTTTGCCTTGAAGAAGCATGAGAGATACCTCTGATTGTTTTTATGTTCGATTTCAGTAATCGATGATTCAGAGTGTTCCGAGCCGGTTTGCTGAGCAATGACGCAAACGTCACTCATAGCTGAAGAAAATTCACCTCTCGTCAAGCCACGCACCAGATGGTTGAATGCGTTATCTCCAAAACAACATAAAAATCGTACGAGAGCGTCCATGCCCCATGATGAAAACGCGCCGCCAAATCTGCCACCGCTGAGAGCTATTCAAGCCTTCGAACAAACGGCTCGTTTCGGAAACCTCGCACGTGCCGCTGAAGTCTTGGATCTGACGCCATCCGCAGTGAGTCATCAGTTGGCAAAACTGGAAGCGATGATTGGTCGTCAGCTTTTCGTTCGAGCTGCCCGTGGCGTGACGCTCACCCCAGTTGGCCAGCAATACCTAAAAGACATTTCTGGACTATTGCATAGCTTGGAAATGGCGACAGAGCGGGCTACCAGTGACGTGAGCCTGGACTGCTTGCGCCTTCATTCATCGCCGAGCTTTGGATTACTCTGGTTGATGCCCCGGCTGGAGGCGTTCCGCATCAGCCACCCGGATATCCAGATCAACCTGTCATGCTCGTACGAATCGTTGCATTTCAGCCGTGACAAAATCGACGTAGATATCCGCCATGGCCAACCCAACTGGGCGAGCTATGAAGTACGAACGGTACGCAATGAAACCTTTGCTGTTCTGGCATCTCCCAAGTTGCTTGCGCGACATCCGGTCATCAGTGCAACGGATATGCTCGAAAGGGATTTGATTCTGTCTGAGGCCACGCTGTTGAAGTGGCCAGAGTGGTTTGCTCAGCACGGGCTGGCGCGCCCGGAGCACCCGTATGTACTGAGTTTTGACCGCTCATACATGACCCTTGAGGCCGCGCGCCATGGGCTGGGATTTGCTCTGGAAAGTACGTTGTTAGCCCAGAAATACCTGGCCTCGGGATCGCTCGTAGAGGTAGCTCCGGAAAGCCTGAGCGCACCCGTCGCAGCTCATCACTTGGTATTTCCCAAAGCTCACTCAAGTTTTCCGAGGGTTAGGAGGTTCCTTGAGTGGATGGAAAGCGAGTTGGGGCATAGCTTCGTATTTTGATGCGTACACGCTCAGCTGAGCGCTTGCTGGATAAGTAGTGGTGCAGACTTTCTGTCAGCACTTAACGACATCGTACAGCTGACGCAGTGCCCGTTTCGCTTTGAGCTCGAGCACTTTGGCGTGCAAATGTGCCGACTCACCGCTGGTTCCCAACGCCGCGACTACCTTGCCTTTGAGGCGCAAAGGAATTGCCATGCAATTGAGTCCAGCCTGTGAAGCTTCGCTGTCCAGAGCAAATCCGCAGATGCTGATTCGGACTAACTCGTCTTCCACTGATCTATCCAAAGGCGCGTTGCGACGAACTATTCTGGCCAGGGCGGGATCGTGAGCCATGAAAACTTTGCCGATGGCTGAAGTTCTGATCGCATCCCGCTGGCTGTCATTACGAGGCACGATCGGCCCGCCATGCTGGTCGAGCGCTTCGAGGGTGAGGTATGTGCGTGCGCCACTTGCAATGGCCAAGTAGCAGTCAGACTCACACAGCTCATTGAATGCTCGAAGTGCAGGGCTGAAGGTCTCGTGAATCTCCTCACTTGGATCGCTGGTAGCTGACGCGAGTGCGTGAACGCGCGTACCTACTGAGTATTTCGCGCCTTGATGACTGACGTACCCAAGGTCTGTCAACGTAACCAGAAGCCCGTGCGCAGTGCTCTTTGTCAGGCCGTTGGGTGTGCAGAGCTCGGCCAGGCTTGCGCCGTCGGGATACATTTTGAGTTGCTCCAGCAGCATCATTGCCCGCTCGATGGACTGAATATGGCGTTTGCTGACTACCACTGCCGGTGTTCTCCCACCTATTGAAATGAGGCGCTATTCGGCAATGCCGAATTTCACGAATCACGTTCTGCCACTCGCCCTTCAAGAGCATTTTACTCGTTACAGTCTTGGGTAAATCACAACTGTAAAGGTGCAGGTTTTGGATCTCCAACTCAAGGGTAAATCGGTTCTGGTCAGTGGCGGCTCTCGTGGGATTGGGCGCGCTATCGTTGAGGCCTTCCTGGCTGAGGGGGCGCGAGTAAGCTTTTGTGCCCGTAGCGAGTCAGGCGTAAGAGAGGCCGAGCTGGGTTTTGGTGAGCGCGCGAACGGGACAGTCGTCGATGTGGCCGATGCGGATGCGGTTACACGCTGGGTGTGCCGCAGCGCTGAGGAGCTTGGCGGCATCGACATCATTGTCCCCAATGTCAGCGCTTTAACCGGCGGTGGCGATCTGTCAACCTGGCGCAGGGCGTTCGATATCGATCTTCTCGGTACCGTGGCGTTTGTGAATGCGGCATTGCCCTATCTCAAGCAATCGTCAGCTGCATCTGTGATACTGATCTCTAGTGTTTCAGGCCGGGAGATCGATCGTTTTGCTGAGCCATACGGGGTCTTGAAGGCGGCTCTGACGCACTATGGGAAGACATTGTCAGCGCGACACGCCCACGAGCACATTCGAGTGAACACAGTGTCTCCGGGTAATGTTTATTTCCCGGATGGCGTCTGGGGAAGCATCGAACGCGGCGATCCCAAAGCGTTTGCCGAGTGTTTGGCGGCCAACCCGATGGGGAGAATGGCGAGGCCGGAGGAGGTGGCATCAGCCACGGTCTTCCTGGCGAGCATGGCAGCCAGTTACATCACCGGCACTACACTGTTGGTCGATGGCGGCTTGACCAACGGTGTCCAGTTCTAGAATACCGGGCGGTCGGATACGATTATTTAGCAGGAGATGCAATGCAAGCTGACATTCTGTCATGGGGTAATGGGCCCCGCATGTTTGAAGTTTTTCTTGAGCCGACATGCCCGTTTTCGGTCAGGGCATTCCACAAACTTGATGAGCTGCTTGCGTCTGCTGGCGAGGACAAAATCACGCTCAAGATCCGGCTTCAATCCCAGCCCTGGCACATGTTTTCAGGCGTCGTTGTGCGATGCATCCTGGCGGCGGCGACGCTTGCGGGAGGTCGAGAATGCGCCAAGGCTGTCATGGCAGCAGTAGCCGCGCATCGTGAGGAATTCGAGTTCGAGAATCACGCAACCGGCCCGAACCGCGACGCCACGCCCAATGACATCATCGCCCGGATAGAGCGCTACAGCGGTATCAGCTTGGCGGACGCATTTGCTGCCCCCGACCTTGAACACGCCATCAAATGGCAATGTAAGTACGCGAGGCAGAATGGTATCCATGTGTCCCCGACATTCATGATCGATGGACTGGTTCGGCCAGACTTGTCCAGTGGGGATTCGATTGCCCATTGGGTGTTGCATCTCGCTTAGTAGGGTGTTGTCGATGTGCCAAGTGCCGCAACGGCACCTGGCAACATCCAGCCCCCCAATCGGAGTCGATCCAAAGGATTTGCGGGCCAGCTACAGCGCAGTGGGTTGGATGATTTCAATCCAGTAACCATCGGGGTCTTTGATAAACGCGATGTCCTTCATTCGTCCGTCGGTGAGTCGCTTCTGGAACGGAACGCCGAGCGTTTCGAAGCGAGTGCATGCTGCGTGGACATCGGGTACCGAGATGCAGATGTGCCCAAATCCGCGAGGCTCAGCGTTGCCGTCATGATAGTGGAAGTCAGGATCTGTCTCAGTACCATGATTGTGCGTAAGCTCTAACAGACCTGTCAGGGTTTTCATCCAGATACGGCGAGTGGTCACATTTTCTGGAATCAGTTGCTTGTCGATGATGGCGAGAAAGTAGACGCTGAATTCAGCCTCAGGAAAGTCTAGCTGTTCGATCAGACTGAAGCCCAGTACGTTGGTATAGAACGCCAGGGAGGGGGCAATATCTTTCACTCGAAGCATCGTGTGGTTGAACACGAATCCGAGTGTGGCCTCTTCTCTGGCTTCGCTGCTGATAGTCTTGGTAGTGCTCATAAAATATCCCATGCAAGACTCCAGTCAGGGAGTTGATTCCCTTGACTGGAGGGGGTGATGAATCTCTGCTGATTATTTCGGAAGGGCGTACGCTTGCACGTAGTCGCCTTTACCTGTCCTCATGAAGTGGTGACCTGTAGCTTCGATGACGACGTACTCACGACCGTTCTCCTCGTAAACGATTGGGTTGGCCTGGCCGCCAGCGGGTAGCGGTGCCGACCAGATCGTTTCGCCTGTACGAATGTCAATCGCGCGAATCAGATCGTCAGTGGCTGCCGCGACGAATACCAGTCCAGATTTAGTGACGACTGAGCCACCGTTGTTAGGTGTGCCAATGTTGATCGGCAACCCGGTAGGCAGGCCGAACGGCCCGTTCTTACGCGCGGTACCCAATGGCCGATCCCATACGGTGTGACCGTTACGGACATCGATTGCTCGGATGCCACCGTAGGGAGGCTCTTTGCACAACATGCCTGTGAACTTGTTTTGCCATCCAGCATTTACGTCCACAGCTACGGGAGTTCCTTCCTGCGGGTCGCTCGCACCCTCAGCATGCCCAAGCGTGTCCTTGGACGCGCTGATGACATCGGCTGCTTTCCAACCCAGCTTGTCGGCGATAGCTCGGGGAATGAGGTGAGTGTAGTTAGGCATGTCGTTATAGTTTGCGATGATCAGGCCGCGTGTTGGGTCGATCGCGACGCCGCCCCAGTCCGTACCGCCGTTGTAGCCTGGATAGTCGATAATCGGTTTACCGATGTCCGGCGGCGTGTAGCGACCTTGATAGTTCGCCTGGTGGAACTGGATGCGGCAGAACAACTGATCCATAGGTGTCAGTCCCCACATGCTTTCAGGCGTGAGGTCTGGCTGCGCCATGCTGTTGAAGAGCGAATACGGTTGGGTTTTGGCGCGCGCCGCAGGTTCCAGACCGCCTTGCGGGGCAGGGCGTTCCTCCACACCGAAGAGTGACTCTCCGGTCTCCCGGTTCAGTACGTAGAGCTCACCATTCTTGGTCGGCATGACAATCGCAGGCACCCGCTGACCGTTCTGTGCGGGGTAATCGATCATGCTCGCAGGGGAGGCAGCGTCGTAGTCCCATACGTCGTTATGCGTAGTCTGGAATGTCCAGCGTGGCATACCGGTTTCTACATCGAGCGCGGTGAGTGAAGGCGAGAACTTGAGCTCCTCGGCGGTGCGGGAGCTGCTGTAGTAGTCGCCAGAAGCGTTGGCAACCGGGAGGTAGACAAGGCCAAGCTTGTTATCTCCGGTGAACGTCGTCCAGACATTGGGTGAGCCACGCTTGTAGGCGTCATCACCATATCGAGGCGCAGGATCGTATGGCGCCGCAGCGTCCCAAGCCCACTTCAGCTCACCGGTTTTGACGTTATAGGCTTTTACAACACCCGGGGGCCCGAACGCACGTTGGCCATCCACAACCTGATGACCAACGATAACAGTGTCTCGCACAACAACGGGCCCGGAGGTAATTGCAACGTAGCCTTTGTAGGTTTGGCCCATGTTTTCAAGGATCGAGACTTCACCGTTCTTGCCGAAGTCCGTGCAGCGCTGACCATTGCCGGCATCGACCTCAATCACTCGATTGTCCAACGTTCCCAGAATGATCCGACGTTCGCACGCCGAGGCACTGGATGATGATGCACTTGTAGTAGATGCAGCGGTACCGTTCGCTGGCGATCCATCGTAATAAGCGAGTGATCGGCAAGCGGGCGTGTAAGGGATTGCGTCGTGATCGATCTTGGGGTCAAACGTCCATTTGTGCTCGCCCGTAGCAGGATTTAGCGCTACCACCTTGTCCAGTGCGGTGCAGACGTAGAGCGTATTGCCAACCTTCAGCGGTGTATTTTCAGTTCCCCAGCGGGATCCAGTTGGAAGATCCCCAGCATGTACAGACCACGCCAGTGTCAGGTTCTTCACGTTTTGCGGCGTGATCTCGGAGGCGGAACTGAAGCGCTGCCCAGCCTGATTTCCACCGTATGCAGTCCATTCCGTTGTCGGGACTTGCGCACTCGGGCCAGGGCCGGTATCGGTCGCAAAAGCGCCTTCAACACTGTCGGGCACGTTGGTGGCGGGGGTGACGTGATGCGGTACGAAGCCGAGGCCACCTGCCACAACCAATCCAAGAACGAGGATGGCAGTAACGCTGCGAGAAAGTGACTTCGAGATTCTGCTGTTCAGCGTTGTGAGTAGGAAAGAGAACGCGATGGCGAACAGCAGAACCAGGGAGAAGCGCGGGATCCACCCCCAATAACGGGTGCCGGACTCCCAGATCGTCCACAGCAAGGTCAAAAAAAACAGGGCGGCGAACCAGCCAATAGCTGATGCCTTAGCCCTCGCAAGTTCGACTGCGCATGCCAGGCTCAACAAGCCGGCGATTGCGTAGTACCAGTTCCCACCTAGGGCAACTAACCATGTGCCTCCTATCACGAGGTATACCCCGAAGAGGGCCAGGGCTACAGCCAGGAGTTTGCCTCCCCACCCTATTGCCCGTTTCTTTCTGGTGTTTCCAAAGCTTGCCATTATGTTTCCTGTAGGTGCTTGTGAGCCGCCTGAGTTCTTGGGCGGATTAGGGGTATCAGCTGATGTGGCGGGCTTAGTCGGTCATCGCTACGAGGAGCCTGCTGCCGACCGCTGCTGATCTGGGTTGTGCAAGCCTGATGGCTCCATTGAGATGGTTATGTCAGGCAGTTTCTGCGACGAAGTGTCGCTGCATAGCTATTCAAAATACCTACCCTTGAATAGCTATGCAACAATTGGTAACGTCCGCGTCATGACTCCAATCCAACCCTTGTCTCCTGGCACTACGCCAAGCGAACGCCCGGTTTCGTCGACTGATGTGGCGAATCGAGCTGGCGTTTCGCAATCTACGGTTTCCCGCGTTTTCAGCGCTGGGGCTAACGTTTCCCCCTCGGTCAAAGAGCGTGTACTGCAGGCGGCTGCCGAGCTGAACTACAGACCCAATGCCTTGCCAGGTATTTTGCAGACGGGAAAGTCGGGGATCGTCGCTGTCATTGTTGGGGGGTTCTATAACCCGTTTTTTACGCGATTTTTGGAACAGCTGACTGCTGCTCTTCGGCGGCGTAAATTCCAGGTGATGCTGGTTCAGGCAGACAGTGACAGCGCGTTGGATGAGGTGGTTGGAGACCTGGCTCGTTACCGGATCGACGCCGTTTTCAGTGCCTTGGGCATTCGTTCGAACGACATTGCCGACCAGTTGAACACGTACAAAATCCCCATCGTGACGATCAACTCCAAAGTCGAGGGGGGGTACATCGGCTCTGTATCGTCCAACAACTTCGAGGCAGGCGCTCAGGCCGCGCGCTTTTTGAAGCAGAGGGGCTGTACTCACCTGGCCTATCTTGCCGGCCGCGACAGTGATCCTCAGAATGATCGCGAAGCTGGATTTATAGCGGAAGCCAGACGCGTGAAACTTTCCAAGCCTGTCAGCGCAGTGGGTGGATTCAGTTACGAAGAGGGCTATGACGGCGCTTTGGCTTTGTGGGAGGCAGACAAGGACATTGACGGGCTATTTTGCGTAAATGATCTCGTTGCATTAGGCGCGATAGACGCTATCAGGCACGTCTGGAAACGACGCGTTCCTGAGGATATTCAGGTAGTTGGTTTCGACAACATTCCGATGAGCGCATGGAAGGCTCACGAGTTGACGACTTTCGATCAAAGCATCGAAGCCCTGGTGAGCGGTGCGCTCGCGCTCGTTGAAACGCTGCCCGAAGCTCACAAAATAACGGTGCCGGTCACACTCATCGAGCGTGGAACGACGACCTCTTCTGAATGATGCTTTCTTGTCACCGACGGTAGCGCACATAGCTGTTCATCAGATTGCTCCCTACTCCATTGACCCTGCACAGCGGCGTTAAAACCTCTGGGGCAATGATGCAGTCGAATCCCAGGACGCAGACCACAGTGTCTGCATCTCTGCACCACTGATACTCGATGACCCCTTCCAACTGCTCGATGAAGTCAGTAGCAGTCCGGATCAGACGCTCCCAGTTTTGTGAGTTTCTGATCGGCCACCGGATCAGCCACAGGGAGGAGGGGGTGTGTTGGGTAGTTCGCTGAGAACACACAGTCAGAGCAAGGCGTTCTCGACCGATGGTTCTAGGTAAAATCCGTTGACTCCACGGGCTATTTCTAGGCCCCGAAATAGCCAGGTATTGCGCTGAGTCGAGCACCTGTGAATCTTTCAACTTGTAGCGTGCCAGATAACGCGGCCATCCTGACGTAGCCACCCACCGTTCTCCGGCAATGAACCCTGGCACCCCTGTGCGTTGAGGGAAGTGTTCAAGGTCATACCAGTCGTTGAACTCTTCCTCAAGAGTGGAAGGTGGCTCAAGTAGAACAAGAAGCAAAGCTTGAGCTGCCTCTGTCACAGTGCCCATGTTTGGTGGCGTGTCCATAGTGTCATCCAGGATCGAATTTGGGCTTGTCCGCGCCTCAGAACGAGTAGGAGGCGCGGTGAGTCAGCCATTACCGGAGAGAATAGCGGGCCGTATACCCTCGATTTGAAATCGCTGGTATCCCGGACAAAGGCGAGTTACTGCTTCTGGTACACGCGAGTAGCAAAGGATGCTATTGCCTCAGCCATCTCGTGCGGTCGCTCTGGCGCCATTGCATGGCCCGAGTTTTTAATCGTCTTATGCTCGACTCTTGCGCCCAGCATTGGCTTGAGAATGTTTGGCAACACCACCGCATCCTTCTCGCCTTGCAGGTCGAGGATCGGAACGACATCTCCGCCAGACCAATAGTTGTCGATCGGCGTGGTATCACGAGCATGATCTTGAGCTTGATGTGTTTTGTCATACCAACCGGTTAGCCAAGGGCGTACGTCGTTGCCCCGTGCAAAGAACGCCTCTTGTAGATATTCGATCCGTCGTGCTTCCGGGAGGGAATAGTCTCCAGCTCCTTTAATGGCCACAATCATGCGGCCGTAAGGTTTCTCCGACGAACCTGGCGGGAGTTTGCCGATCGATGCTGCCGCTAAAACGATTCCCTTTACCAGGTCTGGACGATCAACCGCCAACACCCGTGCCGGCTGGCTACCCCAAGCATGGCCCACGATGACACTTGGCCCTGAATGCTCTTGATCCATGACGAGCGCAACGTCAGCGGCAAAATCATGCAAGGAGGGTGTATCCATTGGCCCCCGGCTACCGTTGACTCCGCGTGGTTCCGGGCGAATGACCTTGAATCCATCTTTAGCGAGGTGGTTGGCTACTTCATCGTAATCGTGAGCGCCTCGACCTTTAGAGGGCAGAATCACGATCACGGGGCCTTTCCCTTGAACGAGCGCCTCAATGTGGACGCTGCCCTTTTCGGCAGAAATGGTATGGGCAGAAATGTCAGCTTTAGCTGCGGCGCTGAGCGCGATTAAACCTGCAAAAACAGATGAAGGAAAAATTCGACTGAATTGCATAAAGGGCCTTTTTTGTTGGTAGAAGTCAATAGCCATTGCCAAAGCACATTCGAACAACTTTCCAGGAACTTCAAATGCCGATTGCTGATGACAATCTATGCCCGAAAGGTATGAGCTGATGGCTTTCGATTTCAGTGAGGAAACGACAACTCGCTATGCCGAAGGGGTATGGCTAGTTATGGGAATAAGGTCTTGGCTAGAGCGCTTTGCGGTGCAATAAGCTCGCGCCGACCCCCTACAACAACAATAGGTAAACTATGACTAATCTTGCTGCTCAGGATGTATCAGAGCGTGAATCGTTGGAACAGAGCGCCTGCCGCAAGGCCGCGATCAGACTAATCCCTCTGTTGGCGATCGCCTATTTTTTCAACTACCTCGACAGAACAAATGTTGGCTTCGCTTCGTTAACAATGAACGAAGATTTAGGCCTGACAGCCTCACAATTCGGTTTTGCGGCGGGTATATTTTATATCGGCTACTGCCTCTTCGAAGTTCCAAGTAACCTGGCTCTGTATCGATTTGGAGCGCGCCGATGGCTGGCCCGTATCATGATTACCTGGGGATTGTTCTCAGCCGCCACAGCATTCTCGCAAGGGCCGACAAGCTACGCGATCATTCGGTTGATGGCAGGGATTGCAGAAGCGGGTTTTTTCCCAGGTGTGATCTTCTTTCTTTCCCTGTGGTTTCCGGTGCAGTACCGAACTCGTGTGATGGCCTGGTTCCTTTTCGCTATCCCCATATCGTCCGTTCTGGGCGGGCCGCTCTCTGCCGTGATGCTGAGTATGCATGGGCTTTTGGGCTTCGCTGGCTGGCAATGGCTACTGGTTCTTCAGGGCTTGCCTGCATGTGTCCTGGGTGTCATTTGCCTCAAAATGCTAGCCGACAAACCAACTGATGCACGTTGGCTCACTTTAGAGGAACGTGAAGCGCTTCAAGCGGCGCTCGATCAGGAGCACGAGTCGAAGGGCGCTCACAGTTTTCGCCAGTCAATCGGCGACGTCCGAGTATGGCTGCTCGCTGCCATCCTTTTCAGCTACATCATTGGCATTTTGGGCATTGGGGTGTGGCTGCCTCAAATCTTGAAAACCCATTCACTTACTACCACTCAAATTGGCTGGGTCTCGGCAATCCCTTACCTGATCGCAAGTCTGGCGATGTTGGTTTGGGCGAAAATCCTGGCCCGCAAGCGTCGCTGCATCCGACATCTTGCGATCACCTGCGGGGTGGGTGCGGCAGGATTCATTTTTTCGGTGATTTACAGTGATTTGGTTCCTGCCTTGGTGGGCCTGACAATTGCGCTGATAGGGCTAAGTTCGGTGCGCACCTGCTTTTACAGCATTCCGGCAACGTTCCTGAGCAAACAGGCCGCAGCAGGGGGTATCGCGTTCATTAACGCGGTAGGAAGTCTAGGAGGCTTGGTAGGGCCCTATGCGGTAGGCGTATTGAAGGACATGACCCACTCTTTCAATTCGGGATTGATAGCAATGGCTGGGATGCTATGTCTCGCGACAATCTTGACTCTGGTGCTGCAAAAGGTCGTCAAAGAGTGCTGACCGATGAGCTCCTCTGTACATGCTGGGGAGCCGAGGCCGGGTAGCTTTTGGAGTGTGAGCGAACAGGTAGTTTCGCTGAGGAAAAAAACAGGCGCCATACGGCGCCTGTTTCATGACTCGCTCGAAGTTATCGCGCGTACTGTGTTTTCGCGAATGTTGCGATTGCGTCAGCCATTGCTTTGGGCTGTTCGGGCGCCATCGCGTGCCCGGCGTTCTTGAGAACCACGACCTGAACACGGTCACCCAGCATGCTTTTCAGCACGCCCGAAAAACGTCTTGGTGCGACTGTATCTGCCTCCCCTTGTAGATCAAGGATTGGGGCGGTACCCGCAGCAAAGTAATCGTCAACGGGAGTAGTGTTTCTTGCATGCGACTCTGCCTCATGGGTCTCATCGTGCCACCCATCGAGCCATACAGTGGGATCATTGCCGGGAGCAAAGAACGCTTTCTTCAGATAAGTCAGCCGCTGCTCTTTGGTTAGCGATAAATCCCCGGCCCCATCAATTGCCTGGCGCATTTCTGCGTTGATGGGTTTTTCGGTGGAGCCTGGTGGTACTTTTCCGGCAGAGGCCGCTGCCATGACTACGCCGCGAACGAGGTCGGGACGTTCAGCAGCCAGCATACGTGCAGCGAAGTTCCCCCAGGCGTGACCGACGACTACGATGGGCCCTTTGTTTTCATGCTCGACTACCGCAGCCACATCCCGAGCGAAATCATGTACTGAGAGATTCTCCATCGGGCCTTTGCTTTCGCCGATACCACGTGGCTCTGGTCTTACTACCCGGAACCCATCAGCCTGCAGGTATTGAGCGACCTGGTCGTAATCTCGTCCCGAGCGACCTAACGAAGGAAGCATTACGACTACAGGCCCTGTCCCTTGCGATGTCACTTCGATCTGAACATTGTCGTAATGCACGACTTCCTTCTTCAAAGAGGCGTCAGCAAAGGCTGCGGTCGCCATGAGGCTGAGGGAAGTGGCGATAACGAAGCGGGAAATTTTTTTCATTTTTGTACCCCTTGGCTCAATGATGATTTAACAGGTTCCAGACCGCTTTCGGTGAGCAGATGATGTGCTGCAGGACTAGACAGGAACGCCACGAATTCCTTGGCCACAGTGGCATTGGAAGTCTGCTTCGCCACCGTTGCGCAGAATCGGCTCACCTTCTGGACTTCTTTTGGCAGTGGGCCCAGATAGTCGACGCCTGGCGTGACCTTGAGCTCGCTGACCTGCTGCATTCCGATGTCAGCCTCACCTCTGGCCAACGCGGTGCCGACCAGCTCTTTGCCCTGTATCTCTACAGTCTTGCCTTGCAGGTCAGACGCGATGCCTAAGCGCTGAAAAAGCTCCGTGCGGATAAACACGCCACTTGCACCTTGGGAATAGGCAACCTTATTTGCGGCCAGCAACGCGGCTTTCAGTGCCTCGACGGTAGAGACGTCTGGGTGTGGATGGCCGTGAGGTACACCCACACCGATAGGTGAGTCGGCAATGTCTCGGCGCGTGGCCATATCGAACGCACCGGATGGAGAGAGCAAGTCGAGGGTTTCACTGGCCATGATCGCCAGATCCATTGGCTCTTGATGCTTGATCCTTTGCGGAATCGACTCGGGGGAATCCCCCATGGAGGGGCCCCAACTTATCGCCAATGTGTTCCCGCTAGCCTTCTCATAAGCCGGCTGAAGATGGGCCATTGCTCCTTTCAGCGCGCCGCTGGCGATAATCTTCAGCTCGGCCGCGCCGACCAGCGGAGAGAGCGTGAGCAGGCCGGCAAGGCCCGTAGAGACCAGCAATGGAGCATTTTTTGTTTTTTTCATAGAGCTACCTTCGATGGGGCGCATTTCAGGCGCCGCGAGTGTTGACGAACAGCGAATACAAAGAGGTGGTTGAAGCCATCAGTAGTCGGTTGCCACGCGGGCCGCCGAAACATAGGTTTGCGCAGCGCTCCGGTAAGTCGATATGGCCAATAGCGGAGCCGTCTGGAGCAAAAACCCTCACGCCGTCCAGGCCCGGCTCAGGTGCACCCCATCCGCACCAAAGGTTGCCGTCTACATCCACCCGCAGACCGTCAGGCAGTCCGGTACCCGCGTCGATCAGCTCGCGACGATCACTGAGGTAGCCTTGCGTATCGACGCTGTAGGCAACGATCCGGCGGGGGCGCGCTCTGGACTCGACCAGGTAAAGAATTTTCTCATCCGGAGAAAATGCGAGCCCGTTTGGCCCTTCGACATTCTCGGCTACGCAGTTCAGCGCGCCCGACGGGTCTAGTCGATAGACGTTGGCTGGGAGAGCGGGCGTTCCTTGGCGACCCATGTAGTCACTGATCAGCCCGAACGGTGGATCGGTGAACCAGATGCTGTCATCGGATCTGACGACAATGTCATTAGGGGAGTTGAGGGGCTTGCCGTCGAAGCTATCGGCGATGATTGTGATGGAGCCGTCATACTCGGTTCGAGTAACACGCCGTCCGCCGTGTTCACAGACCAGCAGCCGACCCTGGCGGTCACGGGTCATTCCGTTGGCTTGACTGGACGGCTGACGGAACTCTCCAAGTGTGCCGTTGGCCTCATCCCAGCGCATGATCCGGTCATTAGGCAAGTCGGTGAACAACAAGTATCGTCCATCAGCAAACCACGCAGGCCCTTCCGCCCAGCGCAGTCCGCCTGCTAGACGCTCGACCTTGGCATGAGCAAGCCGATAGTGAGCGAAGCGTGGGTCAAGCTCCCGTACTGCCGGATCGGGCACGCGGGCGCTTGGTCGCCATTGGATGTCGTCCATTCGTTGATCTCCTGAGTTGAGCTGTGTTTGCCGGAGGGGCTGACCTTTCAGCGGTAGAGCCGATTGGGGTTGTCGACCAAAACCGCCTGCTTCAGAGCTGAGCTGTCACAGACCTGCTCGATGAAGTTGAGCAGTTGGCCGTCATCCGGAGCAGGGCCCTTTATGTTTGGGTGGGGCCAATCTGATCCCCATATCGCGCGCTCGGGTGCGCATTCCAAGAGCTGACGCACTCGATCAGTTGCCTGTGGCCAAGGGGCCGGCTTACCTTGCATGGCTCTGTCGACGCCGGAGAGTTTGATCCAGCGATCAGGCCGCCTTAGCTGTTCACGCAGCTCTGTGAATGCGACTTCGTCGATAGGCTGGGTAAAGTCCGGTCGAGCCATGTGGTCGATAACGAGGGGGGTCTTGAGGTCTTTCCACTGCTCCAGAAATGGCAGCAGGCTTGGCAGCTCTCCATGAACCAGCACATGCCAGCCGAATGCAGAAACCCGCTCCGCCAGATGCCGTAGTGCTACGGGATCGCGCGCGCCGGGGAGATGGCCCATAAGGTTAAATCGGATGCCGCGCAGCCCGCCCTCGTGTAGCTCCTGAATCTGAGCGTCAGCAGTTTGTTCGTCGATCAAGCCGACTCCCCGATAGTCGCCACCGCTCTCGGTAATCGCTGCGAGAATCGCGGAGTGGTCAGTGCCATAAGGCGCAGCTTGTACGAGAACGCCCCGGCCGATGCCGAGCTTCTGATGCAGCGCACGCAGTTGGCTGAAAGGGGCGGGCGCAGGCGTATAAGCCGCATTTGCTGGGAGAGGGAATTGATCCCATGGGCCGTAGATATGGGTATGGCAATCCCACATTCCAGACGGTGTAGATGGACTGGACATGGTGGCTCCGTAAGTCTGGGCGAAAGCTCCACCGAAAAGGCTGGCGCCGGCGGCGGCGATCGACATGCGTTTGATGAACAGGCGGCGAGATGCCTGAAAATTCGAATGATCGTCCATGGAACTGGCTCTTGTTGTAGGAGAAAAATGGGGCAGCGAAGCCGCCCCTGATATCAGTTACAGCGTACGGTCATCCCGCCATCAACGACGATCTCGGTGCCCGTCACGAAGCGCGACTCATCACTTGCCAGGTACAGAGCCGCAAACGCGGTGTCCCGGCCGTCCCCCATGAACCCTAAGGGAATACGCGCCAAGCGTGAGTCGAGGAGTTTGTCGACATCACCACCGGTGCGTTGCCCAGCGAGGCGAACTTCGACCATTGGAGTGTGCAGCTGTCCAGGTACGACGGTATTCACGCGAACACCCTTTGGCGCGTACTCAACGGCAGTGACGCGGCCCAGTTGGATTACGCCGGCTTTGCTTGCGGCGTAAGCGACTTGCGCAGAGCCAGTGAAGCGAATGCCGGAGGTAGAGGCCGTGTTGATGATCGATCCGCTGCCCTGAGCTTCCATCAGCGGGAGGACGTGTTTGCAGGTCAGGTATACGCTCTTGAGGTTGAGCGCGATCTGCTCGTCGAATTTCTCTTCACTCAGAGCCACAGCGCCACCGGCTGCAGAGCCACCGACGTTGTTCACAAGGATGTCCACTTTGCCGTAGGTTTCTTTACAAGCAACAACCATGGCCTTCACAGCTGCACCGTCAGTGACATCACAGGTATGAGGTGTCACATCACCACCGTTTTCACGGATGCGGCCTAGGGTTTCCTCCATGGTGCTCAAGTCGCGGTCGACCGCGAACACTTTGGCACCTGCCAGTGCGAACAAAACGGCCACGGCTCGACCGTTGCCCCATCCAGGGCCAACGCATCCTGCGCCGGTCACGATGGCCACTTTGCCTTTCAGGCGGTCGCTTTTTTGAAATGCTTCAGACATCGCAAGAATCCTTAAATAAGAGTGGTAGGCAGTTCGGGAGCGACACCGACGGGCGGCGGGACGTCGAACACCTTGATGGTCATTGAAATGAGCGTGTAGTAACCCGCGATACCGACCAGATCGACAGCCGCGTCATTGCCCAGCAGCTCGACGAATTGTTGATAGAGCGAATCGCTCACACTGCGATGGTCATGCAGCTCTCGGATAAAGCGGTAAACCAGCTCTTCATCAGCCTGAGTGAAAGAGGGCTCGCGACCATCTCGGATGGCGTCAATGATGTGCGGGGCCAGCCCGGCTTCCAGCGCAAAGGGTTTGTGCGCGGCCCATTCGTATTCGGCCAGCCAATGCCGCCCCATCATCAGGATTGCCAGCTCCGATAAACGGGGCTCAAGACTGCTGTCGTAGCGGCAAAACCGTCCCAACGCTTGAGCACACTCAGCCAGCTCCGGGCGGTGCAGCCAGATGGCGAGTGGGCCGCGCACGCCTTTGCGGGGGCCGCTGGCAATGCGGTCATAGATAACCTGTTGTGCAGCACTCAGGTTGTCGGGATCAACTGGAGGTAAACGTTTCATCTACTAATTCCTCAAGAGCACTACGACTGAGTTTGTGATTTAGCCAAGGGCTCTGATCGATCTACGGGTTGTGCATTTGCAGGAGGGCGTAACAGGCTGCGGCTCGGCGCTCGGCCAGTTTCGCGCTTGAAGTCTTCGGGATTGAAAGCACCTTCCCAGCGAGCGATAGCGAATACGGCGATGGTGTTACCCACAATGTTGGTCAACGCGGTTGCGGTGGCCATGATCCGGTCGATTCCGAACAACAGGCCAAGTCCACTCAATGGCAGGGTCTGCACCGATTGCAGGGTGGCAGCGAGTTTGATGAAGGCGCCGCCCGCCACGGTCGTGCCGCCTTTGGAGGTGATGCTCAGGATTGCCAGCAGGCCCAGTTGTTGCCAGAGCGAGAAGGGGGTGTCGGTTGCCTGCGCGATAAATCCAATGGCGATCGCCATATAGATCGCGGTGCCATCGAGATTGAAGCTGTAGCCCGCTGGCAGGACAAAGCCAACTACCACTTCGTCACAGCCGCTACGTTTGAGTTTCTCGACCAAGCGAGGGAATGCAACTTCGCCGGATGCTGTACCAAACACCAGCAGGATTTCATCGCGGATCAGTCTCAGCACACTGCCGAAAGGTAGCCCGATAGACCAACTAATAGTGCCCAGGATGCCAAACACGAAGATCAACGATGCCGCGTAGTAGACGGCGATGAGTTTGAGGAGGTAGAGGAGCGTATCCCCCCCGTAGCTTCCGATCGCGGCAGCCATAGCGCCGAAGGCACCCAGTGGTGCAAGCTTCATGATGAAGCTCAGCATTTTGAACAGAATGTTCTGCGCCTCATCGATAGCCTTGACGGCTACCGAGTCCGGGCCACACACACGGTTGATCGCGATTCCTGTCAACACGGAGATAAGCAGAACCTGAATAATATCGCCCTTGGCAAAAGCGTCGACCAAGGTATGGGGAATAAGGCTCAGAAGGTAACTGATCATGGACACACTTCCCGCTGCCGAGGTGGCTTTGATCGCCTCACTCGACTCGGTCATGCTGGTTGCATGCAGTCCTACACCAGGTTGGACGACGTTCACCAGGATGAACCCGATGATCATTGCGATGGTGCTGACTACTTCGAAGTACAGGAGAGATTTCATACCTAGCCGGCCCAGCTTTCGCATGTCTTGAACATGGCTGAGCCCATGCACGAGAGTGACGAAAACGATGGGGGCGAGCATCATTTTGAGAAGGGCGATGAATGCCTGGCCGATTGGTTTCATCGCAGTCGCCCATTCAGGCGCAGCAAAGCCCAAGATGATGGCAGCGACCAAGGCTATCAGCACCTGGACGTGGAGCTTCTTCAATTGCTTCATGGCTTGTCCTCGCCCGTGTCGGGCGTAATTGTTCTTGTCGTATTGCTTGCCGAGGTGGCCAAACCCTCAACCAAGCTATATGCCCTGAGCATAGAAAAATGAGGGGGTAGGCGCAAAAACCTTATTTTGATAAAAAGCTATGCTCACAGAGCATGGAGATTGTGATGGATATTCGAGAGTTGAGGTCATTTGTGAAAGTGGCTCACTGCGGCAGTTTCAGCCGAGCCGCCCGCGAGCTATTCATCGCGCAGCCCGCACTGAGCCGCCAGATAGCGAAGCTCGAAGAAGAGCTCCAAGTATCTCTGTTCATCCGGCATGGCAAAGGCGTGGAGCTTACCGAGGCGGGTTCCAGGCTCCTGGAGCGTGCGGAAGTCATGCTTCGTTTTGCAGAAGAGACCTCTGACCACGTACGCAATGCCGCAGCTATAGAGCGCGGCCACCTTGCTATTGGTCTGCCGCCCACACTGGGAACCGTGGTCGGGCCCCAGCTTATTGCCAAATTCCAGCAGCGCTGGCCCCAAGCGACTATCCATGTATTGGAGGGACTCAGTACATCCCTGCAGGAATGGCTCCTCAGCGGCAGGATCGAGGTCGCGGTGGTCTATAACCAGCCTCTCGTCGAGGCGTTCGATGTGCGACCGATTTTCAGTGAGCCCATGGTGCTTGTCGGCCCGCCCGGTGACTCAATCAGATCTTTAAGGCTGGCCGAGCTTGCGGAGCTCCCACTAATACTGCCGGGGCTGCCACACAGTAATCGACGGCTTTTAGAGCAAGTGGCTGCACAGAATGGATTTCATCTCAAGACGATGTTGGAGGTGGACAGTGTCAACCTGACCAAAAAGCTGGTTTCGGAAGGGCAGGGCTTCTCGATCCTGGCGCACGCTGCTGTGCAGGAGGATATCGCTCGCGGTACGCTGGTTGGACACTCCATCGAAAGGCCTGGAATTAGGTCGGTCGTGTCGATCACTACGCTAAAGGACAGGCGCCGTTCCCGCCTTGCACTGAGCTGGGAAAAGTTGTTACTAGAGACGTTAGAAGAACTCGTAACCAATGGTGTTTGGAAAGATGCGGTTGTCTGGCTCGGAACAGAGCGCGCTTGATGTAGGCACTAATCAGCAAAGTGGGACTTTTGCTGGCCATGTCTCAATGCTGGCTGCAGCTTACTTCTTGCCACGGTCTGTTTAACGCGGGACTGTTAAGCAATGTAGGTGTCTAGCTGTTTCAGTATTCGGGTGCCCGCTGTATAAGTGAAAGCCATCCAGGTAGGCGTTGATGGCCTCAATGGGCGGCTTGGACTGCAGCGTCGCGGCGCCGGCTTCCAGCAGCTGGGTTTTAGCAGGCTCGGGCCTGCCTGCCAGCTTGTGCCTTAGGGGGCGGCCATCACCAAGGCCCTTGATTACAGCCTCAAACGGCGGATAGTGCTAACGCGCTATCTTGATGACGGTGCTGTGCCCATCGACAACAATTGGTGCGAGAATCAGATTCGGCCGTGGGCTCTTGGCCGCTCGAATTGGTGGTTCGCAGGCTCGCTACGCAGTGGTAAACGTGCCGCAGCGATCATGAGTTTGATCCAGTCTGCGCGGCTCAATGGGCATGATCCGTATGCACACCTGAAGGATGTTCTTACACGCCTGCCGACGCAGCGGGCAAGTGAGATCGCCGAGCTTCTGCCGCATAGGTGGAATCCTATCGAAGCGACTATTTTCCAAGCGTCTAGTTTTTAGGAGAGAACCATAAAGGCGTTATCAATTGTACGGCCCAGTGGAGGCCGAATCGCTTCTGGCGAGAAAACCCTCGAAGTCCGTCGTTGGCATCCAGACTTAGATCCTTCCGAGGATCTCCTGATTGTGGAAAACGGGCGATTTCTCCATAACGATGGGGACGAAGACGATAACGGTACTGCCGTCGCAATTGTGTGCGTGAAAGCCGTGCGCCCCTTCATCCTCGCTGACATGCAAGCGGCCTGTGCAAGCAATTTTGAGGATGGCTGGCTCGCATGGGAGTTGAGTGACGTAAGGCCAGTCACACACCCTGTGACTATCCGTGCGGCACGGGGTATCTACGAGGTAGATTTCCTACTCCCAGACAAACGCTGAACATTGAGCAAGATGTGTTGGGCAGACGCTTACGGTAAGGTGCCTTGGCCTCGATGTTCACCTTGGATAAAGCTCTTCATGGACGATCCCTGCGATGAAATTCTCAGAAAACATAGCGAAGGATTCGTGAAGGCGTTTTTACACACTCTGGGCCGAAAGCTACCTGTGACGGGGCTCTACCAATCCAAAGCTGCCGAAGGCGGCGAGATGTAAGGCGCAATTCACTGCCGCGACAGTCCTGCGCTCGCTGCCTGGATTCCATCCCAAATCACGGTACGCACGGATCTCAAGCTCTGCTTATCGGCGACAACGGAGCGGGTTACCCAAGATGAAGCGAGTACCAGAAGAAACAAGTCACGCGCCTTCAGGTCTTTGCGCGCAAACCCCGCTAGTTGAGCGGCAGTCAGGAATCGTTCAGTAACACCAACGAGCCAGTCGCAGGAAATGGCCAACGAAGATTCCGCCGCCATCATCGCGCGGCTGAGTGGATCAGCCAGACCATCGAAGCTGGTCAAATACTCGTTCAAGGCCTCTATCCACGACTGCAAGGATTGTTTTGCATCCGCCATTGCATTTAAGCGCTCAATGGTCTGGCCCAAGGCAACCTCACGCGTTTGCAACACTGCGGCGATCAGATCCTCGCGCTGCGGAAAATGGCGATAGAGCGTACCGACCCCGATACCGGCCTCCTTGGCGATCCCTTCCAGGGAGGCTCCCGTACCATAATCCTGAAAATGCTTGATCGCGACCCCAAGAATGTTGGCGCGATTTCGCAGTGCATCGGATCGAGGCGGTCGGGCGATTTGTAGCTTGCCGGACATTGGACTTTCCTGGGCGCTGAGCAGGGGTTGATTATACGGAGGAACACTCCATATAATCAATTCACTAACCGGAGGGTGTATCCGTTTTGGCGAGAGTTTAGCGCTCATCGCCGACAGTTCCTCTCCGAGACCGAGCAGAACCAAATAGTTGAGAGGTTTGATTTTCATGAAAATTGGCATCATAGGCAGTGGACTCATCGGTGCTACCTTGGCGCGAAAGCTGCGCGTGGCAGGGCACGATGTCTACCTGGCGAACTCTCGCGGCCCCCAGTCGCTGGAAAATTTTGCCGCCGAAACGGGGGTTAAAGCTGCGACACCTGAGCAAGCTGTCACGGCTGCTGATGTCGTAATCATTTCCGTCCCGTTCACACAAATTCCGCATCTAAAGCCGATCCTTGCCCAAGCACCGTCGACAACAATCGTTGCCGATACGTCTAACTATTACCCACACCGCGACGGTTCCGTAGACGCCCTTGAGGAAGGCCAAATCGAGAGTCTTTGGGTGTGTGAACAGCTTGGGCGGCCTGTTGTGAAGGCATGGAACACCATACTCGCAGGTAGCTTGGCTGACCTGGGGCATGCCAAGGGAGTACAGGAAAGGATTGCTCTGCCTATCGCAGGCGATGATAAGGCGGGCGTGGCCATTGTATGTGAGCTAGTCGACCAAACTGGATTTGACGCAGTCCCGTCAGGCACGCTTTTGGATTCTTGGCGTCAGCAACCTGGGAACCCTGTTTATTGCACGGATCTGACGGCTGCGCAGATAGGCGCAGCGTTGCTGAGAGCAGATCGTGTGGTCGCTCCTAAACGGCGCGATGAAATAATCACGACACTCGCTAACCATGTAGGCGAGAGCAGTTTCGACCAACTGACAGCGGAAAATAATGCGTATTTGTTGAAAATCAATCGGCAAATTACACAGTAGTCCCCAAGAGCCCGCTCGCACATGAGTGCGGGCCAGGCTAACAAGCCTTCATGTTTTCCAGGCATCTCTTGGCCAGTTCTTGGTACTCAACAGTGCCAGTGGTGTTCCAGGCCACCTCCTCATCGCTCAGCTGTCGTTTGACGACCGGAGGGGAATCAACGGCATCAGTGCCCCTCGAGGCGTGCTGTAAATACGCGAGGAGTACAAATGTTCTCTGCGCGAAATAGCCGCAAGCAATGGATTGCTGTCACCAAGCCCTGGCGACCGTGGATTTTGAAAGCGCTAGCTCAGCAGCTGTCTCTCGCTGGGTGAGGCCCCTGGCTTTGCATGCTTGGATAGCAGCTGTTCGATCCTCCCTGGCAGCGTTCCTGGCTTGCTCTCCCCCCAGTTCAACCTGCCGCGCTAATTCGGCGGGCCCGCCCAACCGGCCAAATTCCTCCAGCTCGGCTCTAACCTTATCAACTACAGAGTCAGACGTAGACGCTTGATCAGTTGCCTGCAGTATAACCATCAGCGTTGAGGGCGATATCTCAAGTGACCGCGCCAGTTGCACGAGCATATCAAGACTGATGTCCGAAAAACCGGGTTCGAGTTTGTAGAGGTGCTTGCGATCTGCAGGCAATTCTCCCTGACTCACCCCCTTCAACGCTCGGAGAGCGCGGATGACAGCCGCGAGTGCTTAGCGAGACAGCATGGAAGGCTCCAACAAATGGAGCATGAAGTCAGATTGCCATGCCCCATTCGAAGGCCTATAGTCCCCTCTATGGGGCTATAGGGTCTGCGCGAGTTGTCTGGAAAGCTGTTTCCAGCCTTGCTGGTCTTGCGCCGCATACCACGATTAGCTGAATTCATAGGATATGTAGTGATTAAATTCGACTGCGCTAAAGTTTCTGGAAAGCTCGATTACTGTAGTGGTCAACTGATCCCGGACACTGAATTGAGTTTTTCCTCTGCGACCGCAGGCGGTAGCCCTTCGTTGAAT
>NZ_JBYSWB010000010.1:0-185106 GCF_058986725.1 Pseudomonas sp. GW821-FHT01A09
CCCCCCCCCCCCCCCCCCCCCCCCCCCCCCCCCCCCCCCCCCCCCCCCCCCCCCCCCCCCCCCCCCCCCCACAGGGTAAGACGTTCGGGCTAGTACACCAACGGCACAAACAACTCCGGCGGCGTCGGTGTACGGCTGTAGTCCTCCTGGCGCACGCGCTGCGGCAATTCGATGCGCGGCGTCTCGACCTCTTCGTACGGCATCTGCGCCAGCAGGTGATTGATGCAGTTCAGCCGCGCCTTCTTCTTGTCATCCGCCTGCACCACCCACCACGGCGCCTCGGCGATGTGGGTGCGGGTGAGCATCACCTCCTTGGCCTTGGTGTAGGCCTCCCAGCGGCGCCGCGATTCCAGATCCATGGGGCTCAGCTTCCATTGCTTGAGCGGGTCGTGGATACGGCTCAGAAAGCGCAGATGCTGCTCCTGGTCAGAGATCGAAAACCAGTACTTGATCAACTGGATGCCGGAGCGCGCCAGCATCCGCTCGAACTCCGGCACGGTACGAAAAAACTCTTCGTACTGGTCGTCGTTGCAAAAGCCCATGACCTTTTCCACACCGGCACGGTTGTACCAACTGCGGTCGAACAGCACGATCTCGCCAGCCGCCGGCAGATGCGACACATAGCGCTGAAAATACCACTGGGTACGCTCGCGATCGTTCGGCGCCGGCAATGCCGCCACCCGGCAGACCCGCGGATTGAGCCGTTGCGTGATGCGCTTGATCACCCCGCCCTTGCCCGCCGCATCCCGCCCCTCGAACAGGATCACCACCTTGTGGCCGGTCTTGACCACCCAGGCCTGCAACTTCACCAACTCGCCCTGCAGCCGGAACAGCTCCTGAAAATAGAAGCGCCGCGCGGCCTTCTCCGGGCTTTCGGGGGTGTTGCGATCGAACAGCTCATCCAGCATTTCACCGTCGTCCATCAACTCGAGCTCAAGCTCCTCATCGCTGTGATCGAGCAACTCGCGGTGAATCCGGTGCATCAGGTTTTCGGTGGTGGCGTACATGGTGAAAGCCCCGTGGCTGACGGATGAGGCTCGCAGCTTAGAGACATTTTGTTACGACCCGGTGAAGCCCTACGAGCTTTTAAGATCCGTCCTACATCAGCTTCCCCTGCCTCCGATTTATATCCTGATCTGCCTATTGGTAGGTTTGCACTCCCAGCTGAAGACCCCGGCTGCTATCATCAAGCGATATCACCTCATGATAAAAAACAAGCATCGAAAGACACTCGAATCCATATTTCGCGTGCCGACAAGTCCCTCGATCAAATTCTCGGATATCGAAAATCTGGTTGTGCATCTGCAAGGGGAAATTATCGAGCGGGAGGGCTCGCGAATCATACTCAGGATCGCAGGCGAGACTTGGCGCTGCCATCGCCCTCATCCCGGCAAAGAAGCCAAACGCTATCAAGTAGAAGAAGCTCGGGATTTTTTTTCACGGGCAGGAGTAACCCCATGAACACCATGAATTACAAAGGCTACACGGCGAGGATCGACTTCGACGAACGCGATGACATCTTCGTTGGGCGCGTCCTTGGCGTGAGAGACATCATCAGTTTTCACGCGTCTTCGGTCAGCGAATTGAAGGCCGAATTGGCGATCGCCATCGATGACTATCTGGATGATTGCGAAACGCGCGGAATTTCCCCCGACAAGCCGGCGTCGGGCAAAGTGATGTTGCGGATCAGACCCGAGGTCCATGCGGCTGCCACTCTCGCCGCGCAAGCCGCAGGACGAAGCTTGAACCAGTGGGCTGACGAGGTTTTCGAAAAAGCTGCGAAGGCCACCCCGCTCAGCTGAATGACGCGTACTGGCTGCTTTTCAGACTCAACGCCCCCACCGCGCCATCACGAAATCCACGAACCGTCGCAGCTTGGGCAGTCGATAGCGGTCCTGGGTGTAGACCAGGTGCATCGGCCGGCTCGGCGGTGGGTAGTCTTTGAGCAGGGCGATGAGTTTGCCCTCTGCCAGGTCCTGGCCGACCACCACGTCCGGGAGCATGACGATGCCCATGCCGGCCAGGGCCGCCTGGCGCAGTGCTGGGGAGCTGTTGATGGCCATGGGGCCGGACACCGGGACCACCACTTCGCCGTGCGGGCCGGTGAGCCGCCACTCCTTGGCCACCGATTGCCAGTCATCCCCGGCCGGGTAGGAAAACGCCAGGCAGTCGTGCTCGCGCAGTTGCTGCGGCTCGGTCGGCATGCCGCGACGTTGCAGGTACTCGGGGGCGGCGCAGATGTTGAGGGTGTAATCCTGCAACGGGCGGGCGATCAAGCCCGACGTCTCGATCACGCCCAGGCGGATGGCCGCATCGAAGTTCTGCTCGATGGGGTCGATGATCTGGTTGGTCAGCACCACTTCCAGCTGCACCTGCGGGCACTCCAGACTGAATGCGGCCAATGCCGGTACCAGGCTCTCAGCGCCGAACGCTGGAGCCGCCGTCAGGCGCAACACGCCACGCGCTTCATCCTGGGCCTGCGCCGCCAGTTGCTCGGAATCATCCACCAGCCCGAGCACGTCCTTGCAGCGCTGGTAGTAGGTGGCGCCGAACTCGGTGAGGCTCTGGCGGCGGGTGGTGCGCTTGAGCAGGCTGACGCCCAGGCGTTGCTCTAGCGCGCGCAGGTGATTGCCGACCATGGTGGTGGACAGCTCACAGGCGTGCGCCGCCGCAGTCATGCTGCCGGTTTCCACCACTTTGACGTACACGTTCATGGCCTGGAACAAATCCATTATCAACTCCTGCTTTAAAGTAATCTCAGGATAGACGCGTTTATCCCCTTCGGGTGGTTAAAGATACTGGCAACAACCAATCGAAGGAGATCGATGCCGTGACCGCCGCCAGCCTGATGAATACCTACAAGCCCCTGCCCCTGCAATTCCAGCGCGGCCTGGGCACCCGCGTGTGGGATCAGCAGGGCCGCGAGTACCTGGACGCGGTCGCGGGCGTGGCGGTGACCAACGTCGGCCATTGCCATCCGCGCATCGTCGCGGCGATCACCGAGCAGGCCGGCCTGCTGCTGCATACCTCCAACCTCTACGGCATCGACTGGCAGCAACGGCTGGCGGCCAAACTGACCAGGCTGTCCGGCCTCGACGCGGCGTTTTTCAACAATTCGGGCGCCGAGGCCAACGAGACCGCACTCAAACTGGCGCGCTTGTATGGCTGGGCCAAGGGCATCGAAGCGCCGCTGATCGTAGTCATGGACAACGCCTTTCATGGCCGCACGCTGGGCACCCTGGCGGCCAGCGATTGCGCGGCGTCGCGCAGCAGTTTCCAGCCGCTGCCGGGCAATTTCCTGCGCGTACCCTTTGGCGACATGGCGGCCTTGCAGGCGTTGACGCGCACTTATGCCGAACGCATCTGCGCGGTGTTGCTGGAGCCGGTGCAAGGCGAAAGCGGCGTGCAGACCGCGCCTGTGGGCTACCTGCAAGCCCTGCGCGGGCACTGCGACAGCCAGCGCTGGCTGCTGATGCTCGACGAAATCCAGACCGGCATTGGCCGTACCGGGCACTGGTTCGCCTTCCAGCATGCGGGCATCGTCCCGGATGTGCTGACGCTGGCCAAGGCGCTGGGCAATGGCATTCCCATCGGTGCCTGCCTGGCCCGGCAGCGGATCGCCGATTTGTTTACCCCGGGCAGTCACGGCAGCACCTTTGGCGGTAATCCGCTGGCCTGCCGGGTGGCCTGCACGGTGCTGGAGATCGTCCGCGACGAGGGGCTGCTGGCCAATGCCGCGCGCCAGGGGCACCGGTTGCTGGCAGGGTTGCGCGAGGCGTTGGCGGATAACGCCAATGTGCGGGAAATCCGCGGCCTGGGGTTGATGGTGGGGATCGAGCTGAAGGAGCCGATGCGCGATCTGGCCCTCAGGGCCGCCGAGGAACAAGGGCTGTTGATCAATGTGACGCGGGGCAAGATCGTGCGCTTGCTGCCGCCGTTGACGGTAACCGATCGCGAGCTAGACATGATCGTCGGCAGGCTAGAGCAGTTGCTTCTGGTTTGAGACTGAGGCGTGAGCCCGCTTCCACAAGGGGCACGCAGATCCCTTGTGGGGCTGTGCCCGCGAAAGGCCCATCGGCTGCATTGGCGACTTCAGCCTAGAGTGACCTGCCCCTCGATGCAGGTCACCACCGCGCCGCCGATCCAGATGTCATCGCCGACCTGCTCGACGCTGATCCGCCCCGCACGGCCAAGCACGGTGCCCTGACTGGCGATGTACCGCGCCGGCGCTTGTCCGGTGCCCAGCAACCAGCGGGCGATGCCGGCATTGAGGCTACCGGTGGCCGGGTCTTCGGGCACGCCGTCGCCGCCGATAAAGGCACGCACTTCGAACTGCGCCTCCTCGCCGTCCTCGGCCTGCCACGGCGCCACCACGCCGACGTCGAGGCCGGCCAGACGGCCGTAGTCCGGTTGCAAGCTCAGCACCCGCGCCCGGCTGGGCAACATCAGCGCCATCCACGGCACGCCGTTGTCGACCCATTGCGCGCCAAGAATCTCCTCTGGACGCAAATCCAGGGCCTGGCGCACGCGCTCCAGCAACTCGGCTTCAACCGGGCCGGCCCGCAGCAATGGCGGCGCGGTAAACGCCAACTGCGCACCCTGGCGGCGAATCCGCACGAGGCCAATGCCACACTCCTGAATGATCTCCTCGCCCTTGGGCTGGCCGCCGGCCTGCAGCCAGGCATGACAGCTGCCCAGGGTCGGATGGCCAGCAAAGGGCAGCTCCCGAGCGGTGGTGAAAATCCGCACCCGGTAATCTGCACGCGGGTCCTGGGGCTGAAGCAGGAAGGTGGTCTCGCTGAGGTTGGTCCAGTTGCCGAACGCCGCCATGCGCGTGGCGTCGAGCTCATCGGCACCGAGCACCACGGCGAGCGGGTTGCCCTTGAGCGGTTGGGTGCTGAAGACGTCTACCTGCTTGAATGCGAAGATGCTCACTGGGAAGGCCTCGTGCCAGGGAAAAGCCGCACTGTGCCCGAGTCCTCGCCGCCCTGCAAAGTCATTCAGGGGCCGGCACCATCCCTGAAACGATGAGAGTTGGCTTGGCACGCTACCCGGTGGATGCCACCGGGCTGCGCCTCTTTGTCGTGGGCTGCCGTCCTCGCTGCCCGACGCGAGCACCTTGATCAGTCAAGGATGATCAAGCGATCAGGCAATTCGTTACGAGCCTGAGTCAGCGGCACATGGCGCTTGAGATGTTCGCCGCAGGCCTCGATGCAGGTCAGGAAGCCCTGCAGGGTCTGCCCACGGCCGACCGCCTGGGTGAAGTCGGCGACGATCGCTGCCCAGGTGTCATCGCCGATGCGCGCGGATATACCGTGATCCACCAGGATCTCGACGTAACGCTCGGCCTCGGAGACGAAGATCAACACCCCGGTGCCACCCACCGTGTGGTGCAGCTTGCGTTCGAGAAACTGACGCCGCGCCAGGTTGGCCGCCCGCCAGTGCCGCACGCGTCGGGGGATCAGGCGTGTGGTGATCGCGGGCAGCCGAAACAGCAGACCGATCACGATAAACGTCAGCCATTGCACCAACAGTAACTGGTGCGCGCTGAGCCAGGCCGGGTAATAGTTGACGATGCCCGGCACCAGCAATGCGATCAGGCCGGCCCAGAGCAGCGGAATGTAGGCGTAATCGTCCGCGCGCGGCGCGAGCACGGTGACCAGTTCGGCGTCGGTCTCGAGCTCGACACGAGCGATAGCGGCGGCGACCTGTTGTTGCGCACTTTCATTGAGCAGGGTCATATCAGGGTCAGACTCGTCATCATTCGTTTACCAGCCACCGGAAGCTCCACCGCCGCCGAAGCTGCCGCCGCCACCACCAAATCCACCGCCACCGCCACCACCAAAGCCGCCACCGGAGGAACCACCGCCCCCCAGTACGCTGCCCAGTATCGCGCCGTTGAGCACCGAGCGCCCGCCCCCACCACGGCCGCCACCACCCCCACCGCGAACGATCAATACCACGACCACGATCAGAAACAGGAACAACGGCCAGGGTAATTGCTGGCGCCCCTGTTCACTGGCCGCGCGTTGCTGCGGCTGGGCCAACGGATCGCCACCCAGCACCTGCAACATGGCCGCCGCGCCCGCCTGGATGCCGGCGCTGAAATTGCCCTGTTTGAAGGCTGGCAAAATGACGCTATTGATGATGATCGACGACTGCGCGTCGGTGAGTCTGTCTTCAAGGCCATAACCGACTTCGATACGCACTCGCCGCTCATCCTTGGCGATCAGCAGCAGGGCGCCGTTGTCCTTGCCCTTCTGGCCGATGCCCCAGGCGCGGCCCAACTGGTAGCCGTAGTCTTCGATGGTGCTGCCCTGCAGGTCAGGCACGGTGACCACCACCAGTTGCTCGCCGCTGGCCTGCTCGTGAGCCTCGAACATCTGGCTGATCTGCGCCCGCGCATTGGCATCGAGCATACCGGCCTGATCAACCACCCGCCCGCTCAGCGCGGGGAAGGTCAGAGCCTGGGCGACGTTCACCAC
Organism: Pseudomonas sp. GW821-FHT01A09; assembly: GCF_058986725.1. Lineage (NCBI taxonomy): Bacteria > Pseudomonadati > Pseudomonadota > Gammaproteobacteria > Pseudomonadales > Pseudomonadaceae > Pseudomonas > Pseudomonas sp. GW821-FHT01A09. The sequence continues at coordinate 6,486 of NZ_JBYSWB010000010.1, forward strand.
ACCCCACAACAGCAGCGCCAGGCACAGCTTCACTACCGATGGCCTCATTGAAACTTCACGGCAGGGGCTTCGTTGGCATTGGCCGCAGTCGCCTTGAAGTTCTCGCGTACCTGCATGTCGCGGTACATGGTCATCCGCCAGAGCTTGCCGGGGAAGGTGCGGATTTCGGTGTTGTACTTCTCGACGGCGGTGATGAAATCACGCCGCGCCACCGCAATGCGGTTTTCAGTCCCCTCGAGCTGCGATTGCAGTGCCAGGAAATTCTGATTGGACTTGAGGTCCGGATAGCGCTCGGACACCACCATCAAACGGCTCAAGGCGCCGCTGAGTTGCTGTTGAGCCTGATCGAACTGCTGCAGCTTGGCCGGATCGTTGATAGTGCTCGCGTCGATCTGGATCGACGTGGCCTTGGCCCGTGCTTCGATCACCTTGGTCAGGGTGTCCTGCTCCTGTTTGGCGTAGCCCTTGACGGTCTCCACCAAATTGGGGATCAGGTCGGCGCGCCGCTGATACTGGTTTTCCACCTGCGCCCAGGCCGCTTTGACCTGTTCGTCGTACTGGGGAATGTTGTTGATGCCACAGCCAGACAGCAAGCTGGCGAGGACCAGCAACCCGAGCAGGCGGGTTCTGGGAAAAGCGCGAAAGATGAAATCCATGATTGCGTGTCGTTCCTTGCGGGTTGGGCGGTCAGGCCACTGGGCGGATGTATCGAGACTAGCAGTTGCAGTTGCAAAACCCCTGCTACGCTCAAGAACGGGTATGGGCAATGAGCCAGTACCCGTCAATCGGGAAAACTGTCTGGTAGATCAAAAAACGCTGGATCGCGTCGATAAACCTTATTAACTGTTTCCTACATCTGGTATCGCCATGTTCAATACTCGTTCCAAACAGGAGTTGACGGCGCTGCGCGCCGAGGTTTCCCTGCTGCGGCAGGTGCAGGAAGCCATGGACAAAGAGATGATCACTCTGAGTATCGATGCGCAGTTTCGCATTACCCACATCAACTCCAGATTCACCCAGGCCATGCAGCACAACGAATCGTCTCTGCTGGGACGGTCGCTGGACGAGATCGTTCCGGAGTACGTCAAGAAACTCGATTGCTATCGCAACCTCAAGGCCGCCATCGCCCGCGGCAATTCAATCGGCGACCTCTACCGCCTGCTGCGCGCCGATGGCAGCGAAGCCTGGCTGCGGGCGTTCTGGAACCCGCTCAAGGACGAACAGGGGAATGTCTTTCGCGTCGACTGCATCGCCACCGACGTGACCGCCGCCGTGGTGACCGCCAAGGAAAACGAAGGGCTGATCAATGCCCTGCTGCGTTCCACCGCCGTGATCGAGTTCAACCTGCAAGGCGAGGTGCTGACCGCCAACGATCGCTTCCTGCAGGCCATGGGCTACCGCCTGGACCAGATCAAGGGCAAGCACCACAGCATGTTCTGCGATCCGGTGGAGGCCAATTCATCTGAATACCGCGAGTTCTGGGCGACCCTCAACCGTGGCACCTTCATCGCCGACCGCTTCAAGCGTGTCGACAGCAACGGCCGTACGGTGTGGCTCGAGGCGTCCTACAATCCGGTGCACGACACCAGCGACAAGCTCTACAAAGTGGTCAAGTTCGCGACCCTGGTGACCGATCAGGTCAACCGTGAGCAGGAGGTCAACGAAGCCGCGCATATCGCCTTCAGCACCTCGCAGCAAACCGATGTGAGTGCCCAGCGCGGCGCCAGCGTGGTCAAGGAAACCGTCGACACCATGCACAAGATCGCGGACGAGATGGAGTCGGCTTCTCAAGGCATCGAGGCGCTGGGCAAGCAGTCTTTGTTGATCAGTTCGATCGTGCAGACCATCGGCGGTATCGCCCAACAGACCAACCTGCTGGCCCTCAATGCCGCCATCGAGGCTGCGCGCGCAGGCGAGCAAGGCCGCGGCTTTGCCGTGGTGGCGGATGAGGTGCGGCAGTTGGCCGGGCGCACCAGTACGGCCACTGAAGAAATCATCAATGTGGTGCAACAGAACCAGAAGCTGGCGGAGGAAGCGGTGCGCGGCATGGCCAACAGCCGCACCCAGGCCGAGCAAGGCTTGAACCTGGCCAACCAGGCCGGTGACGTGATCGTTGAAATTCAGGATGGCGCCAAGCGGGTGGTCAGTGCGGTGGGGCAGTTTGCCAGTCAGTTGCGGTGATGCCTACACCTCTGTGGTGAGGGGGCTTGCTCCCGATACGGGGTGTCAGACACGAATACTCGTCTGACACACCGCATCGGGAGCAAGCCCCCTCACCACAGAATCGGCTGTATAACCACATGCAATGGATCAAACCGTTTCGTGCGCCACCCCGATCACCGTGATCGGCTCCACCGTGCCATCGCCCAGACCGTGAGTCTGGTACGGCTCCGAGGTCACCACCGAACTGCTCTGATTGGCAAAGATGACGTTGTTCGCTGTCAGATCGTTCAGGTGATTGCCACTAAGCAATATCTCGAAATGCTGGCCATCCCGGTCGGACGGCTCAAGTGACTTGAGCGCAGTCTTGTCCCCCGCCGCGCTGAGCACCACTTTCAACATACCGTTGTAGCCATTGCCCAAGCCACTGAAGCCCAGCGCGGAGACGTCGATCAGGTCGTTGTCCTGTTCGTTGAAGTCAGTGATGGTGTCGCGCAACGCCGTCCCTCCGGCGCCGTCATAGCGGGCGCTGTCGCGCACGTTGGTGAATACGAAGGTGTCGGCGCCGGCGCCACCGGTGAGGGTATCGCCGCCCGGCCCGCCATTGAGCCGATCGTCACCGGCACCAGCGTCGAGCACGTCCTTGCCGGCATTGCCGAGCAAGGTTTCTGCGCCTGCTGTACCGGTCAATACGTCCCGGCCGGAGGTGCCGCTGAGCTCATGCTGGAAGTTGTCGTCGGTGAGGCTGCCACGGTAGTCGCCCTTGAGCACCAGTTCGAAACGGTTGCCCAGCACATCCTCCTCGAAGCTCTTCAGGTAGGTGAGGTCCTTGGCGGCGTTGTACGACAGGTACAGGGTGCCGTCGTGGCCGTCACCCAGGCCGCTGATGTTGATGTCCGCCAGATCGAGCTTGTCGTGTGCGGCATCGAAATCGGTGATGCGGTCCGCGAAGGATTTGCTCGCCGTACGGTAGCTGTCCTCCAGGTCGGTGAAGCGGAAGATATCGTTGCCCGTGCCGCCACTGAGCGTATCCACGCCGCCGCCGCCGACCAGGGTGTCATCGTTGGCACCGCCGTTGAGCACGTCATTGCCGGCCTGGCCGAACATTGTGTCGCGGGTGATGCCGCCGGTGATGGCGTTGCCGTCGCGGGTACCGAAGGTGAAGATCTGCGAGGGGTTTTTCGCCGAGTCGCTGTGTTCGCCGTAGACCTGCGCGCCGCCATCGATCATGTTGCTGATGACGTTCTGATTGACGAAGTTGTAGTCGCCGGCCCCTTGGGCCTCCAGCACGCCGTAGGTGGAGTGCGCACCGCCGGTAATGATATTGGTGCCGATGGTGTTGAACTCCGACGCGGGCGTGGCCGATTTGCCGGTGCTGGCGCCAACGATCTGCACCTCGGCCGAGTTGCCGTTCTGCGCGTTGTGGGAGATGTGGTTGTAGGACACGTCGCCGAACGAACTGGCCTCCAGCGACACACCGGCATCGCCGTTGTCATGGATATCGGCGCCGCTGATGGAGAACAGTTCCGCCGCGCTGACGGTCACACCATCGCCGTGATTGCCATAGATGACCCCACCTTCGACCGACAGCGCACTGCGGGCGCCGCTGGTGCCCTCCTGCAGAAACACGCCACTGCCGCCGTTGCGGTAGGCGTCGCTGTCGATCATGCTGACGTCGCCGCCCAGGTTGTAACCATTGCCGCCGTTGGCGTAGGCACTGTTGTGGCTGAAGGTGCTGTTGCTGAGGTAATCGGCCACCAGGCCATCACCGCTGTTGTCGTGCACGCTGCTGTGGCTGAGCGTGATCTGGCTATTCTTGCCCTGCAGGTCGAGACCCGCGCCGGCGAAATTCTGCGCCTCGATGCTGTCGAGTTGCACCTGGGTCGCGCTGCCGTTGAGCCAACCGGTGGCGACGGCGGCGGTGTGTGCCGAGTTGCCATCCAGGGTCAAGCGACTGGCACCGACATCATGGCTGTTGTTGCCGGCCTTGATCAGGCTGGTGACGCCCACACCGGCGCCGTCGGCCAGCTTCAGCGTGGTGGTGCCGATACCGTCGCCTTGCAGGGTGACGTTGCTTTTCAGGGTCAGGCAACTGCCGGCCTTGGCGCTGAGAATGTAGGTGCCGGCATCCAGGTGGACCTGGCCACCTCCGGCGGCTGCGGCGGCGTTGATGGCTTTTTGCAGCGCGGCGGTATCATCACTGCTACCGTTACCGGTCGCGCCGAAATCGGCGGCATTGAACACTGTGGTCATGAGTTCTCCAGAACCTGCGAGTGACTCCTTGATCGCCCACTTGGCGCACTGCTGCGCAGTACACGCCAGGCCGGCGAACAGACTGCGAGAGAATTGGACAGTGTGGGCGAACTCAGAGGTTTTTCCAGATTTGCGCCCGTGAGCCGACGAAACGCCGATTGGCTGTCGCGCAAGATTCTCTGCGAATATGACGGCGACTTGGCAGGCGAGCCTTGCTCCCACAGGTGAAGAATGCGGGAGCAAGACTTGCCCGCGAAGAGGTCGGCGCCCCCATGACACGCTGCGAACCCTGGCAGAACGCGGCGGGTCACACCCTAAACCAAGCCCTTGAGACAGAGCCTTCCATGACGGATAAAACGCCCCACACACGCCGCGACTTCCTGCTGGTAGCCGTGGCCTTCTTCATCAGCATGATGGGCACCACCCTGCCGACGCCGCTGTATGCGCTGTACCAGCAGCAGTTGGGTTTCGATGCCATCTGGCTGACGCTGATCTTCTCGGTGTACGCCGCTGGCGTGATCGCCGCGCTGGTGCTGGTCGGCAGTTGGTCGGACCAGATCGGCCGCCGCCCGCTATTGCTCGCGGGCCTGCTGATGGCGGCGATCAGTGCGGTGATCTTCCTCACCACCCACTCGGTGGGCGGCATGCTGGCAGGCCGGCTGTTTTCCGGTTTCAGCGCCGGGATCATGACCGGCACCGCAACCGTGGCGGTGGTCGAGTCGGCGCCCCAGGCGTGGCGCAACCACGCGACCCTGATGGCCACCGCGGCCAACATGTTCGGCCTGGGCTTCGGCCCGTTGCTGGCAGGGTTCACCTCGCAATATCTGCCGTGGCCGATCACTCTGATCTTCTGGTTGCACCTGGGCCTGCTGGTGCTGGCGGCTGCAGGCGTCGCCATGGCACGCGAGACCGTGCAACGGCCTGCGCAGATCCGCCTGCGGATCATGCGGCCGAGTATCACCCCGGCGGTACGCACACTGTTCATTCCTGCGGCGATCGCCGGGCTGGCCGGGTTCAGCGTCGCCGGAGTGGTCACCAGCCTGGTGCCGTCGATCATGCGCCAGTTGATGGGCCAACAGGGCGGTCTGGTGATCGGCGCCGTGTGCTGCCTGTTCTTCGTCGCTTCGATCTGCGGCCAGGCAGCGCTGAAATGGATCGCCGCCAGCCAGCAGATGACGGTCGGGTGCTGCGGTTTGATCGCCGGCGTACTGGCGTTGGGCGCGAGCATCCATACCCATCAGATGAGCCTGTTGCTGTTGGGCGGCTGCCTGTCCGGCGCCGGTCAAGGCATGGTCTTCAAGGCGGGGATGGGGGCGGTCATGGCGGCGTGCCCGCCACAGCAGAAAGCGGCGGTGACCTCGGCGTTGTTCATCGTGTTCTACTTCTCGATGTCGCTGCCGGTGATTGCCTTGGGGTTCAGCATTGCGCCATTCGGCTTGAGCCTGGCGGGTGAGGTGTTCAGCGGGATTATCGCCGGGGTGGCGGTGCTGGCGATGGTGAGCATGGGTTATGCCCGGCGCGCAGCGGCCGCCTGAGAGCTTCGGTGGGAGACCCTGTGGCGTACGGTGTGTCAGACGCAGCCATGCAGCTGACATACCGTATCGGGGGCAAGCCCCCTCGCCACAGGGGGGGTGGCAGATAGCAAGTGCAACTGCGGATCAGATTCCGTCGCGGGCGATGTCCATGGCGAAGTAGGTGAAGATCAGGTCCGCGCCGGCGCGCTTGATCGCTCCAAGGCTTTCGCGCATCACGCGGGCCTCGTCGATGGCACCGGCCTGGGCGCCGAACTTGATCATCGCGTACTCGCCACTCACTTGATAGGCCGCCAGCGGCAAGCGCGAGGCTTCACGGATGTCGCGGATGATGTCCAGATAGGCTCCGGCCGGCTTGACCATGATCGCGTCAGCGCCTTCCTGCTCGTCCAGCAGCGACTCGCGCACCGCTTCACGGCGGTTCATAGGGTTCATCTGGTAGGTCTTGCGATCACCGGTCAATGCCGTGCCCCCCGCTTCGCGGAACGGACCGTAGAGCGCCGAGGCGAACTTGGTGGAGTAGGCCATGATCGAGGTCTGGTTGAAGCCCGCCGCGTCCAGCGCACTGCGAATGGCTTGCACCTGACCATCCATCGCCGCCGACGGCGCAATGAAATCCGCCCCCGCCTGGGCCGCAACCACGGCCTGACGGCCGAGGTTGAGCAAGGTCGCGTCGTTGTCGACTTCATGGCCGTGCAACACACCGCAGTGGCCGTGGGAGGTGTACTCGCAGAAGCAGGTATCGGACATCACCACCATCTGCGGCGCGGTGTCCTTGATGATGCGCGACATCCGCGCCACCAGGCCGTTGTCGTTCCAGGTGTCGCTGCCGGTCTCGTCGAGATGGTGCGAGACGCCGAAGGTCATGACCGAGCGGATACCGGCACGGGCATAGCGTTCGATCTCGCTGGCCAGCTTCGACTCGGGGATGCGGTTGACACCGGGCATGGTCTTGATCGGGACGAAATCGTCGATGTCCTCTTCGACGAAAATCGGCAGCACCAAGTCATCCAGGCTGAACTCCGCCTCCTGGAACATCGACCTTAGTTGCTCGTTGCGCCGCAGGCGACGTGGACGTGCTGCGGGGAAATAACTGGACATCGGGGATTCCTTGATTGATCAAACGACGCGCTCATAGCCGCCGAGTACGCCTTTTTTCGACAGTACCCATTGCCAGAGCTGAATATCACGGGCCCTGAAGGCCCCGGCGCACGACAGCAGATAATAACGCCACATGCGGTAGAAACGCTCGCCCATTACTTGCGAGAAACGTGGCCAGGCCGCTTCGAAGTTCTCGCACCAGGCCATCAGCGTCTTGTCATAGTCGGCGCCGAAGTTGTGCATGTCTTCGGCCACGAACAGGCCGTCCATGGAATCGCCGATCTGGCCGATGGACGGCAGGTCGCCATTGGGGAAGATGTATTTATCGATCCAGCGATCGGTGGAACTGTTGCGCTGGTTCTTGCCGATGGTGTGCAGCAGGAACAGGCCATCGTCCTTCAGGCAGCGGTGGGCCATTTCCATGTAGGTGCGGTGGTTCTTGCGGCCCACGTGCTCGAACATGCCGACGCTGACGATGTGATCGAACTGCTCGTCGACTTCGCGGTAATCCTGCAGGCGAAACTCCAGCGGCAAGTCAGGGTATTGGCGCTTGGCCCAGTCGCATTGCTCTTTGGAGATGGTCACGCCGACGCATTCGACGCCGTAGTGCTCGGCCGCGTAGGACATGAAACTGCCCCAGCCACAACCGATGTCCAGCACGCGCTGACCGGGCTGCAGGCGCAGCTTGCGGCAGATCAGGTCGAGCTTGGCGTTCTGCGCCTCGGTCAGGTCCTTAGCGTCGCGCCAGTAGCCGCAGGTGTAAGCCATGCGCGGGTCGAGCATGCTCTCGTAGAAGTCATTGCCTAGATCGTAATGCTGCTCCCCGACCTGAAAGGCGCGACTGCGGCTTTGCAGGTTGACCAGCTTGGCGCGTACCGCATGGAACAGCAGGGCCGCCGGGTTGACCAGGTCTGCCACCCCGGAGCGCAGCAGCCGAGCAAAGAACTCATCCAACTGCTCGGCGTCCCAATCGCCGTTCATGTAGGCCTCGCCCAGACCGAGGTTGCCCTCGGCGAGTGCGCGCTCGGGCACTTTCGGGTCCTTGAGCTGCATATCCCAGGGGGCTCTGCCATCCAGGCTCAGGCCGGCTTTGGAGAGCAGGTCTTGGGTAAACCGCAACGCACTGGTGCTGCGGGTCGAAGAAGCGGGTGAACCAGAAAGCTTGGTGTGCATAGCGATCCCCTGTTCTTTGCATTCGATCTAGTAATGCGTGAGTCGTACGTCCAAAAATTTAGAGCTCACGCAAAAGGCGAAAGTGCCGTCCACAGCATAGCCGCCGCTGCCTGAGAGGCAATGGCTGCGGCGTTGCAAGGCGACTTTATGACGCGCTTTCATGGACATTTTCATCATCAGCTAATCACGTCGAGCTTATGCCCGAATGCGCGCAGTTAAAAATGTCCATTTGGGAAAAGTTATTTTCCGTATCGGTAATAATCAAGCCACCGCTGTATGTAGCGTAGCTATGTTATCGCCGATAGGTAATCGCCGAGTCGAATCAAGGCGGGCGTGCACAAACCAGGGTGAGGCCTGTGGCGAGCGTGTCGCCCCCGCCACAGGTTTACGGCAGGGTTATTCGACGCCGGCCCTGGCCTTCTCGTCCGCCCGGAACATCTGCCGAATTCCGCGCACCGCCTGGCGAATGCGGTCCTGGTTCTCGATCAGGGCGAAGCGCACGTGATCGTCGCCGTAATCGCCAAAGCCGATCCCTGGCGACACGCAGACCTTGGCCTCGGCCAGCAGCTTCTTGGCGAATTCCAGCGAGCCCAGATGCGCGTACGCCTCTGGAATCTTGGCCCATACGTACATCGACGCCTTGGGGTTCTCGACCATCCAACCCAACTCGTGCAGGCCCTTGACCAGCACGTTGCGGCGCTGGCGATACTGCTCGGCGATGTCCAGCACACACTGCTGATCGCCTTCGAGCGCGGCGATGGCGGCGACCTGCAAGGGGGTGAAGGTGCCGTAGTCGTGGTAGCTCTTGATCCGCGCCAGGGCGTTCACCAGCTCCGGGTTGCCGACCATGAAACCAATCCGCCAGCCGGCCATGTTGTAGCTCTTGGACAGGGTGAAGAACTCCACCGCGATGTCCTTGGCGCCCGGCACCTGCATGATCGACGGGGCCTTCCAACCATCGTAGACGATGTCGGCATAGGCCAGGTCGTGCACCACTAGCACGTCGTAACGCTTGGCCAGGGCCACCACGCGCTCGAAGAAATCCAGCTCCACGCACTGGGCGGTCGGGTTGGACGGAAAGCCCAGGATCATCATCTTCGGCTTGGGGATGGACTCGCGAATGGCCCGCTCCAACTCGTTGAAGAAGTCCACGCCGGGCACCAGCGGCACCGAACGAACCTGGGCGCCGGCAATCACGGCACCGTAGATGTGGATCGGGTAACTGGGGTTGGGCACGAGCACGGTATCGCCCTGATCCAGGGTGGCCAGCATCAAATGCGCCAGCCCCTCTTTGGAGCCGATGGTGACGATGGCTTCGTCTTCAGGGTCGATCTCGACGTCGTAGCGATCCTTGTACCAGCGCGAGATCGCCCGGCGCAGGCGCGGGATGCCGCGAGACGTGGAGTAACCGTGGGTGTCTTCGCGCTGGGCGACGCTGACGAGTTTTTCGACGATGTGTGGCGGGGTCGGGCCGTCGGGGTTGCCCATGCTCAAGTCGATGATGTCTTCGCCACGGCGACGCGCCGCCATCTTCAGCTCGGCAGTGATATTGAAAACATAGGGGGGGAGACGATCTATGCGCGCAAAGCGGCGCGGCGAACGATGTTCGGCCATGACTTCCTCGAAACGTAAGCGCCCGGAACCGTCCGAGCGACGTCGGCCACTGCGGTGGCCTGGGCCAGGAAGATAATGACCCCGCCCCCTGGTTGTCAATGCTCACTATGTAGCGAGGGGGCTTGCCCCCGAAAATCGTGTCAACGACATCTTCGTAGCTGGCGCACTTATCGGGGGCAAGCCCCCTCGCTACAGTGTCCAGGATTATCCAACGACAGTAACGAAAACGCCCCGGACCTTGCGGCCCGGGGCGTCTCGAATTGCAGCAGGCTTTCGCCCGGCGCCTACGCGTGGATCAATACGCGTAGGCCAACAGCACCGCTGGTACCTTGAAGTCCACGGACATCATGATGCTCAGCGCCGTGATGGTGAAGATCGAGAACACGAACAGCTTGCGTGCCCACTTCACATCATCGGATGTCTTGTAGCCGGTCCAGGCCATGTACAGCCAGTACATGCCCATCGCCGCCGCCACCGCCATGTAACTCATGCCGGCATAGCCGCCAAGGGTCAACATCAGGGTCGCTACCAGGAACGCCGCGATGTAGTACAGGATGTGGCGCTTGGCGACGTCGATGCCACGCTTGACCGGCAGCACCGGAATCGATGCGGCCAGGTAGTCGTTGAAGCGGAAGATCGCAATCGCGTACGAGTGCGGCATCTGCCACAGGCTGAACATCACCAACAGGGTCAGCGCGGCGAGGTCGAAGTGATTGCTCACCGCGACATAGCCGATCACCGGCGGCATGGCGCCGGAGAGGCTGCCCACCAGCGTGCCGTGAACCGACTTGCGCTTCAGGTAGAGGCTGTAGAAACCGACATAGATGATGAAACCGATCAGGCCGAACAGCGAGGCCAGCGGGTTGGCCAGCTCGCAGAGCATGCCCAGTCCGGCGACACCCAGAATCGTGGCGTAGGTCAGGGCGACTTTCAGAGAAATCTCGCCCTGCACCAGCGCTCGGTTCTTGGTGCGCTCCATCTTCAGGTCGATGTCGCGGTCGATGCAGTTGTTGAATGCACAGCCCGACGCCACCACCAATGAAGTGCCAATCACTGTAGCGAGGAACAGCCAGAGATTGACCGTTCCTTGCGAGGCCAGGAAGAAGCCGCCTGCCACAGAAAGCACGTTACCGAAAATGATCCCCGGTTTGGTGATTTGGATAAAGTGCTTAATGGACATGCGCCTGCCTCACTTCGCCATCATGAAGTGATGAATGCTGAACATGATCCACAGCGACAAGCCGACCAGGAACGCAATGATCAACGCCGAGAACACGAATGCAATCACGTTCCAGCGCTGTTCCGAGCTGCGGTCCAGGTGGAGGAAGTACACCAGGTGCACCAGGACCTGAACCACGGCGGTGACCAGGACGACCAGCAGGGTCATGTCCTTGGGCAACGCGTGGGTCATGACCGCGGCGAACGGGATCGCCGTCAGGATCACCGACAGGATGAAACCGATCATGTACGACTTGTAGCTGCCGTGGCTGCTACCAGCGGAAGTGGTATGAGCGTTAGCCATTACAGGGTCCCCAGCAGGTAGACAACGGTGAATACGCAGATCCAGACCACATCCAGGAAGTGCCAGAACAAGCTCAGGCAGCTCATGCGAGTCTGATTGGTCGCGGTCAGGCCGTGCTTGCGAATCTGCAGGATGACCACAGCCATCCACAGCAGACCGCTGGTCACGTGCACACCGTGGGTCCCGACCAGAGTGAAGAACCCGGACAGGAAGCCACTGCGATCAGGACCGAAGCCCTCTTCGATCAGCTTGTGGAATTCGTTGATTTCCATACCGATGAAAACCAGACCGAACAGGAAGGTGACGAACAACCACAACAGCACCTTGCTCTTGTCACCTTTGTACATCGCCAGCATGGAGAAGCCGAAGGTGATGGAGCTCAACAGCAGTGCCGCGGTTTCGACCAGCACGTAAGGCAGTTCGAAGATGTCGGCGCCCGAAGGGCCGCCGGCAACGTTGTTCACCAGGACTGCGTAGGCGGCGAAGATCGACGCGAACAGGATGCAGTCCGTCATCAGGTAGATCCAGAAGCCGAAGACCGTCATGGCCCCGGCGTCGTGATGATCATCGTGGCCATGATCGTGATCATGGCCGTCGGCGACAGCGCCGTGAATTGCTGTATTGGACATTATTTAAGCCTTCTCCACCGTGGAGTTCAGACGGCCATGAGCGGCACTGGCGGCAGCCAGAGACTTCATGTGTTCGCCCTCGATGCGTGCTACCACGTCAACCGGCACGTAGTAGTCGATATCGTTGTCGTAGCTGCGGATGATCACACCGGCAATCATGCCGACCAGACCGATGATCGCGGCCCACCAGATGTGCCAGATGAGCGCGAAACCCAGCACCAGGCTGAACGCACCGATCAGGACGCCCATACCGGTATTGCGCGGCATGTGGATCGGCTTGTAGGTCGCAGCCTTCTCGGTCGCCTGGGAGCGTTCTTTCATGCCCCAGTAAGCGTCCAGGTCGGAAACGGCCGGCACTTCAGCGAAGTTGTAGAACGGTGGTGGCGACGAAGTCGACCATTCCAGCGTACGGCCATCCCATGGATCGCCCGTGGTGTCGAGGTTCTTGTGACGGTCGCGAATCGATACGTACAGTTGCAGCATCTGGAAGAAGATACCCGCAGCGACGAACAGTGCACCAACCCAGGCCGCCAGCAGCCATGGAGTCCATTCCGGGTTGTTGGTGTGGTTCAGACGACGGGTCATGCCCATGAAGCCCAACACGTACAACGGCATGAACGCCAGGTAGAAACCGACCAACCAGCACCAGAACGAGTACTTGCCCAGACGCTCGTTCAGCTTGAAGCCGAAGGCTTTCGGGAACCAGAACGAGAAGCCGGCCAGGTAACCGAACACGGCACCACCGATGATCACGTTGTGGAAGTGAGCAATCAGGAACAGGCTGTTGTGCAGTACGAAGTCAGCACCTGGAACGGCCAGTAATACGCCAGTCATACCGCCGATACTGAAGGTCACGATGAAGCCGATCGTCCACAGCATTGGCGTGGTGAACTCGATGCGACCGCGGTACATGGTGAACAGCCAGGTGAAGATTTTCACACCCGTCGGGATCGCGATCACCATCGTCATGATGCCGAAGAAGGCGTTGACGTTGGCACCCGAACCCATGGTGAAGAAGTGGTGCAGCCAGACGATGAACGACAGTACGGTGATGGCGATGGTTGCCCATACCAGCGATACGTAGCCGAACAGACGCTTCTTGGCGAACGTCGAGGTCACTTCGGAGAAGATACCGAACGCTGGCAGGATCAGGATGTACACCTCAGGGTGACCCCATGCCCAGAACAGGTTGACGTACATCATCGGGTTCCCACCAAGTTCGTTGGTGAAGAAGTGGAAGCCCAGGTAGCGGTCAGCGGTCAGCAGCAGCAGGGTCGCGGTCAGGATCGGGAACGAAGCGGCGATCAGGACGGCGGTGCACAGGCAGTTCCAGGTGAACACCGGCATTTTCATCAGGGTCATGCCAGGCGCACGCATCTTCAGGATGGTGACGATGAAGTTCACCCCTGTCAGCAATGTACCCAGACCCGATATCTGCAGCGCCCAGATGTAGTAGTCGACCCCCACGCCCGGACTGTATTGCAGCCCCGCCAGCGGTGGATAGGCTACCCAACCGGTCTTGGCGAATTCGCCGACACCCAGGGAGATGTTGACCAGCAGCACCGCAGCCACGAACAGCCAGAAGCTGACGGAGTTGAGGAACGGGAAGGCCACGTCGCGTGCGCCGATCTGCAGCGGCACGACGATGTTCATCAGACCGATCATGAATGGCATGGCCATGAAGATGATCATGATCACACCGTGAGCGGTGAAGATCTGGTCGTAGTGTTCCGGCGGCAGGAAGCCGGTGGAGCCGCCGGTGGCGACTGCCAACTGGGAACGCATCATGATGGCGTCGGCAAAACCGCGCAGCAGCATGACCACGGCCACGACGATGTACATCACGCCGATACGTTTGTGGTCGACAGTGGTCAACCACTCGGTCCACAGATAACCCCACTTCTTGAAGTAGGTGATTGCTGATACGACGCCCAGGCCCAATATGGCGACGACCGCGAGGGTCACCATCACAATCGGCTCGTGGAACGGTATCGCCTCCAGACTTAATTTACCGAACATCTTTTACTCCTTCGCCCCAGCAGCTGAATTCGCGCCCATGTCCATCCCTTCCATACTGCCACCGGCTTCGTGCTCGGAGTGCAGACCTTTACCTGGGTTCATGCCTTCGTACTTGTCGAGGATGGTCTGAAACAGGTTAGGCGCATACGAGCTGTACTCGACGGCAGGATTGTTTTCGCTAGGCTTGGCCACTTCAGCGTATTCAGCCGTATCAAGCTGTTTAGGTGTCGCCTTGACTTTACTTACCCACGCATCGAAATCAGCCTGGGAGGTCGCTTCTGCTTTGAACTTCATACCGGTGAAACCGGCACCGCTGTAGTTGGCGGAGATACCGTCAAACACACCGTTTTCGTTGGCTATCAGGTGCAGCTGGGTCTGCATGCCGGCCATCGCGTAGATCTGGCCGCCGAGTGCCGGGATGAAGAACGAGTTCATCACCGAGTCGGACGTGATGCGGAAATTCACCGGGGTGTTGGCCGGGAACACGATCTTGTTGACCGTGGCGATGCCTTGCTCCGGATAGATGAACAGCCATTTCCAGTCCAGGGCTACGACCTGAATGGTGACCGGCTTGTTCTCGGATACCAGGGGTTTGTACGGATCGAGGCGGTGAGTGGATTCATAAGTCACCCAGCCCAGCGCGATAATGATCAGCAGCGGGATGCCCCACACTGTCAGTTCGATCTTGGTGGAGTGAGCCCACTCTGGCTGATAGTCGGCATCCTTGTTGGACGCGCGATATTTCCACGCGAACATGAAGCACATGACGATCACCGGTACGACCACCAGCAACATCAAGGCGAATGCGATGAAAATCAGGTTACGTTCGTCGATGCCGACCTGCCCTTTCGGATCCAGCAGGGTCCAGTTGCACCCGCTGAGAAAAAGCATGCCGAAAAAGGGCAATATGCCAAACAGTCTGGGGTAACGCTTTTTGCTCATCTCACGACCTCTAAAGCAGCTTGCTTCAATGCAATTGTGTTGTGATCGCCAACACTTCGTCCTGCCAAGCGTCAGCATTTATCGGTATCGAAAACGGGCATGCCTCTAGATCAGCTGCTGTTGGCAGACCAGTGTAGTACGGTGTTCTATTATTGTGGCTTCGTCGGCGCTACGCCTTCAACGGACCCGATCCATCGGGTGCAGGACATCCTGAAGGGACCTTCTACACGACACCGCGAAGCTGGATGCCCGAGGCTCTGAACAGCGCATCTGCGCAGGATTCGGAGGGCTTTCAGGCGGTACCGCAAGGCGGAAAGTGCCGCGATTGTAGTGAGGTAACCCCTCAATGAATACGGTTTAGTTAGCAACAGTTACTTCCGAATTATGCAACAATCGGCCGTAAATTCAAGTCCTTGCGACACGATGTCGCACCCTCGCAGATCCGCCGACACGCCCGGAATATCTGGGCCGCAGGCGAATGAAGCAGAATAAATCGTCATTCTCCGCGACGAAACCGCACAGGCGACAATTTGTATCGGCCTGCAATTATGAATCTGAAGAGTAGCTATGCGTTCCGACGATTTCTGTAAACGCACAGCGGTACCAGCACGGCAGTCAGCACAAAGGCGGTCAACGCCCATTGCGCCAGCGACAAACCGAGCACCGGCGGGTACGGCGTAGTGCAGAAGCCAGACACCTGGAAGACCATTGGCCACCAGTTCGCCATTGGCAATCCATCGACGATCGGTTGCAGCACATCGATACCGCAGCTATCCGACGGATGGGCGAGTACCCAGGCGTGATTACCGGCGGCGGCGATTCCGCCCAGCGCACTCAACACCACCAGCGCTTCGAAAAACGTCATCGACTTGCGCCCCGGCATGGCGGCAGCAATGAACGCGAAGATGGCGATCAGCAGCAAGGCGTAACGTTGCAGGATGCACAGCGGGCAAGGTGCCTCTTGCAAGACTACCTGCATGTACAGCGCGCCGCCGATCAACGCCAGGCAGATGATCCCCAGCAGCACCAGATAACGCCGCTCGCGGACCAGCCGCACATTGATGTCACTCATGGGTTTTCCTTTGTTCGCCAGTTCGAATCGACCCGCGGCCGATTCCCGGCCGCGGATGAAAAGTGGGCGCCAGTCTACGCCCACGCAACGCCAGCGAGTAAAGGGTAACGCGATTAATCCAGGATTAACTCTGTGCAAATGTTACATGGGCTTCATTTCGCTTTTATTGATCCAGCGCACTGGCCGGGCCGAAAAACTCGTAGCGGCACTGCTGCTGCGGCACGCCACGGGCGATCAGCAGCTTGCGCACGCTGGACATGAAGCCCTTGGGCCCGAGGAAGTAGGCATCCACATCGCGGGTTTCAGGCAACCAGCGCCCCAGCACGTATTCATCCAGATAACCGACGGCGTCCGCGCCCGCTTCCTGCTCGTAGCAATAGAAGCGCTTGAGCTGCGGATACTGTTGCGCCAAAGCGTCGACCTGCGCCTTGAATCCGTGGGCAGCGCTGTTGCGAGCGCAATGAATGAAATGCACCGGGCGCCCGGTCGGCAAGGCCGCCTCGAGCATCGCCAGGGTCGGGGTGATGCCGACGCCACCACTGATCAACACCAGCGGCTTGTCACTTTCGCTCAGGGTGAACTCGCCGGCGGGCGCGAACAGGTCGAGGGTCGCGCCTATCGCCAACTGATCATGCAGGTAGTTGGAAACCTTGCCGCCCGCTTCACGCTTGACGCTGATACGGTAGTCCTTGCCATTGGCCAACGCCGACAACGAGTAGTTGCGCCGATGCTCCTGGCCCTCGATAAAGACCCGCACACCGATGTACTGCCCAGGCGCGGCCCGCAGAACCGCCTGGCCATCGGCGGGTTCGAAATACAGCGAAGTGATCTCGGCGCTTTCCACTACCTTGCGGCTCAGGCGGAACGCCCGCGCGCCACGCCAGCCACCTTCCGCCTGCTCACTCGCCAGGTACCTGGCCTCTTCGGCACCGATGAGAATGCCAGCCAACTGCCCGTAAGCAGCGCCCCACGCCTCGATGACTTCAGGCGTGGCGATGTCCTTGCCGAGCACCTCTTCGATGGACTGCAGGAGGTACTTTCCTACAACAGGGTAGTGTTCCGGAAGAATCTGCAGCGAAACGTGCTTGTTGATGATACGAGTCACCAGATCACCCAACGCTTCAAGCTGGTCGATATGCTTGGCGTACATCAATACACCATTGGCCAGCGCGCGCGGTTGTGCGCCATCGGCCTGGTGCGCCTGGTTGAACAAAGGCCGCAGCTCGGGGCACTCGTTGAGCAGAAGCTTGTAGAAGTGTGTGGTCAGGGTCTCACCGCCGGTTTCCAGCAAGGGAACGGTGGCTTTGACGATTGCGCGGTGCTCTTGGCTTAACATGGAAAAGCTCCTTGAACCTTCAGGCTCACGATAATGGCTGATCAGTACAATCCATTTTTCATGCCATTCATTTTGTTCTTATAAATCAACGAGTTGAAAACACTAGAGTCATAATGACTCCAACTTTGGTAGAGTCATAACGACTACAAGAGGTCTTTATGACTGCCAAGCCTTTGCTGACTGCCCTCCTTCCTCTGGTCGAGGATCTCTCCCGTGAACTTTCCGAGGCGGAACGTTATCGCCGCCTGCTGGAGGCCTTGCGTGCCCTGTTGCCCTGCGACGCCGCCGCGCTGCTGCGCCTGGAAGGCCAGTGGCTGATCCCGCTGGCAGTCGACGGCCTGAGCACCGATACCCTGGGGCGGCGCTTCAAGGTCAACGAACACCCGCGCTTTGAGCAACTGCTGGCCAACCCGACACCCACGCGTTTCGACAGCCACAGCCCGCTACCTGACCCTTACGACGGGTTGGTGGATGGTTTGCACGAGCAACTGCACGTACATGACTGCATGGGCTGCCCGCTGATGATCGAGGAACGCCCCTGGGGCCTATTGACCTTGGACGCCCTCGACCCGCACCGCTTCGACCACCTGGACCCAGGCGCCCTGCAAGCTTTCGCCAGCCTGGCCGCCGCTACCGTCACCGTGGCCGAGCGCATGCAGCACCTGGCTCGACGCGCCGAAGACGAGCACCAGCGCGCCGAAACCTACCGCCAGGCCAGCGGCCAGCAAGACCAGCCAATGATTGGCCAGAGTCCCGCGTTCAAGCGCCTGCAGGAGGAAATCGCACTGGTCGGCCACAGCGACCTCACCGTGCTCATCACCGGCGAAACCGGGGTAGGCAAGGAACTGGTCGCCCAAGCCATCCATCGCAGCTCTTCGCGTGCGCACAAACCTCTTGTGAGCATCAATTGTGCGGCCCTGCCAGAAAATCTAGTCGAGAGCGAGCTGTTCGGCCATGTCCGCGGCGCATTCACTGGCGCGCAAAGCGATCGTCGGGGCAAATTCGAACTGGCGGATGGCGGCACCTTGTTTCTCGATGAAGTCGGCGAACTACCGCTGGCCGTGCAGGCCAAACTGCTGCGCGTCCTGCAAAGCGGCCAGCTGCAACGGCTCGGCTCGGACCAGGATCAACTCGTGGACGTCCGGGTGATCGCCGCCACCAACCGCAACCTCGCCGAAGAAGTGCGCGCGGGCCGTTACCGTGCCGACTTCTATCATCGCTTGAGCGTATTCCCGCTGCACATTCCCGCCCTGCGCGAGCGTGGCCGGGATGTGTTACTGCTGAGCGGCTATTTTCTCGAACTCAACCGGTCCCGCCTGGGCCTTGATGGCCTGCACCTCGAGGCAGGCGCTCAGGCGGCGCTGCTGGCCTATGCCTGGCCGGGCAATGTGCGTGAACTCGAACACCTGATCGGCCGCAGTGCCCTAAAGGCCTGGGGCCGACGCTCCGGTTCCCGGTTACTGGGCCTGAGCGCCTGCGACCTGGATATCGATCAGACGGCCGATCCCGGCATCGACATGCCGGCGCCCGCACGGCCGCCATTCGGCACCGCCGCGGCTGCGGCAGCGGCTGGGGCAGCGGCAGCCCCCGCGACCGGTGGCGACCTGCGCCTGGCTACCGAGGCCTTTCAACGCCGCATGATCGAAGCCTGCCTGGCCCGGCACGGCCATAATTGGGCGAGCGCCGCGCGTGAACTCGGCATTGACCGCGCCAACCTCAATCGCATGGCCAGACGGCTGCTGTTGAAGTAAGCGCGGATAAAGGCTAAAGCCTGCCGCTTGAAGGTCGATAACCCCATCAATGTTCCCTCCCTCACGACTCAGAAGGTCCTTATGTCGTCCCCTAAAGCCCGCGCGGATTCGTTATCGCTGTTGCTGTTCACCCTGCGCAGCGGCAAATTGATGGCGATCAACCTGCTGAAAGTCAGCGAGATCATCCCCTGCCCGCCGCTGACCCGCCTGCCGGAGTCGCACCCGCACGTCAAAGGCGTCGCGACCCTGCGCGGCACGTCGCTGTCGGTCATCGACCTCAGCCGCGCCATTGGCGAGATGCCCCTGCTCGACCCCGCCGGTGGCTGCCTGATCGTCACCGACGTCAGCCGCTCCAAGCAGGGCCTGCATGTGCAGGCCGTGAGCAAGATCGTGCATTGCCTGACCACCGACATCCGTCCGCCGCCCTTCGGCTCAGGCAACAAGTCCTACATCACCGGCGTCACCCGGGTCGATAACACCTTGGTGCAGGTGCTGGATATCGAAAAAGTCATCCACGGCATCTCCCCCATGCAGGTCGAGGCCGTGACCGATGGCCTGAGCGCGGAAGATGCAGAATTGCTGGCCACAGCCAATATCCTGGTGGTCGACGACAGCCAGGTGGCGCTGCAGCAATCGGTGCTGACGCTGCGTAACCTGGGGCTGTCCTGCCACACTGCCCGCAGCGCCAAGGAAGCCATTGAACAGCTGCTGGACCTGCAAGGCACCGCGCAGCAGATCAACATCCTCGTGTCGGACATCGAGATGTCGGAGATGGACGGCTACGCCCTGACCCGCAGCCTGCGCGAGACGCCGGACTTCCAGGACCTGTATGTGCTGCTGCACACCTCGCTGGACAGCGCCATGAACAGCGAGAAGGCCCGGCTCGCGGGCGCCAATGCGGTATTGACCAAGTTCTCCTCGCCAGAGCTGACCCACTGCCTGATTCGCGCGGCACGGGCGGTCAACGGCCTGCCTGACTGAACCCACGGATGGCCGCCGATCACTGCCTGCTGATGCGCAGGTCGCTGCAACAGGCGCTCCCCTCCCCTCTCTGGCCGCCGGGCGTGACACTGCGCCTGTTCGATACCGCCGACGCCCCGCAGGCCTACGCCCTGTTGCGCGAAACCAATGCCGATGACCTGCTCGACTGGTCGAACTGGCTGGCGCAGTGGCACTGCAACGCCGAGTATGATCCCACTCTGTGCCTGCTGGTCATGGACAGCGAAGGTCTGGTCGCCCTGGCGCAGGGCTGGACCAGCGGATACCTGAAAGACCTGGTGGTGCACCCTCGTGCGCGCCGCCGAGGGCTCGGCCGCGCACTACTGGCATGGGCAATGGCAACCTATCGCCAACGTGGCGAACCCTGGCTGGACCTGCGGGTGCGCGAAGACAATCATCCGGCGCGCCGTCTGTATCGAGAGATGGGTTGGCGCTGCGTGCAGCGCAGCCCCTGCTGAAACCGTGTGCGCTCAGACCCGCACGAACAGATACAACAGCGACAACGCGGTCCGCGACAGATTGCTCTCCGTGGCCATGAGAGCCACCAGCAGACCGATCAGCGAACTGCTTGAAGACAACCAGTACATCCAGCGATGACGCCATACCAGCGCCAGCCCTATGACCAACGCGATGAATGGCACCAACAGCCAGGCCGTCGATGCAGGGCTCCACGGCGAAAGATAAAGCCATAGACTGCCTGCGCACAGCAGTACGCCAAACAGCAGAAAGATCGGGATATGTCGCGAATTGTTGTTTTTCTGGGCACCCACAGAGACTACCTCTTGCTTCCATAGATCGAGTCGGTGTTAAGTCTCGGGGCTGGTTTTTGCAAGATCTACTGGATAATTCTGAGATGTCTGTAGGAATACTCCACTAATTCACATTAAACGTTTCAGTGTTGGCGGCTGCACCTGCGCGCGTCCACACTCCGCGTCAGGCACCCAGTCACATGCGCAAGTCTTCAATTATTGCTGTTGCGGTAGCAGGCATGGGGCTGGCCTCGTACGTTGCTCTGCGTACCCCGCCTCTGAGTGACACTCCGGACCAGACCGCGCTCCCTGTGCACGTCATCACCCTGAGCCTGCAAGATGTCCCGCGTATGCTCGGCGGCGTGGGCACCGTCGAGCCGCTGCACGGCGCCACTGGCACCACGCCCATGGCGGCCGTGTTTTCCCTGCCGGAAAACTCCCTGCCGATCTTGCAAAGCCTGATACAGGACACCGAAGATCCGCCGGTATTGGCCTATGCAGACAGCCAGGCGCCCGCCCTGCTGGCCGAAGGACGCCTGACGCTGATCGACAACCAATCCCCCTTGGCCACAGTGCGGGTCAAGGCCGAGTTTGAAAACCCGCTGCAGACGCTGCACCCCGGGCAGGCGGTCAACCTGCAATTGCAGACCGGATGGCTGCGCCAGGTGCTGGCGGTACCAGCCGACGTGGTCCGACACAGCAACGGGCAAGACGCGTTTGTCTACCGCCTCGACGGTGACAGGTTGACCTCGGTCCCCGTGAAGGTGGCTTATCGCACGGTGCTGATGGAAGTCATCGAGGGCGTGCAGGAAGGCGACACCTTGGTCGTGGGTGGATCGACTGCGCTTAAGCCCGGAACGCGAGTGCAAGTCGTGACGCAGTAGCAAGTCTCGAGGACGACGATTTGGCACCAGCCTGGATTGGCCGTAGCGGACAGTTCAGTCGTTTCAACTGACCGTCGCCACTGCATTCGATCGAAAAAATAAAATGATGCCCGCCCTCCATTTCGATAAGCCAAGGAAAACAAAAGAGAAACAGGCCAGATCAAGCAATTCGGTGTCGTCCTGACATGCGCGGGATGTTTCCGACCGGATTTTGATCACTTGTGACTCCTCGGTCACCCCCCCTAGAATACCGCCGCTCCCGGCACCATCACCGGCCCCGGAGCCTCGCCGCCTCCAGGAGTCACGCTCCTGAGCGCCGTCTCACCGACCGAGCCAAGATTCACTGCCATGATCGAACGGACTCACCGCAGACGCGACTTACCCGAACGAGCACTGATTCTGGGCTGCCTGGTGGCAATGGCGGCAATCATCGGCCTGGTGACCTTTATGCTCGTGCGTGAACACAGCGGCGCCAGACAGGCCGCCATTCGCGCCTCCAGCAACGTGGTGCAGCTGATCGATGCCGAAGTGCAGCGCAACATCGACCTCTACGACGCCTCGCTGCTGGGCCTCATCGACACGTCGCAAAACCCCGACTTCGCCACCCTGCCGCCCCGCCTGCAGCGCAACATGCTGTTCGGCAAGGCTACCGGTGCGCCGTTGCGCGGTGATCTGCTGTGGCTCGATGCTCAGGGCAACATCGTCGCCGACTCTCTGGCCAATCCGCCGCGCAAGGCTAACTTCGCTGACTGGCCAGAGTTCATCGCCCATCGTCAACAGGCCGATAGTGGCCTGATCGTCAGTCGGCCTTTCCAGGACCAGATTGGCACCTTGAGCTGGTGCATCAGCCTCAGCCGCCGCATCACCTCCCCTTCGGGCCAATTTCTCGGCGTCGCGTCCGGTGCCCTGCGCCTGGACTACTTCAACAACCTGTTCAAAAGCCTGAACATCGGCCCGGACAGCAGCGTCAGCCTGATGAGCGACGAGGGCTACATGCTGGCCCGCGAGCCGGCTTCCGTGGGGGATGCGGCGGCAGGCGCCGATTACCGCCGCAGGGGCAACTTTCTGGCAATCATGGCGGCGGGCACTGCGGGCAGTTTCGTTGCGGTGTCCGGCACCGACAGAAAAGAGCGCCTCTACACCTTCGCCCGTGTGGGCAAGCTGCCGATGATCGTGGTGGTAGCGGTGTCCACCGAGGTGGTATACGGCGCCTGGCGCCGTACCGCCCTGCTCGTCTGCGCGGCCACGGGCGGTTTGTGCCTGGGCATCCTGTGGCTGGGCGCCCTGCTGCGCCGTGAGCTGAAAAAACGCCAGCGCGCCGAACGCAAGCTCGCCACCCTGGCCGCCACCGACAGCCTGACTGGCCTGGCCAATCGCCGGCAACTGGACCTGACTCTGAAGCGTGAATGGTTGCGCGCCCAGCGCACGCGCAAGCCGCTGTCGGTGCTGATGATCGATGTCGATCATTTCAAGGCCTTCAATGAGCGTCACGGCCATCAAGGTGGCGATGACGCCCTGCGTGCCGTGGCCAATACCCTGCGCGAACGCACCCAGCGGCCCGCCGACCTCGCGGCCCGTTACGGCGGCGAGGAGTTTCTGGTAGTGCTGCCAGAAACCAGCCTGGACGGCGCCCGCAGGATCGCCGAAGCCATCCGCCTGGCCGTGGAGCGCCAAGTGCTGCCGGGCAAGCCGCAGTTGGCAGTGACCATCAGCATCGGCGTAGGAGCCACCAGCGTCACGGGCGCAGATTCCCTGCAAGCCCTGCTGGCGCAGGCCGATGCCGCGTTGTATCGAGCCAAACGCAATGGTCGCAACCAGGTGGCCTGCAGCCTGACATCGGCTCTGGAACTCTCGCCCTCCTGATCGCAAGTGACAAAACGCGTACAAAAAAACGCCGGCACAAGCCGGCGTCAAAGGGGATGACACACGCATTAACTCATTGCCGATCAGCTGGCGCGGGCGATGTTGCGCAGTGCCTTGACCTGATCGTGGTTACGCTGTACACCGCCGAACTGACGCTCGACGATGGCATAGACATTGGCCGGCAGTGGCTTGGCCAGTGCTTCCTTATAGGCAGCCTTGGCGTGGTCTTCACCACGTTCGGCTTCGTTGAGCACCGCTTCTTCGCTCTTGCCGGTGATCAGGGATTTCAGGTCGACCCAACGACGGTGCAGATCGGCACTCACGCTGGTGGAATCTTCAGGCTCGCCACCCAGCGCGACGACTTCCTGCTGCAATTCGCCAGCGGCGATACCGCATTCCTGGGAGCGTTTGATGAACAACGCTTTCAACTCGGGGTTCTTGATATCTTCAGCGCAGGTCTTGAAGCCTTCCTGACCGTCTTTGCAGGTTTCAATCAGGTTGTTCAGGACTTTCACGACGTCTTTGGCTTGATCGTTCATATTCAATTACTCCGCTTTGTTAAAGGTTACCTGTATGGGAGCAGAGTTCGTGCCAAACCTCCTATAAATAATAAATCCTTAAATATCAGCAATTTAAACAACTATGAACTTTACCGATCCTGTCGTTCTGCATGAACCGTCAGTTGGCCTTCATGCAAAATGCCTGTATTTTCGACCACCCACCCCATTTATTGCCGCACTTGATAATGAATCCTGAAAAACTTGAACTGCTGGTAACTCGAGAGATGCCCTTCGGCAAATACAAGGGGCGGATCATTGCCGATCTGCCGGGGCCTTATCTCAATTGGTTTGCGCGCGAAGGCTTTCCCAAGGGGGAGCTGGGCGGGCTGCTGGCGCTGATGCAGGAGATCGACCACAACGGCCTGGGTGATCTGCTCGCGCCATTGCGCGCCAAGCATGGATTGCCCCCAGCGCGTCAGTATTGAATGCCTGAGCGCTTTGTTGCGGGCAAAAAAAAGGTGCGCCGACCGAGCGCACCACAAATAGCCGTCAAGCCATGCAACAAAAATCGTTCAATCCAGCAGCGCGAGGGCCTCGGCACTGGCTTCCTGGACCCGCGCCCAGTCGCCGTTCTTGATCCAGGCGCTGTCGAGCATCCAGCTACCGCCTACGCACATCACATTGGGCTGGCTCATGTAGCTTTTGATATTGGCCGGCCCCACGCCGCCAGTCGGGCAGAACCGCACGCCGACGAAGGGGCCACCCAGGGCCTTGAGCGCAGCGACGCCGCCGCTGACTTCCGCCGGAAACAACTTGAAGCGCCGGTAACCCAAGGCATAGCCGAGCATGATGTCCGAGGCGCTGGAGGTGCCTGCCAGCAACGGCAGATCGCTTTCAATGCCCGCCTGCAGAATGTCCTGGGTCACCCCGGGCGTCACGACGAACTGTGCGCCGGCGGCCTCGACTGCCGCATACATCTCGCGGCTCAGTACAGTACCGGCACCGATCGACAATTCCGGGCGCTGCTCGCGCAGCACCTTGATGGCCTTGAGGCCCAGCTCCGAGCGCAAGGTCACTTCCAAGGTGCGCAGGCCACCGGCGGCCAGGGCATCGGCCATGGGCAGGATATCCTGCTCACGATTGATGGTGATCACCGGCAGAATTCGCGCTTGCGCGCAGATGGCGTCGATGCGGGCGATCTTGTCCGCCATGCGGCTTTGTTGTTGTGCGGGCGTCGTCATAGCGGCGGGTCCTTGGCTCATGGGCACCAGTAGATTTCCAACGGGGATTGCAAAAACGCACGCACAGGCATCGTGGCTTCATCGCCACTCGCCGCCGTGCGCAGGGTATCGAGTTTGCCTTGTCCGGAAATGGACAACAGCGGGTAGCGGGCGCTGGCCAGCAACGCGCGGCTCATGCTCAGGCGTTGATGAGGCACGGTCGGCGCCAGCATAGGCCAGCAGCGACGGGTACCCTGCGGGTCGAGCGCTGGCTGCAGGTTCGGGCTATTCGGGAACAGCGACGCCGTGTGGCCGTCGTCGCCCATGCCCAGCACCAGCACGTCGATGGCGGGCAGCTCGGCCAGCGCTTCGTCAGCGGCCTCTGCGGCCTTTTCCTGACTTTGCGCAGAACGGTACAGGCCGATGAATTTCGCCTTGGCCACCGCGCCCACCAGCAGGTAGCGACGCAGCAGCGCTTCGTTGCTGTCGGGGTGCTCGACCGGGACCCAGCGCTCGTCCGCCAAGGTGATCACCACCTTGGACCAGTCCAGCGGCTGGCGTACCAGCTGCTGGAACAAGGCGATCGGGCTCTTGCCACCGGATACCACCAGCGTGGCAATGCCGCGAGCCTCGATGGCCTCGCGCAGTTGACCGGTCACGCGCTCGGCCAAGGCCTCGGCCAACAGCGGCGCGCTGGGGAATTCCCGGGTGCTTACACCCTGGGGCAGTTGCAGTTCAGATATCGCCATACCAAGACCTCCCATCGCGGGTAATCAGTGCAATCGAGCTCATCGGCCCCCACGACCCGGCCGCATACGGCTTGGGCGCATCGGCGGATTTTTTCCAGCCGGCGATGAGCTGATCGCACCATTTCCACGCGTATTCGATTTCATCTTTACGGACAAACAGATTCTGATTGCCCTTCATCACTTCGAGCAGCAGACGCTCATAGGCATCTGGAGTACGACTGCCGCGATTAGTGTCGGAAAAATTCAGTTGCAAGGGCCCGCTGCGCAGTTGCATGCCCTTGTCCAGGCCCTGCTCCTTGGTCATCACCCGCAACGAAATGCTTTCGTCCGGTTGCAGGCGGATGATCAGCTTGTTGCCGATCTGCAGGCGCTGCTCGGGGGCGAAGATGTAGTGCGGCGGCTCCTTGAAGTGGATGACGATCTGCGACAGCTTTTGCGGCATGCGCTTGCCGGTACGCAGATAGAACGGCACCCCGGCCCAACGCCAGTTGCGGATGTCGGCACGCAGGGCGACGAAGGTTTCGGTGTCGCTCTGGGTGTTGGAGTTTTCTTCCTCCAAGTAACCCGGCACCGGCTTGCCCTCGGCGTAACCGGCGATGTACTGACCGCGCACCACCTGCGTGGTCAGTCCCTCGGAGGTGATCGGCGCCAACGCCTTGAGCACCTTGACCTTCTCGTCACGGATGCTGTCGGCGGAGAGGTCCGCCGGCGGGTCCATGGCGATCAGGCACAGCAGCTGCAACAAGTGGTTCTGGATCATGTCGCGCAGCTGGCCGGCCTTGTCGAAGTAGCCCCAGCGGCCTTCGATCCCGACCTTTTCGGCCACGGTGATCTCCACGTGGGAGATGGAATTCTGATTCCACTGGGTTTCGAACAGGCTGTTGGCAAAGCGCAGGGCGATGAGGTTCTGCACCGTCTCCTTGCCCAGGTAGTGGTCGATCCGGTAGACGCGGTTTTCCGGGAAATACTGCGCTACCGCATCGTTGACCCGGCGCGACGACTCCAGGTCGTGGCCGATGGGTTTTTCCAGCACGGCGCGGGTGCGATCGGTCAGCCCGGCCTTGGCCAGGTTCTCGCAGATGGCACCGTAAACGGCTGCGGGGGTGGCGAAGTAGGCGATCAGTTGATCGACGTCACCCACCACTTCGGCCAGCGCGTAGTAATCCTTGACCTCAAGAAAGTCCACATGCACGTAACTCAGGCGCGCCAGGAAACGCTCCAGCGCCTGCTCTTCGATCTGGGCTTCGCCGACAAAGCCGCGCAAGCGCGACTCGATGTTCGCCAGGTGCTCGTCCACCGTACCGACTTCACGCGACAGCGCCAGGATGCGCGTTTCGGCGTGCAGCAGGTTGGCTCGGTCCAGCTGGTACAGCGCCGGGAACAGTTTGCGCAAGGCCAGGTCGCCCAAGGCGCCGAACAGGGCAAATGTGCAAGGGTCTGCGGGATTCGAGAGCATGATGTTTTTTCTTTTATCAAGTTGAAGTAGAAATACCGTTTTCAACGGCGATTTTCAAGGCAAATGTAGTAATAACTACAACATTTGGCCGTTTTACCAGATTCAAGTGGTGATCCCAGTGGGCCATCAGTACGATAGACCACCCTGACGACAGCCTCATGGCAGATGCCCAACGGCTGATTCCCCCTAACCAGGAGACACCATGGACCGCGCGCGAAACCTTCTGGAGCAGATCAAAGGTCGCCTGGAAGAGCTCAACAAGGCCGAGCGCAAGGTGGCCGAAGCCATCTTGCTCAACCCTCAGCAGGCCACCCGCTTCAGTATCGCCGCCTTGGCCCAGGCGGCCAAGGTCAGCGAACCGACCGTCAACCGCTTCTGCCGCTCGTTCGGTGTCAGTGGCTACCCCGAACTCAAGCTGCAACTGGCCCAGAGCCTGGCCAGCGGCGCCGCCTATGTGAGCCGCGCCGTGGAGGAGGATGACGACCCGGCGGCCTATACGCAAAAAATCTTTGCCAGCGCCATCGCCTCCCTGGACAGCGCCTGCCAGCAACTGGACCCGACGCTGGTCAGCCGCGCCGTCGACATGATGATCCAGGCGCGGCAGATCCACTTCTTCGGCCTTGGCGCCTCGGCCCCGGTGGCCATGGATGCGCAGCACAAGTTCTTTCGTTTCAACCTGGCGGTCTCGGCCCACGCCGACGTGCTGATGCAGCGCATGCTGGCGTCCGTGGCCCATACCGGCGAGCTGTTCGTGATCATTTCCTACACCGGGCGTACACGCGAGCTGGTGGAGGTGGCGCGCACGGCGCGGGAAAACGGCGCTTCGGTGCTGGGCTTGACGGCGCTGAACTCGCCCTTGGCGCAGGCCTGCTCGATGAGCCTGAACATCCCGTTGCCCGAAGACACCGACATCTACATGCCGATGACCTCGCGCATCATTCAGTTAACCGTACTCGATGTGCTGGCCACAGGCATGACCCTTCGTCGCGGCACTGACTTCCAGCCGCACTTGCGCAAGATCAAAGAGAGTTTGAACGCCAGCCGTTATCCGCTGGAGGAGTAGCCACATCCACCTGTAGCGAGGGGGCTTGCCCCCGATCTCGGTGTGTCTGCCACAACAATGGCACTGATACACCGCAATCGGGGGCAAGCCCCCTCGCTACAGATGAGGGGGCGCAAGGGCCCCCAGCTGGTTTTGGCTTAGAAGCTCGACTGAATCTTCAACCCGGCAACGATGGCATCGTCGACCTTGTCGATACCGCCCGGGTGCTTCACGTACTGCAGGTTGGGCCGCACGGTCAGCCAGTTGGCCAAGTGGAAGCCGTAGTAGATCTCGGCGTTGTACTCTGTGCTCTGCACCGGCAGATAGCCCGGGTTGTCATAGTCGGTGATACCGCTCAGGTCGTTGACCAGGCGACGTTGGTCCTGGGCGTCGTCGTTGACGTGGATACGCGCCACACCGATACCGATGTCATCTTTGGGACGCGCATCGAACGGGCCCTTGTAG
The DNA here is from genome assembly GCF_058986725.1 of Pseudomonas sp. GW821-FHT01A09. Classification (NCBI taxonomy): domain Bacteria; kingdom Pseudomonadati; phylum Pseudomonadota; class Gammaproteobacteria; order Pseudomonadales; family Pseudomonadaceae; genus Pseudomonas; species Pseudomonas sp. GW821-FHT01A09. Next base: position 35,517 of record NZ_JBYSWB010000010.1, read on the forward strand.
GTGAAACCGAACTGCTGGTAGTTGTCGATGTAGTTGGTGGCCTTGTCATGCACCGTGGCGTTGGCGAACACGCTCAAACCGCGGTTCTTGTCGCCGTTATGGGTAGTCAACTGTTGCTGCGCCACGACCCACCAGCCGTGCTTGCTGTCGTGAGACTTGAACGCACCACCGGAGATCGGCTGGGCCTGGCCATCAGCGCCTTCATAGACGTCATCGGCGTTGGCCGAGCTCTTGTAGTAGCCCACACGGTATTCGCCGGGCAAATCGTTGACCCGCGGCGTCCACACCAACTCGACCGGCAACAGCACGCCCTTGGTGCCGCTACCGCTGAGCTTGAAGCCGTTCTGGCGATCCAGGTTCGACGGGTTCTGCTCGAACGCGCCGATCTGCGCGTACACATCCGGCGTCAGCTTGTATTTGACGCGCAACGCCCACTGGCTGACCGGCCAGTTGTACCACACGCCGCCGACCCAGTTACCTACCTGCGAGCCGCAGAATGCCAGGTTCTGGAAGTCGCACGGGAAGCTGTTGAATTCCTCGCCCGGGCCGAAACGGCCGACCTTGACGTCCAGCTTGCCGTCGAAGTACTTCTGCTTGATCCACATCTGGGTCAGACGGTAGGTCTGGCCGCGACCCCAGACTTCCTGAGACGAACTGAAGGTGCCGCCACGGGGATCGCCGATGCGGTCGTTGGAGATGTTGCGCCCGCTACGCTCGGTGATGGTGATCTTGGCTTCGGCGTCGTTCCAGCCGAGAATCTTCTGCAGATCGAACTTCACGCCCAGCGCGAACTGGTCGCTGTAGCGCGCGGTGGTGTCGTCGTTGTAGCCGCCCTTGAGGTTGCTGCCGACTTCACCCACGTACTCCAGGGAAAAATCGTAGCCCTTGTTCAGCAACTCGGTACGCGCGCCGCCCCAGTCGCCGGACATCCATGGCGAATTGGCGTCGAACGCGTCGTACGCCTGGGCCGTGCCCGCGAGCCCCAGCGCCCCGAGCATCGACAACCGCCCGATCAACTGCAACCTGGCGGGTGCCTTGGTGGTGTATTTGTTCATCCTTTGTGTCCTCGTTTTATTGTTATTGGCCCCGACCCTTCAAGCCGGGGCATGCTGCAGTGACAACTCCATGGGCGAATGACAGGCCATTCGCCAGCTTTCAACGACCCTTGAACTGCGCGACGTTGCCGGCGCGGGGTGCAGACTGCGGCTGGCCGACAACCCCCAAACGCTCACCGCTCTTGGCGTCGAACAGCAACACCTTGCTCGGATCGAACTGCAGGTTGAGGGTCTCGCCTACCTGTGGCGCCATGTCCGGTGCCAGGCGGCAACAGACTTTGGTCTGGTTGAGGGTGACGAACACCAGCGTGTCCGGCCCTGTGGGTTCGGTGACCTGCACTTCGGCGCGGATGCTCGGCAGCTCGCTGGCATCGTTGCCCACCAGGCCGATCTGCTCCGGACGCATGCCGAGGATCACTTCACGATCTTCAAGCCCGGCCTCGTCGATACCCAAAGCCAGCTCGCAACGTGCCTGGCCGCTGTCGAGCAGCGCCACCAGGCGGCCCTCCTGGCGTTGCAGGCGCAGCGGGATGAAGTTCATCGGCGGCGAGCCGATGAAGCTGGCGACGAACAGATTGGCCGGATCGTTGTAGATTTCCTTGGGCGTACCGAACTGCTGAATGATGCCGTCCTTCATCACCGCCACCTTGTCACCCAGGGTCATGGCCTCGATCTGATCGTGGGTCACGTACACGGTGGTGGTCTTGAGACGCTGGTGCATCAGTTTCATTTCAGTGCGCATTTCCACGCGCAGCTTGGCGTCCAGGTTGGACAGCGGCTCGTCGAACAGATAGATCTTCGGCCGCCGCGCCAGGGCCCGACCCATCGCCACACGCTGCTGCTGGCCACCGGACAACTGACCCGGCTTGCGCGCCAGCAGGTGCTCGATCTGCAACAGTTTGGCGACGCGGGCGACTTCTTCTTCGATGGCCGCCGGGGCCATCTTGCGAATCTTCAGGCCGAAGGCGATGTTCTCGCGCACGGTCATGGTCGGATACAGCGCGTAGGACTGGAACACCATGGCGATGTCGCGATCCTTGGGGCTCATGCCGCTGATGTCGCTTTCGTCCACCAGGATCGCGCCGCCGGAGATGCTTTCCAGGCCGGCAATGCAATTCATCAGGGTGGATTTCCCGCAGCCCGAGGGGCCGACCAGAATCAGGAACTCGCCGTCATTGATCTTCAGTTCGATGTTTTTCAAGGTGTCCGGCAAACCGCTGCCGTAGGTCTTGTTCACGTTGCGCAGTTCAAGCGTTGCCATGTCTTACCCCTTGACTGCGCCGGCAGCGAGCCCACGCAGGAAATACTTGCCCGCCAGTACGTACACCAGCAGTGTCGGCAGCCCGGCGATCATCGCCGCAGCCATGTCTACGTTGTATTCCTTGACCCCGGTGCTGGTGTTGACCAGGTTGTTGAGCGCCACCGTGATCGGCTGCGCATCGCCACTGGCGAACACCACGCCGAACAGGAAGTCGTTCCATATCTGGGTGAACTGCCAGATCAGGCAGACCATGATGATGGGGATCGACATCGGCAACAGGATCTTGTTGAAGATGGTGAAGAAGCCCGCCCCATCCAGCCGCGCCGCCGCCACCAGGGCGTTGGGCACGCTGGTGTAGTAGTTGCGGAAGAACAGCGTAGTGAAGGCCAGGCCATAGACGATGTGCACCAGCACCAGGCCGGTGGTGGTATTGGCCAGGCCGAGCTTGCCGAGGGTGAAGGACGCCGGCAGCAGCACGGTCTGGAACGGCAGGAAGCAGCCGAACAACAGCAGGCCGAAGAACAGCTGCGAGCCACGGAAGCGCCACATTGACAGCACATAGCCATTGAGCGCACCGATGAAGGTGGAGATCAGCACGGCCGGCACGGTGATCTTCACCGAATTCCAGAAGTACCCGCCCACGGTGTCCCAGGCCTTGATCCAGCCGATGCCGGTCACCACTGCGGGCCAGCTCAACAGGTTGCCGGTACTGATGTCGTCTGGCGACTTGAAGCTGGTCAACAGCATCACCACCAGCGGCACCAGATACACCGCGGCAGCGATCAACAGCACGGCGTAGATGGCCGCGCGGCTGAGGGTGAACGGCGTGCGTTGCGATTGATCAGTCATGGCGCTTGCCTCGTAGTTCGGAGTACAGGTACGGCACCAGGATCGTCAGGATCGCGCACAACATCAGAATCGCACTGGCCGAGCCCATGCCCATCTGGCCGCGGCTGAAAGTGAAGGAGTACATGAACACCGCGGGCAGGTCCGAGGCGTAGCCCGGGCCGCCGGCGGTCATCGCCGCCACCAGGTCGAAACTCTTGATGGCGATGTGGGCGAGGATCATGAAGGCGCTGAAGAACACCGGGCGCAGGCTCGGCAGCACGATGCGCAGGTAGATGGTCGGCAAGCTCGCGCCATCGACCTGGGCGGCGCGGATGATCGACTGATCGACACCCCGCAGTCCGGCGAGGAACAGCGCCATGACGAAGCCCGAGGACTGCCACACGGCAGCGATGACCAGGCAGTAGACCACGCGGCTCGGGTCCACCAGCCAGTCCATGCGAAAGCCGTCCCAGCCCCAGTCACGCAGCATCTTGTCCAGACCCAGGCCCGGGTTGAGCAACCACTTCCAGGCGGTGCCGGTGACTATCATCGACAGCGCCATGGGGTACAGATAAATCGTGCGAATGAAGCCTTCGCGGCGAATGCGTTGGTCGAGCAGTACCGCCAGGAACACGCCGAGCACCAGGCTGATGGCGATGAACAGGAAGCCGAAGACCACCAGGTTCTTGCTGGCGACCCACCAGCGATCGTTGTCCCAGAGACGGGCATATTGCGCCAGGCCCACCCACTTGTAGGTCGGCATGAAGCTGGAACTGGTGAATGAGATCACCGCAGTCCAGAGGATGTAACCGTAAAAACCGATCAGCACGATCAGCATGCTGGGCGCCAAGACCAGCTTGGGCAGCCAGCGTTGCAGCGCGTCGAACGGCGAAGCTTTGCTGGACACAGCGACAGAGCTCATCAACGTGATCCCGTAGTCAAACCAAATAGAACCTGCCGGACGTTCGCCTGCATCCCCCTACAGGATGTACGCGAATGAAAGCTCCGACAGGGGTGAACTGGGTGCCTGGCTTCAGGGCCTCTTCGCGAACAAGCCTCGCCCCACAGCTGTATACCGCTCAATTGTGGGGGCTTGCCCGCGAAGGGCTCCCACAGCTGTATACCGCTCAACTGTGGGAGCGAGGCATGCCCGCGAAGGGCTCGCCGTCGCTCCTGAGCCTTACTGCGCCGACTTGATCGCCGCCGCCAGCTTCTCTGCGGTTTTGGCAGGGTCGGCTTTCGGGTCGTTGATGTAGTTGGTCACGGTATCGAAGATCGCGCCTTGCACGGCCAGGTTGGTGGCCATGTTGTGCGCCATGCTTGGCTGCAGGCCGCCGGTCTTGTCGTCGGCGAGGAAGTCCTTGGCGGCCGACTGGGCGCAGGCGTCGAAGCCGTACTTGCCCATGTCGTTCAGCATGTCGATACGCACCGGGATCGACCCCTTGTTGATGCTGAAGACTTTCTGGAAGTCGACGCCCAGGACTACCTTGGCCAGGTCCTGCTGGGCGGCGGTGGTGGTCTTGTCTTTCTGGCTGAACATGGCCAGCGAGTCGATGTTGTAGGTGAAGGCATTCTGGGTACCCGGGAACGGTACGCACTCGTAGTCCGTGCCAGCGACCTTATTCTTGGCGGTCCATTCACTCTTGGCCCAGTCGCCCATCATCTGCATGCCAGCCTTGCCGTTGATCACGTCGGCGGCGGCGATGTTCCAGTCACGCCCGGCACGGTTCGGGTCCATGTAGGTGGCGACTTTCTTCAGCTCGGTGAAGGCCTTGACCATCTCGGGGCCGGTGAGGGTCTTCTGGTCAAGGTCGACGAAGGCTTTCTTGAAGCCTTCCGGGCCCATGACCGAGAGCACCACGTCTTCGTAGACGGTACTGTCCTGCCATGGCTGGCCGCCGTGGGCCAGGGCGATGAAGCCCGCTGCCTTGAGCTTGTCGCCTGCGGCGTAGAATTCTTCGAGGGTGGTCGGCGCCTTGGCGATCCCGGCTTTCTTGAACACTTGCGGGTTGATCCACAGCCAGTTGACGCGGTGGATGTTCACCGGCACGGCCACGTAGTTGCCTTCGTACTTGACCGTGTCGGAGACCTTCTTCGACAGCAGGCTGTCCCACTTCTCGTCCTTGGCCACGTCCTTCAGGGCGTCGGTGTCCAGCAAGCCGGTGCTGGCCCATTCCTGAATGTCCGGCCCTTTGATCTGCGCGGCGCCCGGTGGATTGCCAGCGACGGCGCGGCTCTTCAACACGGTCATGGCGGTCGCGCCGCCACCGCCGGCGACGGCGCCGTCCTTCCAGGTGAAGCCGTCTTTTTCGACTTGGGCCTCTAGGACATTGACCCCTGCCTTTTCACCAGCCGATGTCCACCAGTGAACGACCTCTATAGTGCCTTTGGAATCGGCAGCGAGGGCGCTGAGCGGGAACAAGGAAGCCAGGGAAACGACAGTAGCGAGGCGAGAAATCGCATTCATTTGATTACCTTTCTTGTTGTTATACCGGGGCAAGTCTGTGCTTGCGCTGCGTGGAGTCTAAACACGAATGAGCAAAGCGCACGTAACGAATCGCTGTGCGAATGTCACTGAATGGTGACATTAGCGATTTGCTCAGCATCACCTCAGGCGGATCTGTCGTGATCAGATCATCAGCGCTACGGGCAACGGTGGGGCCCAAGCTGCGCCTTGGCAGCACCCAAGTCATTCAATACGCCATAACTTATTACATTTTAGCCGCGCGTGGCTGCGCTCCCATCATGTTGATTGCAAGCAGACGACTTAAGCTGCCGGGGCATGCACTGCTGAAAAAGTACAGAGGCCGTGTAGGGCGGCACGAGGTTTCGGCGAGTTGCCATGAGAGTTCCTGTCAATCCGTCGCGCCCCGCCCCCCAGCCACTGGGCACCAGCTACTGAAAATGCATCACTGCGGGGCAAACTTTCCTGCACGCCAACACCGATAGGTACTTCTTTTGATGCAAAAAAGATCTACCCCTTCCGGTGGCACCTTAGGAGTACAAACATGAAGATCAGCGACCAAACGCCCCCCATCCAACTGTGTTTGGCCGATCTTCGGCTTTCCAGTCCTGCGCGCTTCAATGAGGTAATGGCGCGGCTGACAAGCGTCCAGAATTGCTCGACCACTCTGAAACTAAGAGGTAAGTTACTGACCACGGCGAGTACGAGCGAATCAGGGCTCAATAACCCCGGGCGCCAACAGCGCGAAGAACTGGATGCGACAAGAAAGATCCCGGGAATCTTTTTTAGTATCGATACTACTGACAAGCCTTTGACTTGCGGACAAGTTGCCAATGCGCTACGCAACGAATACGTGGACGCATTAGCCACCGCTCATGGAATAGTCGCCCAAGGACCTGCCGGACTCTTGCATCGCAGCGATTGCAATTGGCCGCAAAGCGTGGGAGGAACTGTCACCTGCAACATCCCATACACCCCCCGCCCTAATGGCAACGTCAAACCCTACTTCCATTTTCTTCCGGAGGAAGCCAGATTCGTGCGCTCAATCCTCACCATCAAGGATTTCAGTCTGGGCCAGGCTGGCGTCGGCAAGTTCTCATTGAGCCTGTCGCATATAACGCTCAGAGACATCAATTTCGATAGCGATCAGTCTGGGTCAATAAAATTTCCTCACAGCCAGATAACCGGCGGCGTAATTAATGTCCCAAACGCGACCGTAGATCTGACCGATGCACGATTGGAAGATATCAAATTCGGTAGCCCAATGACGGCTCTCCACCCGGCCCGTCTCAAACTGACGCTTACAGGCGCCACCTGCACTGGTGTGGATTTTTCTGGCATCAATCTCTTTGCATTGAATGCAGACCGTGCTCTTTTTCTGAATGTAAATCTAAGCAATGCCATTATCGAGAGTTCGGACTTCAGCCATGCACACTTGGAAAACGTTTGTTTTGATAACACCGAGGCGCAAGACATCGACCTGCGCGATGCCGTCCTGGAAAACGTTATCTGGCGCAACTCCGATTTCTCCAACGCCCTCTTGGACAACACCCGTATCACACTGGACCTGAGCGACCAGGCCCTTCTAAACGATGAAGAGTTCCATAAAGCCATCCTCACGATCACTACTCTGCACGACCGCTATGAAACCCTGAGAAATGAACTGGCCCGGTCAGTCAAAAAGCGTCTGACCGAATTAGCGGTCGATCGGCCAGAAGTGCAGTCGATGATTTTGCACCTGGGAGTTTTATTGGGCGTTTAACACTCGATCATGGCTCTTCCGTCTTGGGACACCGCGATGATGGTCGCAATCAACGTTTCCGCGGTGCCGAGAGGGATAGTGTGGTTTCACCCACGGCTTTGTCGCGCACATCGCTTTGATGTCTGTTTCAGCGCGGAACGTCAGCGAGTTATATGTGCCGAGGTTACGCAGGGCGGAGTGGAAAAATCTTGGCGTATCACCCGTGAAGTGGTTTCTCGCTAATGCGCTTGAAAGGCGGAATTGATGAGTTTTTTGCATCGTAACATTCTGCAATGAGTGCTTTGTGAAAGTTGTCAGGTGGAGTCATGGCAATACTGCGCTTTTTGAGGACTGTATTCCATGCCTGTAGGATTCCCCGGTATAGCGTCAAATTCATCCCTAGTGGATGCCTCCTGTGTTAAACCATGCGCAAAGCGTTCAATGTGGACCAAGCTGTTTCAAACATGCAGAAATAGCAGTGATGTTATTGAGCCGGTGTCTACTGAACTACCCTCAGAACCAGACGTCCATTTCTCGCCGAAAGGGCGGTGGAAAATTGTTGCGAGCTCAGGTAGCGTAACGTTCGGTATATACCCAGTTTCTGTCAGCAGTATGCTAGGGAACCCCGCGGCACGCGTAGGCTCAAACAAGATAATCAATGCTCACGTAGCTATCAAGACATTCGATCTGACCTCGCGTGATGGTATATCTCGAGCAATCAGGGAAAACTGGGTCTTGCAGAAAATAATGAAAAAACCTCATCCTCACCTACAGACCCCTCTCCATGTCGATAATGAGCGCACCACCTCTAAAATTGCTGTCACTGATCTCCGAGATTATCGCGAACTGGCGCCCATTCCTGACAAAGAATTTTTAAAATTGATGAGGCAGGTCGGGACGGGAGTGGAGTACCTGCATAGCTTAGGGTTTTTACACCTTAATTTGAGTTTCGCAAATATCCTCATATATGCATCAGGCGATGCAGTGGTTGCAGATATCGGCGGATATATACCCGGGGTAGTTGAATTTGATGGTTATACCGGATCAAGTTTTCCCGAAGCAAACAATAGCGTCGGAACGCATTCTGACGTTTTTGGCTTGGCGGCACTGCTATATGCCCATTTTTTCGGAGAGCATTTATCCATACCTTCTAACGCTCCCAATTATCTACACCAGAACTTGATACCTGATCGTATTCGTGAAGGGCTGAACAAGAGCTTTGACGCAAAAAAAATCGAAGATACCCAGGCAAGAAGAACATTGATCGATACGCTCATAAAGTCGCTATCAACGAATCCCGCCCAACGCCCCAAGCTTTCGACCCTGATAAGCGCTATCAAGGGTGTGGAACGGCAGTTGTCGCCGCCGCCGACCTCCTCCGCCGTCTAGGTGCTGACTGCACAGCATCCGAGAAAGGTGATACTGGTCGCCTGTAGTCGCGAGGGTAATCCGGCACCTCGCCCCCGCGGCAACACCAGTGCCACTCGCAACCCGCCCTCACGCTGATTCTGCAACGTCACCTCGCCCCCATGGCTGTGGGCGATGTTGCGATGCTTAGGGATAACCGGGGCAAGTCTGTGCTTGCGCTGCGTGGCGTCAAAACAGGAATGAGCGAAGCGCACATAAGGAATCGCCGTGGGAATGTCACCGGATGATGACATTCCCACATCTTGGGGCTGTGCTGCGCACGCTGGATCAGGTGCGATCAACCCATTGATGGCGGGTGTGATCGGCGACGTTCAGCTGATTTTCCATTATGCGGATCGCATTGACCAGCACCGGGAGCGAGGGGCGATTGGCGGGTTCAATTGAAAGCGACTGCGTAAGTACCTTGATCAAGTTTTTCGCGGCAGAGCTATTATAGATACCGCTCTCTGCCATCCCCGCACTCAAAGCGTTATGAGCTGATCGCGGAGCCACTGTTTTTTCAAAATACTCAAGACCATCTAGGGATTTATCGTAAAATTTCGCATCTACAAAAGGATCACGATCAGATGACTTTAAAATATCGCCAGTATGGACCATGCGCGTACCGAGCCTGACCATCCCGCAAGCCCCCCCGCCAATTGCAAATTTTCTGGTTGGCGAAAACTGGCCAGCAAGTCGAGTAGGTGTCGAAGTGGTCACCCACTGAATAGTGTTGCTGTCATTTCTACAAGCCCGTAACAACTTGGAAAAAGTTGGATAGTGGGAGGGTAGCTTAATAACCGTCCGATTGCCTGGCAGTAATCCTGCTTCTCACCCCCGCGGCAACACCAGTGTCACTCGCAACCCGCCCTCACGCAGATTCTGCAACGTCACCTCGCCCCCATGGCTGTGGGCGATGTTGCGGGCGATGCCCAGGCCCAGGCCGTAGCCCTGCTGACCGCCCGCCAGGCGAAAATGCGGCTCGAATACCTGCTCCAGGCGCTGCTCTGGTACGCCGGGGCCTTCATCGTCGACGTGCAGGATGAAACGCTTGCCGCCATCCTCGATGCGCACATGGGCGCGCTTGCCGTACTTGATGGCGTTGTCGATGAGGTTGCCGATACAGCGCTTGAGCGCCAGCGGCTTGCCGGAATAGGGCCTGCGCGCCCGACCGTCGAGGGTGACGGTGCCATTTCCCAAGGGCGACAGGAACGGTTCGACCAGGCAGTCGAGCACATGGTTGAGGTCCACCGGCTCGATGTTTTCGTGGATATCGGTGTCCTTCACGCATTGCAAAGCGCCCTTGACCAACAGCTCCAGCTCGTCGAGATCGCGGCTGAAACGCGCTTCGAGGTCCGCGTCCTCCAGCAGTTCGACCCGCAGGCGCAGGCGCGTGATCGGTGTGCGCAAGTCGTGAGAGATCGCGCTGAACAGCTGGCTGCGCTCGGTCAGGTAGCGGCTGATACGTTCGCGCATGGCGTTGAACGCCCGGGCCACTTCCACCACCTCGCTGCCGCCGCCTTCGGTGACCGGCTCGTCGACCGCCGGGCCGTCGACCTCGGCGCCCAGCGACAGCTCCCGTGCGGCCCGGGCCAGGCGTTTGAGCGGCCGGCTCTGCCAATGCACCAGCAGGCCGATGAACAACAGCAAAAAGGCGCTGGTCATGACGATAAAGGCCACCTGCTGCGCCGGCAGCCCTTGTTCTTCGAGGCTGGTGTAGGGCTCGGGCAGCAAGGAGGCGATGTACAGCCACTCGCCCTGCCCCAGTTCGATCTGGGTGACCAGAATCGGCGGATTGACCGGCTCCAGGGTCAAGGCATAGTGGGCCCAGGAGCGCGGCAGCTCTTCGAGCTTGAGCCCGCTGTTGAAAATGCGCAGATCGTCGGGGGCCACGAACTGCACCGAGACATCCACCTGATCGCCGAGATTGCCACGCAGGATTTCCCCGACGCTGTCGATCACCGCGTCCTTGCGCGGTGTGTGCGGCAGCACGGCCATGTCCAGCGGCTTGTCGTTGAGGGTCACGACGAACCGCGTGCCGCCCATGCTGCGCAGCTGTTCGAGCACCATCGGCCGATAGGCCACCGGCAGCGAGCGGATGTAACTGACACTGGCGACCATCGAGTGCGCCAGGCTGCGGGCGCTGGTGACCAAGCCTTCAAGCTGGGTGGCGCGCAGTTGCGCTACCCAGATCACGCTCGACAGCGCCTGGGCCAGCAGCACCGCCAGCAAGGTCAACAGCAACATGCGCCCAAGCAATGAACGCGGCAGCCGGGGTTTGGGCAGCCGCAGCTCAGGCAGGCGCAACGCTGGCCGCCAGTTGATAGCCGCTGCCCCGCACGGTGCGGATCAGCCGGGGCGGCTTGTCGATGTCGCGCAGGCGCTGACGCAGGCGGCTGACCGCCATATCGACGATGCGATCCAGCGGCATCGGCTCGCGGCCGCGGGTGGCATTGCCGATGGTGTCGCGATCGAGGATCTGTTGCGGGTGATCGAGAAACAGCTTGAGCAGGGCGAAATCGGCCCCCGACAGCACCACCTCTTCGCCGTCGACGTGGAACAGCCGGTGACTGACCATGTCCAGGCGCCACTCGTCGAACGCCAGCACATCGCTGCTGGCATTCGCCGACTGACTGAAGGAGCAGCGCCGCAGCAGCGCCTTGATGCGCGCTTGCAGTTCACGGGGGCTGAAGGGTTTACCCAGATAATCGTCGGCGCCCAGCTCCAGACCGATGACCCGATCGGCCTCGTCCGAACTGGCGGTGAGCATGATGATCGGTACCTGACTGTGGCGCGGATGGGCCCGCGTCCAGCGGCACAGGCTGAAGCCGTCTTCGTCGGGGAGCATGACGTCGAGGATCACCAGATCGGTAGGATCGGCGGCGTTCAGCGCTTCGCGAAAACCCCGGCCGTGCGCCGTGGTGCGCACGGCAAAGCCGGCGCGGCTGAGGTAGGCCTGCAGCAGTTCGCGGATTTCCTGGTCGTCATCGACCAGCAGGATCGATTTGCCGGCAGTGCTCACATGACCGTCCTTGTTGTTCGATTATTGTTATTCGCCGGGTCGAGGCGCCCGGCTGTCTGCTGCTGATTAGACGCTCAAGCCAGTGTTTGTTGCAAGGCCACCCCGGCGCCGAGCAGACCGGAGAACTCGGCCGTCACCACCCACACCGGGATGCCCTTGAAGTAATCGCTCATGCAGCCCTTGTCGGCGAAGCTTTCGGCAAAGCCGCTGGTGAGGAACAGCTTGAGGAACCGCGGGATCACCCCGCCGACGATGTACACACCGCCACGACCGCCGACGGTAAGGACGTTGTTGCCCGCCACCCGACCAAGGAAGCGACAGAACTGCTCGACGGTCGCCAGCGCCACCGCCTCGCCCGCCAGCGCTCCTTCAGTGACTTCGGCGGGCGACTTGTGGGTCGCGGTATGGCCATCGACGGCGCAGATCGCCTGATACAAACGCAATAGGCCACCGCCGCTGAGGATGGTCTCGGCGCTGACATGGCCGATATCGGCCTGGATGTGGGCGCGCAACTGGGACTCGCGAGCGTTGCCCACCGGCAGATCGACATGGCCACCCTCGCCCGGCAAGGCCAGCCAGTGGCTGCCCAGATTCATCAGGGTGCCAACCCCCAGGCCGGTGCCCGGGCCGATGACCACGGCCGGACGCGAAGGATCCGGATCACCCGCGCAGACGCTCTGGTATTCATCGGGCTTGAGCCGCGTCATGCCCAGGGCCATGGCGGTGAAATCGTTTATCAACGACAGATGCTCGACTTGCAGCGTCTCGCAAAAGGCCTTGCGGCTGATGCGCCAATGGCTGTTGGTAAAACGGAATTCATCGCCGCTGACCGGCCCGGCCACCGCCAGGCAGACCGCGCCGATATCGCCCTTGGCCAGGTTCAAGTCCTGCAGATACACGCCGATGGCGTGCTCGGGACTGGTGTAATCGGCGGTCGGGAAGACCCGGACCGAATGTAGTTGTTGTTCTTCCCACAACGCGAAACGCGCGTTGGTCCCACCGATATCACCGACCAGCGCCAGTTTCATTGCAGCGATTCCAAACTCGAAGTAAAGGCACAGGCGCCTTGTTCTGCCGAACTGAACGCTTGGCGCATGAAGCCAAACAGTTCTCGTCCACAGCCCACGCCATTGGCCAAAGTGCCGACTGCCGGAGTACGCGCGGCCAGCGTCTGGGCGTCGACCAGTACCTGCAAGGTACCGGCGACGCCATCGACGCGAATGATATCGCCGTCTTCGACCAACGCCAATGGCCCACCGCTGGCGGCTTCGGGGCTGACGTGGATGGCGGCGGGAATCTTGCCGGATGCGCCGGACATCCGCCCATCGGTCACCAGCGCCACTTTGAAGCCGCGATCCTGCAGCACGCCGAGGAACGGCGTCATCTTGTGCAGCTCGGGCATGCCGTTGGAACGCGGCCCCTGGAAGCGCATGACAGCGACGAAATCCTTTTCCAGTTCGCCGGCCTTGAAGGCGTCGGCCAGCTCTTGCTGATCCTGGAATACCCGGCACGGCGCTTCGACGACCTGGTTGGCGACCGCCACTGCGGAGACTTTCATCACCCCGCGGCCGAGGTTGCCTTGCATGACCCGCAGGCCGCCTTCGGCCGAGAACGGATTGGCCACGGGGCGCAGGATGCTTTCGTCGAGGCTCTCGATCGGGCCGTCGCGCCACTCCAGCTTGCCCTCGACCAGGAACGGCTCTTGGGTGTAGCGGCTCAGACCACGACCGGCGACGGTGTTGACGTCTTCGTGCAGCAGCCCGGCTTCGAGCAGTTCACGAATCAGGAAGGCCATGCCGCCCGCGGCCTGGAAGTGGTTGATGTCGGCCTTGCCGTTCGGATACACGTGGGACAGGGTAGGCACCACTTCTGACAGATCGGCCATATCCTGCCAGGTCAACTGGATGCCCGCGGCCATGGCGATGGCCGGCATGTGCAGGGTGTGGTTGGTCGAGCCACCGGTGGCGTGCAGGGCGACGATGGAGTTGACCAGCGAACGCTCGTCGACGATCTCGCCCAGGGGCATGAAATTGCCGCTGGCCTTGGTCAGACGGGTGACCTGCTGCGCGGCTTCGTGGGTCAAGGCATCGCGCAGGGGCGTGTTGGGGTTGACGAACGAGGCGCCCGGCAAGTGCAGGCCCAGCACTTCCATCAGCAACTGGTTGGTGTTGGCAGTGCCGTAGAAGGTACAGGTGCCGGGGCTGTGGTAGGACTTCATTTCCGACTCGAGCAGCTCTTCGCGGCTGGCCTTGCCCTCGGCATAGCGCTGGCGCACGTCGGCCTTTTCCTTGTTGGAAATGCCCGACGGCATCGGCCCGCCCGGGATGAACACGGTCGGCAGATGACCGAAGCGCAGCGCGCCCATCATCAGCCCCGGCACGATCTTGTCGCAGATGCCCAACAGCAGCGCGCCGTCGAACATGTTGTGCGACAGCGCCACGGCGGTGGACAACGCGATGGTCTCGCGGCTGGCCAGGCTCAACTCCATGCCCGCTTCACCCTGGGTCACCCCGTCGCACATGGCGGGCACACCGCCCGCGAACTGCCCGACCGAACCAATATCGCGCAGCGCCTGCTTGATCTGCGCCGGATAGGTTTCGTAAGGCTGGTGGGCCGAGAGCATGTCGTTATACGACGAGACGATGGCGATGTTGGCGGCGTTCATCATGCGCAGACTGTGCTTGTCCTCGCTGCCACAGCCAGCGACACCGTGGGCGAAGTTGGCGCATTGCAGCTTGCCACGCTGCGGACCGTCTGTGGCTGCCTCACGGATCATCTGCAGATAACGATCGCGTGTGGCACGGCTGCGGTTTATCAGCCGTTCGGTGACCTCGAGAACGCGGGGATGCATGGGAAAACTCCAGGCTAGGGGGGCGACCTCTGCGGCAGATTCACAAGTTTCACTCGTCGGGCCGTTGCAGCGTCTAGGCTCGAAAAGGATCCAAAAAAGGTGCCGTACCGGTCACTCGTTGTAGATAGAACAAAATATTGCCATTAAAAAGGCTTGTTTTCTATTTCTATGCGAATAATCTTGTAATTCCAACAACAAAACCAGATTTCGTGTCCGTGCGCTCGTGGCCCGATCACCTTACAATCTGTCCGACAGTAGGTAACCCATGACTATTCGCATCGCAATCAACGGTTTTGGACGCATCGGTCGTAACGTCCTCCGTGCACTGTATACCCAAGACTATCGCCAACACCTGCAAGTCGTCGCCATCAACGACCTGGGCGACAGCAAGATCAACGCTCACCTGCTCAAATACGACACCGTACACGGCACTTTCGATGCCACGGTGGAGCACGACGAAGAAAGCCTGACGGTCAACGGTGACCGTATTGCGGTCAGCGCCATCCGCAACCCCGCCGAGCTGCCGTGGAAGGCCCAGCAGATCGACGTGGTGTTCGAATGCACTGGTTTCTTCACCGACCGCGACAAGGCCGCCGCGCATTTGAGCGCCGGCGCTCGCAAAGTGATCATTTCGGCACCGGCCAAGGGCGCCGACGCCACGGTGGTGTATGGCGTCAACCACGAGGTACTGCGCCAGTCGCACCAGATCATCTCCAATGCCTCCTGCACCACCAACTGCCTGGCTCCGGTCGCGCAGGTGCTGCACCGTGAGCTGGGCATCGAGCAAGGCCTGATGACCACCATTCACGCCTACACCAACGATCAGAACCTGATCGACGTGTACCACACCGATCCCTACCGCGCGCGCTCGGCGACCCAGTCGATGATCCCCAGCAAGACCGGGGCCGCCGAAGCCGTCGGCCTGGTGCTGCCGGAACTGGCGGGCAAGCTGACCGGCATGTCGGTACGGGTGCCGGTGATCAATGTGTCGCTGGTGGACCTGACCCTCAACGTCGGCAAACAGGCCAGCAGCGAGGAAATCAACGCACTGCTCAAGCACGCCAGCGAACAGTCCAAAATCCTCGGTTACAACACCCTGCCGCTGGTTTCCACTGACTTCAACCACAATCCGCTGTCGTCGATCTTCGATGCCAACCACACCAAGACCAACGGCAAACTGGTCAAAGTCATGGCTTGGTACGACAACGAGTGGGGTTTCTCCAACCGCATGCTCGACAACTGCCTGGCACTCTGCAACGCCGAGTAACAGTTGCCCTGTTAAAGACTCAGGCAAGGCTTGACGCAAATAGCGGATGATAAGCATTATCATCCGCTATCTTTTCGTCCGGTATTCCCGTGAGCCAGTCCCACTTCAACTCGGTGTTCATCGCCCAACGCCTGGTGCTGCTGCGCACCTTGCAGCGCATGGTCGATAACCCCAGCACCGCCGAAGACCTGCTGCAGGAGACCTACCTGCGGGTCACGCGTGCGCTGAAGGAACGCCCCATCACCCATCTGGAGCCATTCGTGTTCCAGACCGCGCGCAACCTGGCCCTCGATCACCTGCGTGCCCGTCGTCTGCGCGAGCACACGCTGCTGGAAGATGTTTCCACGGATGTGCTACACAATGTTGCAGCGCCCTGCAGTTCCGCCGAAGATGCGGCCCATGCCGAGCAGTTGCTGCAGCGCCTGAGCAGCAGCCTGTCGAAGTTGAGCGAGCGCCAGCAGCGGATTTTCATCCTCAGTCGCCTGCACGGCGCAAGTTGCCTCGAGATCGCCGAAACGCTTCAGGTGTCGGCCAGTACTGTGCAGAAGGAACTCAAATTGATCATGGCTATCTGCATGGGTATCGCCGAGCGTATGGAGGCGCCATGAACCTGATCTGGCAATCGCTGCCGAGGAAACGTTTTGATCGATCCTGACACCCTGCCCGCCTCTGGAGCCGCCACCGAAATGCCGAGTGGCGCGCTGGATCCGGCCGTCGATCAGGCGCTGGACTGGCTGATCCGCCTGGAAAGCCCCAGCCCCGAGGATTGCCTCGCCTTCGACGCTTGGCTGGCGGCTGCGCCGGAGCATGCGGCTGCATTCGCCAAGGCCGCCGGTGTGTGGCAGGGCGCGACGATGCGCCAGGCGGCGGAAAGTCTCCAGGCCCGCCGCACGCCACGCCTGCGCCGACGGCTGCTGGCCCGCTGGAAGCCTTTGGCGACCGCAGCGGTGCTGTTGATCGGCCTGTTCAGTTTCAGCAATGTGCCCCTGCGCCTGCAGGCCGATCACCTGACTCAGGTCGGCGAGCGTCAGCGGGTCGAGTTGCAAGACGGTTCCAAGGTGCTGCTCAACACCCATTCGGCCATCGCCTCGACCTTCGACATCGATCATCACCGCACCCGACTGTTGCAGGGCGAGGCGTTCTTCGAGGTTGGCGGTAGCCCGGCATTGCCATTGGAAGTCCAGGCCGGCCCGGTGCTGGCCAGTGTCCACGATACGGCGTTTGCGGTGAGCTATCTGGACGGTGAAGCGCAGGTCAAAGTGCAGCGCGGCAATGTCGACCTGCAAGCCAACGACGCCCAAAGCCTGCGCCTGAGCGCGGGGGACAGCATCCGCATCGGCCCCCAGGGCTTCGCCCGGCGCGAGCGCATGGACCCGGCGGTGGATCTCGCCTGGGTGCAAGGCCGCCTGGTATTCGAGGATCGCCCGCTGGGGCAAGTGCTGGCGGAGTTGCGTCGCTATTACCCGGGCTGGATCGTCAGCCGCAATGCTCAGCGGGAGGCCATGAAAGTCACTGGTAACTATCGGCTGGATCAACCTCGGGATGTGCTGCGCTCGCTGGCTCATGTGACCTCGGCCGATTTACAGGAATATCCGGGGGTGGTGATTTTTAACTGATGTTTGTCTGATGGATGATTTGTTGTCTGCACCGGCCCTTTCGCGGGCAAGCCTTGCTTCCACAGCTTCCACTGCTCTATGACTGTGTGGGTGTGGGAGCAAGGCTTGCCCGCGAAGGGGCCCTCCGCCTCCCCAAAAACCAAAGTCCACCAACTATTTTTACGCAATCCTTTTCCCGGCACGTCTCGTCATAGTCGATGCAATTGATTCCCATTCGAATCATTCACTATTACCCGTGCCACGGAACGCTTTTCATGCCAACAGGTTCATACCGCCCCACCAATACCCTATCGGCCCTTACCGTCGCCCTGCTCTGCGCTGGCGTCGCGCTGCCCGTCGCCGCCGCCGATTCCGTACCCACCGCACGCCAGCAGACCGGCACCTATAGCTTCGCCATCGTCCAGCAACCGCTGGTGGCCGCGCTGAACAATTTCAGCCAGATTACCGGCTGGCAGGTGGGTTTCTCGGCGGAACTCGCACAAGGGGTCGCCTCGCCCGGAGTGAAAGGCGCCTTGACCCCGGACAAGGCCCTCGAGCGCCTGTTGTTGGGCACCG
Source organism: Pseudomonas sp. GW821-FHT01A09 (assembly GCF_058986725.1). Classification (NCBI taxonomy): domain Bacteria; kingdom Pseudomonadati; phylum Pseudomonadota; class Gammaproteobacteria; order Pseudomonadales; family Pseudomonadaceae; genus Pseudomonas; species Pseudomonas sp. GW821-FHT01A09. The sequence continues at coordinate 53,584 of NZ_JBYSWB010000010.1, forward strand.
GGCTGAGCTATCGCAAACTGGGTGACAACAACATCGTGCTGGAACGCAGCAGCGGTTCAGCCTTGGCGCTGCAGCAGATCACCGTGAGTGCGACGCGTCAGGCCGACGAAGTCAGCAAGGTGCCCGCCACCGTCACGGTGCACAGCCGGGAGGCGCTGGACCGCCAGAACGTCAACGACATCCGCGACCTGGTGCGCTATGAGCCAGGCGTTTCGGTCGGCGGCGCGGGCAACCGCGCAGGCACCACGGGTTACAACATCCGCGGCATCGACGGTAACCGCATCCTCACCCAGGTCGACGGCGTCGAAGTCCCGGACAGCTTCTTCAACGGCCCTTACGCCCAGACCGAACGCAACTACGTCGATCCGGAAATCATCAAGCGCGTGGAGATTCTCCGCGGCCCGGCCTCGGTGCTGTACGGCAGCAGCGCCATCGGCGGCGCGGTCAGTTACTTCACCCTCGACCCCGAGGACATCATCAAGCCGGGCCAGGACTACGGCGCGCGCTTGAAGACCGGCTACAGCTCCAAGGACGACAGCTGGCTGAAATCCGCAACCCTGGCCGGGCGCAGCGGCGACTTCGACGGGCTGCTGCACTTCAGCCAGCGCGATGGCCACGAGACCGAGTCCTACGGTGAACACGGCGGCACCGGCTTGAATCGCACCGAGGCCAACCCTGAAGACGCGCGCAAGACCAACGTGCTGGCCAAGGTGGGCTGGAACTACGCCGACGACAGCCGACTGGCGTTCACCTACGAGAAGTACAAGAGCGATGTCGATACCGATCAGTTGAGCGCGGTAGGTGGGCCGTTCCAGGCCAGCGGTACCGGCCTTGGCATGTACCGGTCGCGCCAGGGCAACGACACCATCAGCCGCGAGCGCTTTGGCCTGACCCACGACTTCGCCCTCGATACCGCCGTGGCCGACCACGTCAAGTGGAGCTTCAACTACCAGTTGGCGAAGACGGATCAGCGCACCGAGGAAATCTATTTCCCGTTTGCCTATACCTTGCTGCGCACCCGCGACACGCTGTACCAGGAACGCCAGTGGGTGCTCGACGCCCAGGCCGACAAAGCGTTCAGCATCGCTGACAGCGACCACCTGTTGACCTACGGCATCAATCTCAAACGCCAGAAAACCACGGGGTCGCGCAGCGGTACCGCCACCTGCCTGACCGCCACTGGTGCGTGCAGGGCCGTGGGCGTCGGCGGTTCGCTGGCGGGCTCGGCACTGGCCAAAGTCAGCGACTTCCCGGACCCGACCATCGATACCTACGCGTTGTTCGCTCAGGATCAGATCAGCTGGAATCAGTGGACCTTCACCCCGGGCCTGCGCTACACCAACACCCGCCTCAAGCCGCACGCGACCGACGCTTTCCTGGCATCGGTGGCTTCCGACCCGGACGGCACCTTCGACGATTCGACCCGAATCTGGCACAAGGTCACCCCCAGCTTCGGCGTGACCTACGCATTCGACGATCATTACACCTGGTATGGCCAGTACTCCGAAGGCTTCCGCACCCCCTCGGCAAAATCGCTGTATGGCCGCTTCGAAAACACGGCGAGCGGTTACATCGTCAAGCCCAACCCCGGGCTCAAGCCGGAAGAAAGCCGCAGCTATGAAACCGGTCTGCGGGGCAACTTCGATGCCGGCTCGTTCGATCTGGCGGTGTTCTACAACCAGTACAAGAACTTCATCGACGAAGACAACGTCACCAATGGCGCCGAAGCGCAGACGTTCCAGGCCAACAACATCAAGCATGCGGTGATCAAGGGCGCCGAGCTCAAGGGCCACCTCAACCTCGACAGCTTCGGTGCGCCGCAGGGCCTGTATGCCCGCGGCTCGATGGCTTATCTGTGGGGTGAAAACCAGGACACCGGCGCGCCGCTCAACACCGTGAACCCGTTCACCACCGTGATGGGCCTTGGCTATAGCCAGCCGAAATACGGCGGCGAATTGGCCTGGACGCTGGTCAAGCGCAAGACCCGTGTCGACGACAGCACGTTCTACGCCCCGGATGGCGCCAACAAGTTTCACCCCCCGGGCTACGGCGTGGTCGACCTCACGGGCTTCTACAAGCTCACTGCGGATCTGACGGTCAGTGGCGGGGTGTACAACCTGGCCGACAAGAAATACTGGCAGTGGGATGACGTTCGCGGCTACGACGGCGTAGGTGAGGCCGGCGTGCTCGCCCCCGCCAGCATCGACCGCCTCAGCGAACCTGGCCGCAACTTCGCGATCAATCTGGTCTGGGACCTCTGATATATGGCACTGTACCGCCAGCACCCGTGCTGGCGGTATGCCTCACTCACCCGAGCCCGCTATCGGATGAACCGATTGGCACTTTTTTTACTGAGATCGACGCCTCGTTCGTCTGGTTAATACAGCACTGCACTTCTCAAGGATTCGCCCATGACTGTTATCGAACAGGCTGCAAACGCCACCCTTCTGCGCTCGGCGCGCCTGCGCGCGCTGAGCCACAGCCTGCATGACGAGCTCGAGCAGGTCGTCGCCACCTATGCGCCTTTCGACAGCGTCGAGAGCTATGGCCATTTCGTGCAGATGCAGTACCTGTTCCAGGCCGAACTGCAGCACCTGTACAACGATCCGGCCCTGGTCGCGCTGTTCCCCGACCTGCCCGAGCGTTGCCGCGCCGATGCCGCCAAGGCCGACCTCGCCGATCTCGGCTTGCCCGTGCCGGCGCCACTGCCGGGGGCCCTGAGCAACCCCAGCCAGGCCACCGCGCTTACCTGGATTCGCGTCTCGGAAGGGTCTAAACTCGGCGCCGCCATCCTGATCAAGCGTGCCAACGCCCTCGGTTTCACCGAAGCGTTCGGCGCCCGTCACCTGGCCGAACCCGAAGGCGGCCGTGCCAAGGGCTGGAAAGCGTTCAACGCCATATTCGACGCGCTGCCATTCAGCGAGGCCGCTGAAGCCGAAGCCGATCAAGCCGCGCTCGACGCCTTTTCCCGCCTGCACGTGCTGCTGCAATACACCTACACCGCCGAAGGCAACGTTTCGGCGTGATCAATCTGGACTCCATGGACAACCCAAGGCCGCCCCGCTCCAAAGTCGCCCGTGTGCTGTATGGCGTGCTGGCTTACACGAGCCTGACCATCGGCCTGATCGCCATCGTCATTCCGGGCTTGCCCACCACGGAGTTCGTCCTGCTCGCCGCGTGGGCCGCGACTCGCAGCTCGCCGGCGCTGAGCGCATGGCTCGAGAACCATCGGCTGTTCGGGCCCATCATCAGCAATTGGCGCGATGGCAAGGTCATCACCCGCAAGGCCAAAGTCAGCGCCACCGTCAGCATGCTGATCTGCAGCGTGGTGATGTGGCTGACGCTCAAGCACCTGTGGTTTCTGTATGCGGCCATCGGCGGCATGGTGCTGGTCAATCTGTGGATCTGGTCGCGGCCCGAAGAGCGCCGCGGCTGATCGCCACGCTGAACCACAGCGCCCCCCAAAGGGTCTATCCTGCACGCATCAGCCCAGGAGAACCCTTCCCATGTTCGAACCCGGTCATCTGCACCTCCAGCACGCCAAGCTGCTTCCCGACGAAGTCGGCTACGACATCCACCTCAAATACGAAGTGCGCACCGACGCCGAGCGTGGCGCGCTGATGCACTTCGATATCAGCGGTCAGATCGACGGCAAGGAATTCAACGACGAATTCGACCTCCCTGAGGACATGGCCTGCAACTTCGCCAGCAATGCCGAACGCATCGCCCACACGCACGGCCTGCCCAAGGCCAAGGTGCTGCCGATCGCGGTGCACAAGCAATACGACGCGATGTTCGAGGATGTGCGCAGCAAGCTCGGCAGGCATTCGGGTGATCCGGTGAATACCGATCGGGTTTGACGCCAGCAGTCGCTCGCTAGAAAGACCGATCGACCGACCGCACTTCCAGCACATGGCTGAATCGCTGCGTCTTGCCGTCCCAGCAATAGCGAAAGTGCGGGCCTTGGGTGGGGATGGATAACGCAGGCGGTCGTAATGCCGCCACGCACTCATGCCCAGGCGACCGAACGCTGCGGTAGAGCAGGCCCCAAGCGCCCTCGCTACGCTGTTCACGGGCGAATGCCTGCGGGGCGGGGTATTCCGCCTCGTGGAAGTCCGCGCGATGGCGCACATCCACCATGGGCTTGAGTACCTGATTGACATAGGTGCGCATCGTCACTTCGATGCTTGCCTCTTGGGTCGCGCGCCAGAACGCCTCCTGATGAAAACGCGTTTCGGCCAACGCCGCGTCCAGGCTGTTCGCGCAGTAGTAAACGCCGTAGCTGCCGTCGGTATAACGGCTGGCGCGACCGATATGGGTGAAGGCCGCCATCAAGGGCGTCGACCCCGGCCCGCTGACACGATCCTGCGGCTGCACCCGATCGATCACGCCGGCCTGGTCGAGCAAGCGATCGTTGGTCAGCGCCTCGATGGCGAAGGCGATCTCAAGGTCGGCAGGTTCCAGCGTGTCCTCGAACACATCCACCGGCGACGAATCTGGGTATTTTCCATTCTTTCCCCCACCAAGGCATACTGCCGGTCCCTGCTGTCCAGAATTTCTGCTAGCCCATGCGCATCCACGTCAGTTTCATCGACCGAGTCGGTATCACCCAGGAAGTACTGGCGTTGCTGGGGGCTCGCAACCTCAATCTGGATGCCGTGGAGATGGTCCCACCCAACGTCTACATCGACGCTCCGACCCTGAGCCCGCAAGTCCTCGAAGAGTTGCACCACGCGCTGCTCAGCGTGCGCGGCGTGCAGGCGGTGACGGTGGTCGACATCCTTCCGGGGCAGCGCCGTCATCTGCAACTCGAGGCGCTGCTGGCGGCGATGGCCGATCCGGTACTGGCGCTGGACAGCGTTGGCCGTGTCCTGCTGGCCAATCCGGCGTTGATCGCCCTTTACGGCCGCGACCCGCGCGATGAATTTCTCGGCCAACTGCTAGGTGACGATGAACTGCTGGCGACCCTGATCGAGCAAGGCTTTCGTTTGCCATTGCGCGAAGTGCTGCTCAACGGTCAGACGCTGCTGCTCGATGCCACGCCGATCACCGACGCGGGTGCCCTGGTGACCCTTTACCCGCCCAATCGCATGGGCGAGCGCCTGGCCGCGCTGCACCATGATCATGCCGAGGGATTCGACTCGCTGCTGGGTGAGTCCCCGCCCATCCGCACCCTCAAGACCCGCGCCTTGCGGGTGGCGGCACTGGATGCACCCCTGCTGATCCAGGGCGAAACCGGCACCGGCAAGGAGCTGGTCGCCCGTGGCTGCCATGCCATCAGCGCGCGCCACAACGCGCCGTTTCTGGCGCTCAACTGCGCGGCGCTGCCGGAGAATCTGGCCGAGAGCGAGCTGTTCGGCTATGCCCCCGGCGCCTTCACCGGCGCTCAACGGGGTGGCAAACCGGGGCTGATGGAACTGGCCAATCAGGGCACGGTGTTTCTCGACGAAATCGGCGAGATGTCACCTTATCTGCAAGCCAAGCTCCTGCGTTTTCTCAACGATGGCAGCTTCCGCCGGGTCGGCGGCGATCGCGAGGTCAAGGTCGATGTGCGCATCCTCAGCGCCACCCATCGCAACTTGCAGAAGATGGTCGCCGAAGGCACCTTTCGCGAGGACCTCTACTACCGCCTCAACGTGCTGTCGCTGGAGGTGCCGCCGCTGCGCGAGCGCGGCCAGGACATCCTTATGCTGGCGCGGTACTTCATGCAGCAGGCCTGCACCCAGATCCAGCGGCCGCTGTGTCGCCTGGCGCCGGGCACCTACCCGGCGCTGCTGGGCAACCGCTGGCCGGGCAATGTGCGTCAGTTGCAAAACGTGATCTTCCGCGCCGCGGCCATCTGTGAAAGCACGGTGGTGGACATTGGCGACCTGGACATCGCCGGCACCTCGGTCGCGCGCCAGAGCGATATCGAGATCGACAGCCTGGAGCAGGCGGTGGAAGGCTTCGAGAAGGCCCTGTTGGAAAAACTTTACGTCAACTACCCTTCCACGCGGCAACTGGCGAGCCGGTTGCAGACTTCGCATACGGCCATTGCGCATCGGCTGCGCAAGTACGGTATTCCCCGGGATCTCTAGCGCGGCGGCCGGCCTCTTCGCGGGCAAGCCCGGCTCCTACAGAGGGCGCGCTGGGCTTGAGGGTGTGGGAGCAAGGCTTGCCCGCGATGGGGGTGGCGAGGCTGGGGATTTTTCGTGCGGCGGCCGGCCTCTTCGCGGGCAAGCCCGGCTCCTACAGAGGGCGCGCTGGGCTTGAGGGTGTGGGAGCAGGGCTTGCCCGCGATGGGGGCGGTGATTTCACGGCGTGGATCGTAGTGGAATCGTTACGTCGTAGCGAAATCATTCCACTTCCATCAGCGGGCGGCCGGTATAGCGCTGCCTATGCAAGCGCCCGTAAAACGTCTCAGACTGTACCGAATTCGTTCCACCCACATTTCCTTTGAAACGGGCGAAAACGCCTCCAACGCTGCTGTTTCCGACACTCCCGTTCACTTGGCAACAAACTTGCAAACAACGCTCTCAGATCGGCCCGAGCATGCCCGGGCCCACCTTTGCATCGGCCAGCTTAAAGCGCTGGCCCTGAGGAGTTTCAATGAGCGAGTTGCGTTTTACCGTTGAGCACGAATGGCTGCGTCTGGAAGCCGATGGCAGCGTCACCGTCGGCATCACTGCCTTCGCCCAGAACGCCTTGGGCGACGTGGTCTTCGTGCAACTGCCGGACCTGGCCAGCTACAACCAGCATGCCGAAGTCTCGGTGGTGGAATCGGTCAAGGCCGCCAGCAGCATCAACATGCCCCTGGACGGCGAGGTGGTCGAAGTCAACAGCGCGCTGGACGCCACCCCTGAGCTGGTCAATGACGCACCGCTGGGCGATGGCTGGTTCTTCCGCTTCGTACCGGCCGACGCCGGTCAACTCGATACGCTGCTCGATCAGCTAGCCTATGACAACTTGATCAGCGCCCAAGGCTAAGGAATCCGTCATGACCCTGCGCACGCCTCTGAACACCGCCAACGAATTCATCGCCCGTCATATCGGCCCGCGCGCCGAGGACGAGCAGGCCATGCTCGCCACCCTCGGTTTCGATTCGCTGCAGGCCCTGAGCGCCAGCGTGATCCCGGAATCGATCAAGGGCACCAGCGTACTGGAATTGTCCGAAGGCCAGAGCGAGGCCGAAGCCCTCGCCGCCATCAAGGCCATCGCCAGCCACAACCAGTTGTTCAAGACCTACATCGGCCAGGGCTACTACAACTGCCACACGCCGGCGCCGATCTTGCGCAACCTGCTGGAAAACCCGGCCTGGTACACCGCCTACACGCCGTACCAGCCGGAAATTTCCCAAGGCCGCCTCGAAGCGCTGCTGAACTTCCAGACCCTGATCAGCGACCTCAGCGGCCTGCCGATCTCCAACGCCTCCCTGCTCGACGAAGCCACTGCCGCCGCCGAAGCAATGACCTTCTGCAAGCGCCTGAGCAAAAACAAGCAAGGCGGCGCGTTCTTCGCTTCGCAGCATTGCCATCCGCAAACGCTGGACGTGCTGCGCACCCGCGCTGAACCCCTGGGTATCGAAGTGGTGGTGGCCGACGAGCAGCAACTCGGCGATCTGAGCGACTACTTCGGCGCCCTGCTGCAATACCCCGCCACAGACGGCGACGTGTACGACTACGCCGCGCTGATCCAGCGCTTCCACGATGCCAACGCGCTGGTCGCGGTCGCGGCCGATCTGCTGGCCCTGACCCTGCTCACTCCACCCGGCGAATTCGGTGCCGACGTGGCCTTGGGCAGTGCCCAGCGTTTCGGCGTGCCACTGGGCTTCGGCGGCCCGCACGCCGCCTATTTCGCCACCCGCGACGCGTTCAAGCGCGACATGCCCGGGCGCCTGGTGGGTGTGTCCATCGACCGCCACGGCAAGACCGCCCTGCGCCTGGCCATGCAGACCCGCGAGCAGCATATCCGCCGCGAGAAGGCCACCAGCAACATCTGCACCGCCCAGGTCTTGCTGGCCAACATCGCCAGCACCTACGCCGTGTATCACGGCCCGGCCGGCTTGCAGCAGATCGCCCGACGCGTCCACGGCCTGACCGCGATTCTGGCCCAGGGCCTGAGCGCGCTGGGCGTGCACGCCGAGCAGGAATACTTCTTCGATACCCTGACCTTCGCCACCGGCGATGCCACTGGCCCGTTGCATGCCAAGGCCACCGCAGCCGGCATCAACCTGCGGATCATCGACGCAGCCCGCCTGGGCCTGTCGCTGGACGAAACCACCACCCAGGCCGATGTTCAGGCGCTGTGGCAGCTGTTCGCGGCAGAGGGCCAGGCACAACCCGATTTCGACGCCCTGGCGCAAAGCTACAGCGATCGCCTGCCAGCCGCCTTGCTGCGCCAGTCAGCCATCCTCAGCCATGAAGTGTTCAACCGCTATCACTCCGAAACCGAGCTGATGCGTTACCTGCGCCGCCTGGCCGACAAGGACCTGGCGCTGGATCGCACCATGATTCCGCTGGGCTCGTGCACCATGAAACTCAACGCCGCCAGCGAGATGATCCCGATCACCTGGCCGGAATTCGGCAGCCTGCATCCGTTCGCTCCCGCCGAGCAGAGCCAGGGTTATCAGATGCTGACCGACGAACTGGAGGCCATGCTCTGCGCCGCCACCGGTTACGACGCGGTATCGCTGCAGCCCAACGCCGGTTCCCAGGGCGAGTACGCCGGCCTGCTGGCCATTCGTGCCTATCACCAGAGCCGTGGCGAGGAGCGCCGCGACGTGTGCCTGATCCCATCATCGGCCCATGGCACCAATCCCGCGACCGCCCACATGGCCGGCATGCGCGTGGTGGTCACGGCCTGTGACGCCCGCGGTAACGTCGACATCGAGGACCTGCGCGCCAAGGCCGTGCAACACCGCGACCAACTCGCCGCGCTGATGATCACCTACCCGTCGACCCACGGCGTATTCGAAGAAGGCATCCGTGAAATCTGCGCCATCGTTCATGACAACGGCGGCCAGGTGTACATCGACGGCGCCAACATGAACGCCATGGTCGGCCTGTGCGCGCCCGGCAAGTTCGGCGGCGACGTCTCGCACCTCAACCTGCACAAGACCTTCTGCATCCCCCACGGCGGTGGCGGCCCGGGCGTCGGCCCGATCGGCGTCAAATCGCACCTGGCGCCGTTCCTGCCCGGCCACGCGGCCATGGCGCGCAAGGAAGGCGCGGTCTGCGCAGCGCCGTTCGGCAGCGCCAGCATCCTGCCGATCACCTGGATGTACATCCGCATGATGGGCGGCGCCGGCCTCCAGCGCGCTTCGCAGTTGGCGATCCTCAACGCCAACTACATCGCCCGCCGCCTGGAAACCCACTACCCCGTGCTCTACAGCGGCAGCAACGGTCTGGTGGCGCACGAGTGCATCCTTGATCTGCGCCCGTTGAAGGACAGCAGCGGCATCAGTGTCGATGACGTCGCCAAGCGCTTGATCGACTTTGGCTTCCATGCGCCGACCATGTCGTTCCCGGTGGCCGGCACCTTGATGATCGAGCCGACCGAAAGCGAATCCCGCGCCGAGCTGGATCGCTTCTGCGACGCCATGATCTGCATCCGCGAAGAGATCCGCGCTGTGGAAAACGGCAGCCTCGACAGCGAGGACAACCCGCTGAAGAACGCGCCGCACACCGCCGAGGAAATCGTCGGCGAGTGGCCCCATCCCTACAGCCGCGAACAGGCGGTCTATCCGCTGCGCTCGCTGGTGCAGAGCAAGTACTGGCCGCCAGTGGGCCGTGTCGACAACGTCTTCGGCGATCGCAATCTGGTCTGCGCCTGCCCGTCGATCGAGGCGTATCAGGAAGCCTGAGTGAAGCCATCGGGGGCAAGCCCACTCGCTACAGCATCCCCCCTTGTAGCGAGGGGGCTTGCCCCCGATAGCGCTCAGCCCGGCCCGCCCCGGCCCGCCCCGCCCAATTCCAAGGAACACTGCGATGTCCACCGAAACCTTGCAACACACTCCCCTGCACGCCCTGCACCTCGAACTGGGCGCGCGCATGGTGCCGTTCGCCGGCTATGACATGCCCGTGCAGTACCCGTTGGGCGTGATGAAGGAACACCTCCACAGCCGCGAACAGGCGGGCTTGTTCGACGTCTCGCACATGGGCCAGATTCGCCTCACCGGCGCCAACGCCGCCAAGGCCCTCGAGGCGCTGGTGCCGGTGGATATCATCGACCTGCCCGTGGGCATGCAGCGTTATGCGATGTTCACCAACCCCCAGGGCGGCATTCTCGACGACCTGATGGTCGCCAATCTGGGTGACGACCAACTGTTCCTGGTGGTCAACGCCGCCTGCAAGGATCAGGACCTGGCCCACCTGCGCGAACATCTGGGCGATCAATGCAGCGTCGAGCCGATGTTCGAACAGCGCGCCTTGCTGGCCCTGCAAGGCCCGGCCGCCGTTACCGTGCTGGCACGTCTGGCGCCCGGCGTGGCGAGCATGACCTTCATGCAGTTCGCTGCCGTCGACGTGGATGGCATCGCCTGCTACGTCAGCCGCTCGGGCTACACCGGTGAAGATGGCTTCGAAATCTCCGTACCGGCCGAACACGCCGAAGCCCTGGCCCGGCGCCTGCTGGCCGAGCCTGAGGTCGCCGCCATCGGCCTGGGCGCCCGAGACTCGCTGCGCCTGGAGGCCGGCCTGTGCCTTTACGGCCACGACATGAACACCGACACCACACCGATCGAGGCCAGCCTGCTGTGGGCCATCTCCAAGGCCCGCCGCAGCGACGGTGTCCGGGCAGGCGGTTTCCCTGGGGCCGAGGTGATCTTCGCGCAGCAGCGCGACGGCATCGCCCGCAAGCGCGTCGGCCTGCTGCCGCAGGAACGTACTCCCGTGCGCGAAGGTGCCGAGGTGGTGGACGCCGAAGGCAAGGTCGTGGGCAGTGTATGCAGTGGCGGCTTCGGCCCGACCCTGGGCGCACCAGTGGCCATGGCGTATGTAGACAGCGCCTGCAGTGCTCTGGACAGCGAGTTGTGGGCCATGGTGCGTGGCAAACGGGTCGCGGTGAAAGTCAGCAAGATGCCCTTTGTAGTTCAACGTTATTACCGCGGCTAAATGTATCGGGGCAGCGTGATTGCAACGTTCGCGCCCCTCTGCTGACGCATTGCGCCAGACCACGCGAAAAACTTTTATATGCACTTACAAGGGCTTAGACGAACAGTCTCGATTCGATATCGAAACTCTCTGTACGGAATCGAAAATGACCGAACAGCGGCTAATGGCAGCAAGTGATTAGCCCCGCAGAAAAAGCTGCTGAAAAGCGCTAAAAGCAAGGCTTCGCAGGCTTGTTTTTGTCACAGGAGTTGTCGTAGAGTCTAGCGACTGTGTTTGCATGGGTCGCTATAGTACGTGGCCTGGGCAGTAGCTCTGAGCATTGCTACAACCCCTGTTCGACGGCGCTAAACTTTCCTGCAACCAGCCCAGTACTCTTTCATTTGGAAGAAGCTGTCACTAATTCTGTTTCAAGGGAAATAAAGCTATGTCGACTCGTCAGAGCGGTACCGTCAAGTGGTTTAACGACGAAAAGGGTTTTGGTTTTATCACTCCAGAGAGCGGTCCGGATCTGTTCGTACATTTCCGCGCAATCCAGGGTAACGGCTTCAAGAGCCTGAAAGAAGGCCAGAAAGTGACCTTCGTTGCAGTGCAGGGCCAAAAAGGCATGCAGGCGGACGAAGTCCAAGCCGAAGCCTGATTCGCGCGTGACAAAAAGCCCTCGCCGGCAACCGGCGAGGGCTTTTTCATGTCTGCGTTTCGGGTGGCGAGCGGCTTGCACACTGGGCTAAAGTGCCTGTCCTTTCAAGCCTGTGACGATGTCGAACGTGACTCCTTTGCTCACTCCTCCCGGCCCCTACCCCGCCGCCGGACTCAGCCGCCGCCTCGCCGCCATGGCCTACGACCTGCTGCTGTGCATCGCGCTGCTGATGCTAACTACCCTGCTGTACAAACTGGCCGCCATGGCCTTGATCGGCGAGGCGCGCTTGCGGCAACTGTCGGACAGCGGCGCACTGGATGGCGACCCGCTGCTGTCGACGCTGCTGGTGTTGGTGCTGTTCGGGTTCTTCGCCACGTTCTGGACCCGTGCCGGGCAGACGCTGGGCATGCAAGTGTGGGGGATCAGGGTGCAGAACGCCGACGGCAGCGCCATCAACCTGTGGCAGGCGCTGTTGCGCTTCATGGTGGCGATGGCTTCGGGGTTATGCCTGGGGCTGGGCTTTATCTGGGTGCGGATCGACCGGCAACAGCGCAGCTGGCATGACATCTGCTCGAGGTCGCAGATCGTGCGCCTGCCCGCCAGACGCTAACCTATAGCGAGGGGGCTTGCCCCCGAAAATCCTGTCAGATACACAGGCGCACCTGACACACCTATCGGCGGCAAGCCCCCTCGCTACAGCGGCATTACCCGGCTCGGCGCAGCAGCCACAAACCAGCGAACGCACAGATGCTCGCCGGTATCAGCACCGCCAGCAGCGGCGGGAAGCCAAACACCAGGCTCGATGGCCCGAGCAGGTCCTGCACGATACGGAAGGTGAACCCGACCAGCACACCGGTAAATACCCGCTGGCCCAGAGTCACCGAGCGCAGCGGCCCGAAGATGAAGGAAATCGCCATCAACACCAGCGCGGCCGTCACCAGCGGCTGGGTGACCTTGGTCCAGAATGCCAGCCAGTACTGGCCGTTGTTCAGGCCTTGATCGGCAAGGTAGTGGATGTAGCGCCACATGCCGGTGATCGACAGCGAATCAGGCGTGAGGATCACAGTCGCCAACAGTTGCGGGGTCAGCGACACGTCCCAGCGCTCTTCGGGAGCGGTCTTGATCTCGGTGTGATCACCCATGAAATGGGTGGTGGTGACCTCGCTCAGCACCCAGTGATCCCTGGCGTACTGCGCCTTGCGCGCAAAGCTGGCCGTCTGCATGTGCCGTTCCGGATCGATGTGATAACGGGTCACTCCGTACAGCACACCGTTGGGCTGCACGGCGTTGATGTGGATGTACTCCTCACCCTCGCGGTGCCACAGACCGTACTTGCCGGTTTGCGCTTGGTCGCCGCCCTGCTCCAGCGCGCGGTTGGCCTGCGCCTGGCTCTCGGTAACCGGCGCCACGTACTCGCCGATCAGCACGCCCATCACCATGAGCAGCAGCATGGGTTTCATCACCGCCCAGACGATACGGCCGATGGACACGCCAGCGGCGCGCATGATGGTCAGCTCGCTGCTGCTGGCCAGGCTGCCGAGGCCGATCAGGCAGCCGATCAGCGCGGCCATGGGCAGCATGTCGTAAAGGCGGCGCGGCGCGGTCAGGCCTACATAGCTCAGGGCATTGACCAAGGTGTAGGACTCGTCGACGTCCTTGATTTCATCGATCAGCGCAAACAGCGAGGCCAGGCCGAGAATGATGCCCAGCACCGCCAGAATGGCGAACAGGACGCTCTTGCCGATGTAGCGGTCGAGTTTTTTCATCGTGCCACACCCCGTACGGCTTTCTGGCTGGCGCGGCGCAGTTTCATGGGTTCCCAGAGCATCAGCCCGGCACCGATGGCGAGGAAGATCGCGTGCACCCACCACAGCCCCAGCGCGGCCGGCAGGCGGCCTTTTTCAAGGGCGCCGCGGGCGGCGATCAGGATGGTCAGGTAGGCCATGTACAGAAGAATCGCCGGCAGCAGCTTGAGGAAGCGACCCTGGCGCGGGTTGACTCGCGACAGTGGCACCGCCATCAGGGTCACGATGAAGACCAGCAACGGCAACGACAGGCGCCATTGCAGCTCGGCACGGGAGCGCGGGTCATTGGTGCTGGCCAACAGTTGCGAGGTGGGAATCGACTCACGCTCGGAGAGGTCTTCGACAAGATCCGGCTTGGGCAGCAGCACGCCATAGGTGTCGTACTTGATGGCCCGGTAGTCGGGCTCGCCCGGCTTGCCGTCGTAGCGGTAGCCGTTGTTCAGAATCAGGTAGCGGCTGCCGTCGGGACGCGTTTCCTGATGCCCCTTCTCGGCCACCAGCACGGCGATGCCTGGGTCCTTTTTGCCAGGCTGCACCTCATGGCGTTCGGAGATGAACACGCCGCTGAGATTGACGCGGTCGTCTGACATCCGCTCGGTATAGGTCACCCGCGAGCCGTCGCGCAGCATCTGGAAGCGGCCAGGTACCAGGGTGTCGAACTCGGTCATGGAATCCTGCTGGTCGACCACCTTCATCCACTGCGCCACGCCTTGCGGCGCCAGGCTGAGGCTCAGCCAGGCAACGATGACGAACAACACGGTGGCCGGGCCCATGGTCATGGCCAGCAAGCGTTGCTGGCTCATGCCGGTGGCGGCGAGCACGGTCATTTCGCTTTCGAGGTAGAGGCGCCCATACGCCAGCAGGATGCCGAGGAACAGGCCCAGAGGCAGGATCAACTGCAGGAAGCCGGGCAAGCGATAGCCCATGATCTGGAACAGCACGCCCGGATCGATGATGCCCTGCGCCGCTTGGGCCAGGTACTTGATGAAGCGACCGCTCATGATGATGACCAGCAGCACCGCACTGACGGCGCTCATGGTCACCATGACCTCGCGGGATAGATAACGGAAGACGATCAAACCAGACACTCCAGGGTTGTCAGGCTCAGGCAGCCGAACAATTGAACGCAGCACTCAAGACAGCGGTGGCCGGCATGCCGGGGCACGCCAACGAAAAAGTCGGCGCATTATCCTGTGATTGCCCTTCCGTGTCACTTCGCGCGCTCGCTGGCGAGCAAATTTCATCGCCTGGCTATCTGCGTCGCTGACGGGGCCGACACTTGAAGCAACGGGGCTCGCACCTCATATAGAGGGTTGTCAGCATCCGTTGCCTAGGGTCAAACTGCGCTCTTTGCCGCGACATGCGCACGCGCAGCGCACCCACGGCCGCCGCAGGGCCCAGACCCGGCGCCACACTCGACAGACCAATTAGGGATTCGAAATATGGAACTGGTTGTAAAAAGCGTCAACGCCGACACCCTCAAGACCGCCACCCTGGTCGTGCCGGTCAGCGAAGGCGGCGCCCTGGGCACCGTCGCGCAAAAAATCGACACCCTCACCAATGGGGCCCTGAGCGCGGTGCTCAAGCGTGGCGACCTGGTCGGCAAAAGCGGCCAGACTCTGGTGTTGCATGCCCCGACTGGCGTAAAGGCCGAGCGCATCCTGCTGGTCGGCGTGGGCAAGGACGAACTCGGCGACCGTCCGTTTCGCAAAATCGCCAGCAGCATCCTGGGTGTGCTCAAGGGCCTGGGCGGCGGTGACGCCGTGCTGGCCCTTGACGAACTGACGGTCAAAGGCCGCGATGCCTACGGCAAGGCGCGCCTGCTGAGCGAGACCCTGCTGGACGGCGAATATGTATTCGATCGTTTCAAGAGCCAGAAGGCCGAGCCTCGCGCGCTGCAGAAGATCACCCTGCTGACCACCAAGGCCAGCCTGGCGGAAGTCGAGCGTGCCGTGACCCACGCCAAGGCAATCGCCACCGGCATGAGCTTCACCAAGGACCTGGGCAACCTGCCGCCCAACCTGTGCCATCCGAGCTTCCTGGCCGAAGCGGCGAAGAGCCTGAGCAAGTCGCACAAAAACCTCAAGGTGGTCATCCACGACGAGAAAAAACTCAAGGAACTGGGCATGGGCGCCTTCCTGGCCGTGGCTCAGGGCAGCGACCAGCCACCGCGCCTGATCGAGCTCAGCTACCAGGGCGGGAAAAAATCCGACCAGCCGTACGTGCTGGTCGGCAAGGGCATCACCTTCGACACCGGTGGCATCAGCATCAAGCCCGCCGCCGGCATGGATGAAATGAAATACGACATGTGCGGCGCCGCCAGCGTGTTCGGCACCCTGCGCGCCGTGCTCGAGCTGAACCTGCCGATCAACCTGGTGTGCCTGATGGCCTGCGCCGAGAACATGCCGAGCGGCGGCGCCACGCGCCCTGGCGACATCGTCGAAACCATGAGCGGGCAGACCGTCGAAATCCTCAACACCGATGCCGAAGGTCGTCTGGTGCTGTGCGACACCCTCACCTATGCCGAGCGCTTCAAGCCCCAGGCCGTGATCGATATCGCCACCCTGACCGGCGCCTGCGTGGTTGCTCTGGGTGCCCACACCTCGGGCCTGATGGGCAACAACGACGAACTGGTCGGCCAACTGCTGACCGCTGGCAAGGCTGCCGACGACCGCGCCTGGCAACTGCCGCTGTTCGACGAATACCAGGAGCAGCTCGACAGCCCGTTCGCCGACATTGCCAACATCGGCGGGCCGAAAGGCGGCACCATCACCGCCGGGTGCTTCCTGTCGCGTTTCGCCAAGCAGTACAACTGGGCGCACATGGACATCGCCGGCACGGCATGGGTCAGCGGCGGCAAGGACAAAGGCGCCACTGGGCGTCCGGTGCCGTTGCTGACGCAATACCTGCTGGATCGCGCCGCGGTGTAATGGCTGACGGCCTCTTCGCGGGCAAGCCTCGCTCCCACACCACTGTGGGAGCAGGGCTTGCCCGCGAAGAGGCCGGTATGACTGGCGCAATACCGCGCCGCTATCTGTCCAGCCTTGTTGCCCTGACCATGACCAAAATCGACTTCTACATCCTCCCCAGCCCCTCCCCCGCCGCACGCCTGGATTTCGCCTGCAAACTCACGGAAAAAGCCTGGCGCCTTGGTCATCGGGTCTATCTGCAGTGCGCCGACAACGCCCAACGCGATGCGCTGGACGCGCGCCTGTGGAGCTTCAAGGGCGAGAGCTTCGTCCCCCACAGCCTGATCGAGGCAGCTGACAACGCCCCGATCGCCCTGGGCCTGGATGACCAGAGCGGCGAGCACAGCGATCTGCTGGTCAACCTCGGTCTGAGCATACCGACCGACTTCGCGCGCTTCGCCCGCGTGGCCGAGATCGTGGTCGAAGACCCGGCGATTCGCCAGGCTGCGCGGGAGAGTTTCCGTTTCTACCGGGAGAAGGGCTATCCTTTGCAAGATCACCGCTTGACGCGACTTTGAGCCGACGATGGACAAACCATACAACTTGCCTAAATCCGCGCACCTGCTGGACGACCTCGAGTCGATCCGCCAGTTGCTCGGCGACGACGACCTGCAACCGCCGCTACTGACCGAAACCGTGCAAGACAGCGAGGAGCAGATCCCCCTGCTGTTCGAGCTGGCTGACGAACGCTCCACCACTACGGCCGAGCCTGTGGTACCCGCGGCCCCGACGCCCAATGGGACGCAGCAAGAACGCAACCGCCAGGATACCTTGCTGCACCTGGATGCCGAACTGCGCGCGGCGGCACAACTGATCATGCAGGACGTAATCGACGACTTCGCCCCGCACATCGAGGCGGAAGTCAAACGCCGCCTCGAAGCCCGGCTGGAGCGCCTGCTGGGCAACTGAATACCCGCCCTGTAGCGAGGGGGCTCGCCCCCGACTCGGTTCACCACTTCCACTGTGGTATCCGATACCGGATCGGGGGCAAGCCCCCTCGCTACACCGCCGTAATTGTCACTCCCCGCCGCAAGGCATGTGCCTGCCCGCCCATTGGCGTTATACTTGTCGGCTTTCCTGAATTAATGCCTATAGGGTCCCGCCGCGCATGGATAAGACCTACCAGCCGCACGCCATCGAAACTTCCTGGTACCAGACCTGGGAGTCCGAGAACTACTTTGCCCCGCAAGGCGCGGGCGAGTCCTACACCATCATGATCCCGCCGCCGAACGTTACCGGCAGCCTGCACATGGGCCACGGCTTCAACAACGCGATCATGGACGCCCTGATCCGTTTCCGTCGCATGCAGGGGCGCGACACCCTTTGGCAGCCCGGTACCGACCACGCCGGTATCGCCACCCAGATGCTGGTCGAGCGCCAGCTCGAAGCCCAGGGCCAGAGTCGCCACGACCTGGGTCGGGAAAAATTCCTCGACAAGATCTGGGAATGGAAGGATCAGTCCGGCGGCAACATCAGCCGTCAGATTCGCCGCCTGGGCTCGTCCGTGGACTGGAGCCGCGAACGCTTCACCATGGATGACGGCCTCTCGGAAGCGGTCAAGGAAGCGTTCGTGCGCCTGCATGAAGACGGCCTGATCTACCGCGGCAAGCGCCTGGTCAACTGGGACACCAAGCTGCACACCGCCATCTCCGACCTCGAAGTGGAAAACCACGACGAGAAAGGCTTCCTGTGGAACCTCAAGTACCCGCTGGCCGACGGCGCGAAAACCGCCGAGGGCAACGCCTACCTGATCGTCGCCACCACCCGCCCGGAAACCATGCTCGGCGACGCCGCCGTGGCCGTGAACCCGAACGACGAGCGCTATCAGGCGCTGATCGGCAAGTTCATCGAGCTGCCGCTGGTGGGTCGTCACATCCCGATCATCGCTGATGATTACTGCGACCCCGAGTTCGGCACCGGCTGCGTGAAGATCACTCCGGCTCACGATTTCAACGACTACGAAGTCGGCAAGCGCCACAACCTGCCGCTGCTCAACATTTTCGACAAGAATGCCCACGTGCTGCCCGCCGCCCAGGTGTTCAACCTCGACGGCAGCCTCAACGACGCCGTCGACGGCACCCTGCCCGCGCAATACGCGGGCCTGGAGCGCTTTGAAGCGCGCAAGCAGATCGTCGCCGCGTTCGACGAACTGGGCCTGCTGGTCAGCGTCGACGATCACGGCCTCAAGGTGCCCAAGGGTGACCGGTCCGGCACCGTCATCGAGCCGTGGCTGACCGACCAGTGGTACGTGTCCACCAAGCCGTTGGCCGAGCCGGCGATCGCCGCCGTGGAAGACGGCCGCATCGAGTTCGTGCCCAAGCAATACGAAAACATGTACTTCTCCTGGATGCGCGACATTCAGGACTGGTGCATCAGCCGCCAGCTCTGGTGGGGCCACCGCATCCCGGCCTGGTACGACGAGTCGGGCAAGGTCTACGTCGGCCGCAGCGAAGCCGAAGTGCGCGCCAAGCACGGCCTGGGCGACGACCTGGTACTGAATCAGGACAACGACGTCCTCGACACCTGGTTCAGCTCGGGGCTGTGGACCTTCTCCACCCTCGGCTGGCCGGAGCAGACCGAATTCCTGAAGAAATTCCACTCCACCGACGTGCTGGTGACGGGCTTCGACATCATTTTCTTCTGGGTCGCCCGGATGATCATGCTGACCATGCACCTGATCAAGAACGAGGACGGCACCCCGCAGGTGCCATTCAAGACGGTGTACGTGCACGGCCTGGTGCGTGACGGCCAGGGCCAGAAAATGTCCAAGTCCAAGGGCAACGTCCTGGACCCGCTGGACATCATCGACGGCATCGAACTCGAAGCCTTGGTGCAGAAGCGCACCTCGGGGATGATGCAGCCCAAGCTGGCCAAGAAGATCGAGAAGCAGACCCGCGACGAGTTCGCCGACGGCATCGCCAGCTACGGCACCGACGCCCTGCGCTTCACCTTCTGCTCGCTGGCTTCCACCGGGCGCGACATCAAGTTCGACATGGGCCGCGTCGAAGGCTATCGAAACTTCTGCAACAAGATCTGGAACGCCGCCCGCTACGTGCTGGACAAAGGCGAAGACTGCGGCCAGAACGGCGAAGCCTACGAGCTGTCGCTGGCCGATCGCTGGATCATCTCGCAGCTGCAACGCACCGAAGCCGAAGTGACCCGCCAGCTGGATCAGTTCCGCTTCGACCTGGCCTCTCAGGCGCTGTACGAGTTCATCTGGAACCAATACTGCGACTGGTACCTGGAGCTGTCCAAGCCCGTGCTGTGGGACGAGAACGCGCCGGTCGAACGCCAGCGCGGCACTCGTCGCACCCTGGTGCGCGTGCTGGAAGTGGCGCTGCGCCTGGCGCATCCGTTCATGCCGTTCATCACCGAGGAAATCTGGCAGCGCCTGGCGCCGCTGGTGGGTGCCGAGGGCAAGACCATCATGCTGCAGCCGTGGCCAGTGGCCAACGAATCGCGCATCGACGTGGCCGCCGAAGACGATATCGAATGGCTCAAGGGCCTGATGCTGGGCACTCGCAACATTCGTGGCGAAATGAACATCGGCCCCGGCAAGCCGCTGCAGATTTTCGTCAAGAACGCCAGCAGCGAAGACCAGCGTCGTCTGCTCGAGAACGAAGCCTTGCTCAAGAAGCTGGCCAAGCTCGAGTCGATCACCGTGCTGGACGCCGGCGCCGAAGCGCCATTGAGCGCCACCGCGTTGGTGGGCGAGATGGAAGTGCTGGTGCCGATGGCCGGGCTGATCGACAAGGACGCCGAACTGGCGCGTCTGGACAAGGAAATCCAGCGTCTGCAGGGTGAAGTCCAGCGCGTCGGCGGCAAGCTTTCGAATGCTGCCTTCGTCGACAAGGCGCCCCCAGCGGTCATCGACAAAGAACGCGCCAAGCTGGCCGAAGCCGAGCAGGCGCTGGGCAAACTGGCCGAGCAGCACGCGCGGATCAGCAGCCTGTAAACACCGCACCTGTGTGGCGAGGGGGCTTGCTCCCGATACGGTGTCTCAGTCCCGGCAGCGGTGACTGGCACACCGTATCGGGAGCAAGCCCCCTCGCCACATTTGCACTGGACGTATCGACATGACATCCCCCGCCAAACCCACCCTGCACCCGCGCAACCGCCATCAGGGCCGCTACGACTTCCCCAAGCTGATCAAGAGCAGCCCCGAGCTTGCCCAGTTCATGATCATCAACCCCTATGGCAAGGAGAGCATCGATTTCGCCAACCCGGCGGCGGTCAAGGTGTTCAACCGTGCCCTGCTGCGGGCGCTGTATGGCATCCAGCACTGGGACATTCCCGAAGGCTACCTGTGCCCGCCGATCCCGGGGCGGGCCGACTACCTGCACTGCCTGGCGGATCTGTTGGCCGCCGACCGAGGCGGCGAGATCCCGCGCGGTAGCGTGGTGCGGGTACTGGACGTGGGGGTAGGTGCCAACGTGATCTATCCGCTGCTGGGCTACAGCGATTACCGTTGGCAGTTCGTGGGCTCTGACATCGACCCTGTGGCCCTGGCATCGGCCAAGGCGATCGTGCAGGCCAACGGCCTGGAGAAAGCTATCAGCCTGCGCCAGGCCGATCCACGGTACATTCTCAAGGGCCTGATCCAGGCTGACGAACGCTTTGACCTGACGATGTGCAATCCGCCCTTCCACGCGTCTTTGGCCGAAGCCACCAAAGGCAGCCAGCGCAAATGGCGGGCGCTGGGCAAGGCCGATCCGAAGCGCAAGCTGCCGGTGCTCAATTTTGGCGGGCAGAACAACGAGCTGTGGTGCGAGGGCGGCGAGATCCGTTTTACCAGCCAGCTGGTGGCCGAGAGCGCGGCGTTTGGGCAACAGGTGCGCTGGTTCAGCACGCTGGTATCGAAGGCGTCCAATCTGCCGGGGATTCAGGCGGCGCTGAAAAAAGCCGGGGCGCTGGACAGCACGGTGGTGGAGATGGGCCAGGGTCAAAAACAAAGTCGGTTTATCGCCTGGACGTTTCAGACGAAGTGATTTGTCGGTCTTGCCGGCCTCTTCGCGAGCAAGCCTCGCTCCCACAGGGTTTTGCCGATCCAGAGTCGTACGCCTGTGGGAGCAAGGGTGGCTCCCACAGGGTTTTGCCGATCCAGAGTCGTGCGCCTGTGGGAGCAAGGCTTGCCCGCGAAGCTTTTGATCTTTTCAACAGACAATAAAAAACCGCACCTGGGTCTCCCCACGGCGCGGTCTCTGAAAGCCTGTTTACAATTACTTGTTAACAGAGTCGGTCAGCACTTTGGCTGGCACGAACTTGACGACTTTCTTGGCAGCGATTTCGATGGCGGCGCCAGTCGAAGGGTTGCGGCCAGTGCGAGCTGGACGCTCGGTGATTTTCAGCTTACCGATACCTGGCAGAGTGATTTCGTTGCCATTTTCCAACTGATCAGCAACGATCTGGCCCAGTTGCTCAAGAGCATTGCGCGCGGTGGTTTTAGGCGCGTCGATGGCTTCAGCAATGTCGGCGATCAGTTGGTCTTTGGTTAATGCCATGGTGGTGTTCCTTCCCTATCAAATTCATTTGGATTGCAGTGTGCAATGTCGGTCGTCGGACCAGACCCGGCAGGCCTGGCAAGGGTGTTGGTGCCACGCCAATCGCGAATGTAGATACACAAATCGGCGTTTGGTTCGACCTGACAGCAGTGAGCTGCGAGTGATGCGCGCCGTTCAGCCGATGTTCGATACCGAACAGGGCGCAAGACCGGGCAAAACTAGCACAGCAACGGATAAATATCCGCCACTGATGGAGCAAATATTCAGGTTTATTGATCATTTGGCCAAAAAACGTCCAAAAGTGTCGCACCGAGCCCTATTCCCCGGCCCTCATGGACCAGCCAGCCCCCCATTGCGCTACACTTGGCGACTTTGCAGCGAGCGCCCGTCCCGCTACGCTGGCTCCCATTTCACCAGCCGAGAAGCCTATGCCGATCCGTCATTGCATCGTCCACTTGATCGACAAGAAACCCGACGGCAGCCCCGCTGTGCTCCACGCCCGCGACACCGAACTGCAGGCCTCCCAGGCCATCGAGCACCTGCTCGCCGATCTCAACGAGAGCTATAACGCCAAACAGGGCAAGGCCTGGGGTTTCTTCCATGCCGAATCCGGCGCGCACCCATTCAGCGGTTGGCTCAAGGAGTACCTTGAAAGCGACAAGGACTTCACCGGTTTCAGCCGCACCGCAGTCGAGCACCTGCAAAAGCTCATGGAAGAGTCCAACCTCTCCACCGGCGGCCACGTGGTCTTCGCTCACTATCAGCAAGGCATGACCGACTACCTGGCCATCGCCCTGCTGCACCACAGCGAAGGCGTGGCCGTGAACGACGCGCTCGACGTCACCCCGTCGCGGCACCTGGACCTGGGCCAGTTGCACCTGGCGGCGCGGATCAACCTGTCGGAATGGCAGAACAACAAGCAGTCCAAGCAGTACATCTCGTTCATCAAGGGCAAGAACGGCAAGAAGGTCTCGGAATACTTCCGCGATTTCATCGGTTGCCAGGAAGGCGTCGACGGCCCGGGAGAAACCCGCACTCTGCTCAAGGCCTTCAGTGACTTCGTCGAGAGCGAGGACCTGCCTGAGGAGGCTGCCCGGGAGAAAACCCAGGCACTGGTGGATTACGCCAGCAGCCAGTCGAAAATGGGCGAGCCCATGGCCCTGGAAGAGCTCTCCGGGTTGATCGACGAGGACCATCCACGGGCGTTCTACGATCACATCCGCAACAAGGACTACGGGCTGTCACCAGAGATCCCCGCGGACAAGCGCACGCTCAATCAATTTCGCCGTTTCACCGGCCGCGCGGAGGGCCTGTCGATCAGTTTCGAAGCCCACCTGCTGGGTTCCAAGATCGAATATGACGAGGAAGCCGGCACGCTGATCATCAAGGGCCTGCCGACGCAGTTGACCGATCAGCTCAAGCGGCGCAAGGACTGAGATGAGCGGCGGTCTGACTGCCGTCTTCGCGAGCAAGCTTTGCTCCCACAGTGTCAACCGCTCCTGAGCCCTACACCTGTGGGAGCAAGACTTGCCCGCGAAGGGGCCAGATCAGGCAACGCAGATTTCAGCATTTTTCGACGCGAAAGCCCAACCGCGGGAAGTGCACATGCACCGTACCGACGCGATCGTCCTGACGCTTGAGGATGAATTGCTCGCCCCCGGCATACACCAACTCGCCCTCCACCCCATCGACGCCGTAGTCGACCGCCGCGATCGCCACCTGATCGCCGGCCTTGAAGCCGTTAGGGTCATCGAACGGTTCGGCGGGCAATGGCGCCGGCGTCGCATCCCGAGCGATCTCGAGAGCCTGCTCCGCGCTGAGCTCGCTGGATGCGCCATGCCCGAAACCCTGAACCCGCGCGAACCAGGCACTCACTGCCGGATAGGCGTCCACCAGCGGCGCGGTAACCGGGGTGCCCTTGAGGAACCAGCACAGGTGCGCCATGGAGAAGTCAGCGATGCTCGGCTCACCGAACAGGTAGTCGCCGGCCTCGCGCTGCAACTGCTGCTCGAGGCGCGCCATGATCACTGGCCACTGCTGCTTGGCCTGCTCGACGGCGACGCGCACGGCCGTGCCCCCGGAAAACAACTTCATGCGGTCCTCGATAAACGCCTGCCGGGCATCTGGCGAGAAGCGCGCAAACCGCACTGCCGCTGACTCCGGCTGGAATATCAGGGCCACGCAGTTGGCGAACGCGAACGAATCGAGCCAGGCCGCGAAGGTCGCGGTGATCATTTCCTGACCCACCGGGAACATCGCGGGCTGGGCCTTTTCCTGCTCAAGGCGGCGGGCGATGAGTGCCGTGTCGCAGTAGATGTCGGCGCCCACCTGCAGCACCGGCGTCTTGCGATAGCCACCGGTCAAGGGCATCAGATCGGGCTTGGGCAGCATCGGCGGGATCGTCACCGAACGCCAGGACAAGCCCTTGAAGCCGAGCATCAGGCGGGCCTTTTCGGCGAAAGGCGAAGCGGGGTAATGGTGAAGGATGAGCTCTGACATGGGCAGCGTCCGCTGTTGGAATTTGTTTCCTCAGCTTACCCGCGTGCGGAGCATCGGCCTACCCATGGGATTGGATACGGGTTCCGTCTGGCGTATTTACCGGCTGTTCCGGCCTCTTCGCGGGCAAGCCCTGCTCCCACAGGGGTAAGGCTCTAGAGGTCATTGTGGGAGCCGGGCTCGCCCATCGGCCTACCCAGAGAATTGGATACGGGCTCAGTCTGGCGTATTTACCGGCTGTTCCGGCCTCTTCGCGGGCAAGCCTTGCTCCCACAGTGTGACCGGGTCTGGAGTCGTACCCCTGTGGGAGCAGGGCTTGCCCGCGAAGGGGCCATCGGGATCAATACTGTAGGCCGCCACCAGCGCCTCCTTGGCACTTTTGCGCAGGCGCTTGATCAACCGCTCCTGGCGCAGCGCCTCGCCCTTGTCGGGCCAGACTTCGACGTACACCAGAGCCACCGCCGGGCTGGAGGCGAAGAACCGCGCGCCCTTGCCACTCTGGTGCTTGGCGAAGCGGCGGTGCGGATCGTCGCTGATGCCGCAGTAAAGGGCACCATTGGCCGCGCGCACCAGGTACACGGACCAGGGCTTGGGAGAGGGCGCGAGCAGCGCTTCACAGATCGGATCGGTCATGACGCGCAGGATATCAGAGCGCAGTGCCCGCGCGCCCGGCCTGGAAGCTGCGCAGCCCCTTGAGCGCCTGCTGGTTGACCTTGCGGTGCAACATCGGCGTCCAACCCAGCAATAGCCCAGGGGTGCCCAGCGCCTGACGCGACCAGCGCCAGAAATCGAACTGATCGTGATGCTCGCTGATCTTGCCGTCGCGAAACACGAAGCGCGCCTGGATATCGTTGACCACCGTGCGGCCGGTCTGGCTGAACAGGTAGGTCGCCACCCAATGGGCCGCGCCCGCGCGCTCATCGCCGCGGACCTGGTCGAAGCTCAAGGAAAACTGCTGGGCGCGGGACGCCAACAGGCGCCACATGTCCCTGGCATCGTCGCCGCGCAAGGTACCGAAAGCCGGATCGCTGAACAGCACATCCTTGCTGTAGCAGGCGCACATGGCCTCGGCATCGAGGCGGCTGAACGCCGTGTAGAATTCGCGGATCAGGGCTTCGCTCATCAGGGTGTCCACCAGTTACTGTGCGGGCAGTTTTACCATGATGGTGCAGCAAGTGCGATCAGGATGGCACCGCTTACCCTGTGGCGAGGGGGCTTGCCCCCGATACGGAGTGTCAGTCACCTGACTTGACACTGACACCCCGTATCGGGAGCAAGCCCCCTCGCCACAGCTTCACACCCGCTCGCTGCTGACATTCACCTGCAACGCCCTTCCCGCCCCCATCCCGGCCGCCGTCGCCGTGACGCCGATAAACGCGAACACCCAGCCCACCGCGCTCCAGCCGCCGGTCATGTCATGCACCAGGCCCACGGCAAAGGGCCCCAGCGAGGCGATGGTGTAGCCCACGCCTTGCGCCATGCTCGACAGATTGGCAGCCACATGGGCATCACGGGAGCGCAGTACGATCAAGGTCAGCGCCAAGGCAAACACCCCGCCCTGCCCCAATCCCAGCACCACCGCCCAGCCCCACAAACCGCCCAGCGGCGCATACAGACAACCGAACAGGCCGGCCATGGACAGCGCCATCACCACCACGATCGCCAGCCGCTGATCCCGCCCGCGGGTGCCGAACCATGGCGCCGTCAGCGCACTGGCCAGTTGCACGATGATCGACCCGGACATCACCAGCCCGGCGTCCGCCGCCGACAGGCCACGGCCCATCAGAATCGACGGCAGCCAGCCAAATACGATATACGCCAGCGACGATTGCAGGCCCATGAACAGGGTCACCTGCCACGCCAGCGGGTCCTTCAACAGGCCCCGCACCCGGTAGGCGACCTTGTGCGATGCGTGCTGAGTACGCGTCTGGGGCCACCAGATCAGCGCCGCCAACAGCGCAGGCAGCAGCCAGAAACCCAGCCCCCGCTGCCAATGCCCGCCCAGCAGGTTACTGATCGGCACGCTGCTGCCCGCCGCCAACGCCGCGCCCAGGCACAAGGCCATGGTGTAGACACCGGTCATCATCCCGGCCTGCCGAGCGAAGTCGCGCTTGACGATGCCGGGCAGCAACACACCGATGATGCCGATACTGGCGCCGGCCAACAGACTGCCCGCGAACAGCCCAGCTATACCGAAATGGCTGCGCAAGGCGATGCCCGCCGCCAGTACCAGCAAGATCAGCAGCACCACCCGTTCACTGCCCAGGCGCCGGGCCAGCAAGGGTGCCAGCGGCGCGAACAGGCCCAGGCAGAGCACGGGCAGAGTGGTCAGCAGACCTGCCTGGGTGCCGGACAGTCCCAGGGCGGCTGACACTTCGCCCAGCAGCGGCGCCATGCTCGAGAGCGCCGGGCGCAGATTCAGTGCGACCAGCACCAGGCCGAGCAACAGCAGCCAGCGTCGATGAACGACTGGATGGTCCGGGGCGCCTTCGCGGACGGGGCCTGCTCCCACAGGAGCAGCGGCAGAAGAATGGGCTTGAGTGGTCTTTATCGACACAGGCTCGGGGACCGAGGCGGCCTGCTGGGGTTGAATCGACATGGGGGGCTCGCAATTATGGCTAGCAATCAACTGTGGCAGCTGCACCCCTGACGGGTCAACCCGAGCATTTTTGCCGGGCCAAAAAAAACCCGAACCTGCGTCCGGGTTTTCTGACGATGCGCTTCAACCGATCAATGCAGGATCTGGCTGAGGAACATCTTGGTACGGTCGCTCTGCGGGTTATCGAAAAAGTCGTTCGGTGCCGCCTGTTCGACGATTTCGCCCTTGTCCATGAAGATCACGCGGTTGGCCACGGTCCGCGCGAAACCCATTTCGTGGGTCACACAAAGCATGGTCATGCCGTCTTCGGCCAGGCCGATCATGGTGTCCAGCACCTCTTTGACCATCTCCGGATCGAGTGCCGAAGTCGGCTCGTCGAACAGCATGATCTTGGGCTTCATGCACAACGCACGGGCAATCGCCACACGCTGCTGCTGGCCACCGGACAGTTGCCCCGGAAACTTGTGGGCCTGCTCCGGAATCCGTACGCGCTGCAGGTAATGCATGGCGATTTCTTCGGCCTGACGCTTGGGCATCTTGCGCACCCACATCGGCGCCAGCGTGCAGTTCTGCAGGATGGTCAGATGGGGGAACAGGTTGAAGTGCTGGAACACCATGCCGACTTCACGACGCACCGACTCGATCTGCTTGAGATCGTTGGTGAGCTCGACGCCGTCGACGATGATGGTGCCCTTCTGGTGCTCTTCCAGACGATTCAGGCAACGGATGGTGGTCGACTTGCCCGAGCCCGAAGGCCCGCACAGTACGATCCGCTCACCCTGCTGCACATTGAGGTTGATGTCTTTCAGTACGTGGAACTGGCCGTACCACTTGTTGACGCCCTGCATCTGGATGATGCCCGGGGCGCCCGCTGGCTGTTTGATCGCTTCGCTCATGGGAAAACTCCTAACGCTTGTGGCCAGTGTCCAGCTTGCGCTCCAGATACTGGGAGTAGCGGGACATACCGAAACAGAAAATCCAGAAGACCAGGGCGGCGAATACATAGCCCTCGGTCGCCATACCCAACCATTTAGGGTCGGCGGATGCTTGCTTGACGCTGTTGAGCAGGTCGAACAGGCCGATGATGATCACCAGGCTGGTGTCCTTGAACAGCGCGATCAGGGTGTTGACCAACCCCGGGATCACCATTTTCAAGGCCTGCGGCAGGATCACCAGACCCATGGTGCGCCAGTAGCCCAACGCCATGGCGGCCGCGGCTTCGTACTGGCCCTTGGGAATGGCCTGCATGCCACCACGAACCACCTCGGCCACGTAGGCCGACTGAAACAGAATCACGCCGATCAGCGCCCGCAGCAGCTTGTCGAAGTTCATGCCCTCAGGCAGGAACAGCGGCAGCATCACGGAAGACATGAACAGCACGGTGATCAGCGGCACACCCCGCCAGAATTCGATGAAGGTCACGCAGACCACCTTCACCGCCGGCATGTTCGAACGACGGCCCAGCGCCAGCAGAATGCCCAGCGGCAACGCGCCCGCGATACCGACCACGGCGATCACCAGGGTCAGCATCAAACCGCCCCATTGGCTGGTGGCGACGTTTTCAAGGCCGAACGCGCCGCCGTGCAGCAGGAAATAGGCAACGATCGGGTAAATGACGATGAAGCACAGCCCGTAGATGGCCTTCTTCGGCACCTTGGCGATGAACAGCGGCGCCACGCCGATGATTGCCAGCCACACGGTCAGGTCAACGCGCCAGCGGAACTCCGCCGGGTAGTAGCCGTACATGAACTGGCCGAAGCGCTGGATGATGAACACCCAGCAGGCGCCTTCCTTGTTGCAGTCGGCCTGCGTCGTGCCGACCCAGCTTGCTTTGAAGATGGCCCACTCGAGCAGCGGCGGGATGATCAGGTAGATCAGGTAGATCGCCACCAGCGTGAGCAAGGTGTTGAACCAGCCGTCGAACAGGTTGTTGCGCATCCAGGCCATAGGCCCGAAGACCTTGCCCGGTGGCGGCATGTCAGGTTTGAAATTATGAGTGCTCATGGGCGCATCCTCACCGTTCGATCAGCGCAATGCGCTTGTTGTACCAGTTCATCAGCAGGGAAATGCTGATACTGATGGCCAGGTAGACGCTCATGGTGATGGCAATCACTTCGATCGCCTGGCCGGTCTGGTTGAGCACGGTACCGGCAAACAGCGAGACCATCTCCGGATAACCGATACCGGCGGCCAGCGACGAGTTCTTCGCCAGGTTGAGGTACTGGCTGGTCAGCGGCGGAATGATCACCCGCAGTGCCTGCGGAATGATGACCTTGCGCAGGGTCGGACCATTGCGCAGCCCCAGGGAGTGGGCGGCTTCGGTCTGGCCATGGCTGACCGACTTGATGCCCGAGCGCACGATTTCGGCGATGAATGCCGCGGTGTACACCGTCAGCGCCAAGGTCAGTGCCAGCAGTTCCGGGATCATCACCCAGCCACCGACGAAGTTGAAACCTTGCAGCTGGGCGAGCTCCCAGTGCACCGGCACGCCAAAGATCAGCATGCTCAGCGCCGGGATCACGATGATCAAGGCCAGGCCGGCCCAGAACTTGTGAAACGGCACGCCGGTTTCTTCGAAACGCCTGGTGGCCCACTTGGACATCACCACGATCGCGACGATGGCGACGATGACGGCGATCACGAACGGCCAGACGCCCTCGGCAGGAATCGCCGCCGGCATGTTCAGGCCGCGGCTGCTGACGAAGAAGTAACCGAGGATGCTGTGGGCGGCGCGCGGACCCGGCAGGGTCAGGAACACGGCGAAGTACCAGAACAGGATCTGCAACAGCGGCGGAATGTTACGGAATACTTCGATGTAGACCGTCGCCAGCTTGTTGATCATCCAGTTTTTGGACAAGCGCGCCACACCGAGCACGAAACCCAGCAAAGTCGCCAGAATGATGCCGATGAAGGTGACCAGCAAAGTGTTCAGCAGCCCGATCAGGAAGACCCGCGCGTAGCTATCCGACTCTTTGTAGTCGATAAGATGTTGAGCAATACCGAAGCCGGCACTGTTCTGCAGGAAGCCAAAGCCCGAGGTGATGCCCCGGTGCTGCAGGTTGGTTTGAGTGTTGTCGAACAGAAACCAGCCCAGCGAGATCACCGCGAGTACCGTGATGATCTGGAATAGCCACGCACGCACACGTGGATCGGTCAGGGAAAACCCTTTGGGTGCGCCGATTTGATTTTGCATTGAATGCCCCAGGAGAAATGAAACGAGCAACGCCCGGCAGCCTTCAAGCTACCGGGCGTTCAGCCGATCAGCGCACTGGAGGTGCGTACTGGATACCGCCGTTGTTCCACAAGGCATTCTGGCCACGGTCGATGGCCAGCGGGGTGCTCTTGCCGAGGTTGCGCTCGAACACTTCACCGTAGTTGCCGACCTGCTTGACGATCTGCACGACCCAATCCTTGCGCAGCTTCAGGTCTTTGCCGTACTCGCCGTCAGCACCCAGCAGACGACCGACGTCCGGGTTCTTGGTCGACTTGGCTTCTTCCTCGACGTTCTTGGAGGTGACGCCCGCTTCTTCAGCGTTCAGCATCGCGAACAGGGTCCACTTGACGATCGCCATCCAGTCTTCGTCGCCACGACGAACCACAGGGCCCAGCGGCTCCTTGGAGATGGTTTCCGGCAGTACCACGTAGTCGTTCGGCGAGCCCAGTTTGCTCCGCTGTGCGTAGAGCTGCGATTTGTCTGAGGTCAACACGTCGCAACGGCCGCTTTCCAGCGACTTGGCGCTTTCATCGGAGGTGTCGAAGGTGATGGGGGTGTATTTCAGGCCCTGACCGCGGAAATAGTCGGCCACGTTCAGTTCGGTGGTGGTACCGGCCTGGATGCAGATGGTCGCGCCGTCGAGCTCTTTGGCGCTCTTGACGTTGAGCTTCTTGTTGACCAGGAAGCCGACGCCGTCGTAGTAGGTCACGCCGGCGAACACCAGGCCCATGCCCGCGTCACGGGAGCTGGTCCAGGTGGTGTTGCGCGACAGTACGTCGATTTCGCCGGACTGCAGGGCGGTGAAGCGCTCCTTGGCGTTCAGCTGGCTGAACTTGACCTTGGTGGCGTCGCCGAATACAGCGGCAGCCACAGCGCGGCAGACGTCTGCGTCGATGCCAGTGATCTTGCCGGTCGAATCCGCTACCGAGAAACCAGGCAAGCCATCACTGACGCCGCACTGGATGAAGCCTTTTTTCTGGATTGCATCAAGGGTAGTCCCTGCCTGAGCGAAGCTGGCAACGCCCAGGGCGGTTGCAGCGGTCAGTACGGCCAGGGTGGATTTCAACATCTTCATTCAAAACCTCCAATGTGCTCTTGTTGTGTCCGAGCTTGAGTTGCGCCGCACCTTTATGAGGCGGATTCGACCAGTGCTGGCTTTTTTTTGGGTCGAGCGCCGCAACCAGCAAGATTTAAATCCGAAACGCGTAAACTACGTGCCGGGTTAGAACTCACCATTTCCTATCGTTTGCCGGACCGAAGCGCAGGTACTCTGTGTCAGCAGCCATTCGCAACCATCCAGCAGACCAAGGTAAAGCATCTGCATGACGGGTTTATGCGTCCCCCTGCGGCCTCTGCCACCGGGTGTTACCAACGGGGAGCGCGCCTTCATTCAGGGGTTGTGTAGCAAAGGGCATACCATAGTTGAACGCGGAAGCGTTTAAGTGTGCGTCAAGCTTAAAACTTGTAGCCTTGCGACATTCTCTTCTCAAATTGGCACCTCATCATTTCAAATCGATACCGCACGCACTTTTCTAATGCACTTAAAAATGCCGTGCGCACCAACAAGGAGCAGTCATGACCGAGCCACTTATTCTGCAACCCAAACCACCGGCCAAGGCCGATGCCTGTGTCATCTGGCTGCATGGCTTGGGCGCCGATCGGTTCGATTTCGAGCCGGTAGCCCAGATGCTGATGGTCAGCCTCACCACCACCCGCTTCATCCTGCCCCAGGCCCCAACCCGCGCGGTCACCGTCAACGGCGGTTATGAAATGCCCAGCTGGTACGACATCAAGGCCATGAGCCCTGGCAGCCGTGCGATAGATGAAAGCCAGCTCGAAGGCTCTGCCCAGCAGGTCCTGGACTTGATTGAAGATCAGATTGCGGCAGGTATCCAGCCGCAGCGTATTTTCCTCGCCGGTTTTTCCCAGGGCGGCGCTGTGGTCTATCACACGGCCTTCGTGAAATCGCAGCAGCCGCTTGGCGGCGTCATCGCCCTCTCGACCTATGCGCCGACCTTCGCCGCCGACTTGACCGTGGCCGACAGCCAGCGGGCCATTCCGGCACTTTGCCTGCACGGCACTCAGGACACTGTAGTGCCCTATAGCATGGGCCGCACCGCGCATGATTGGCTCGCGGACCGGAACGTCACCGTTACCTGGCACGAATACCCAATGGGCCACGAAGTGTTACCCAAAGAAATCAAGGACATCGCTGCCTGGTTGGCCGCACGTCTGGGCTGAATCGACTGCCCGGCTCGCGACAATGACCCCGGTGGCTGTAGCGCAACGCGTCAGCCACTACGCCGCGCCCGATTCTTGCATTACACTGCCCCGCGTACATTCCTTAACCAATCGATGAGAAGACCGTGCTCAAAGCACTCAAGAAAATGTTCGGTAAAAGCGAGGCTGAGCCGCTCGCCCCCGTAACGACCGCTTCCACCCGCTCCCCCGCAGCGTACGATCAGCCCGCCCATGTCGCGCCCCAGGCGGCGGCCGAGTTGAACGTTGCCGCCGCGTCAGAGGCGACCCCGGCAGCCGCCGCGCCTCTAGCCGCGAGCGAAGCGCTGATCGACAGTGCGGTGGTGCACGGCAGCCCTTTGGTGACAGACCACGCGCCGCAACGCGCCGAGCGCCCTCGACGCCAGCCGAAACGTGCGGCCAGCACTTGGAAGCTGGAAGACTTCGCCGTCGAGCCGCAAGAGGGCAAGACCCGCTTCCACGACTTCGCGCTGTCGGCCGAGCTGATGCACGCCATCCACGACCTCGGTTTCCCGTACTGCACGCCGATCCAGGCGCAGGTGCTGGGCTTTACCCTCAAGGGCAAGGACGCCATCGGCCGCGCCCAGACCGGCACGGGCAAGACCGCCGCCTTTCTGATTTCGATCATCACCCAGCTGCAGCAGACGCCACCGCCCAAAGAGCGCTACATGGGCGAGCCGCGGGCGCTGATCATCGCTCCAACCCGCGAGTTGGTGGTGCAGATCGCCAAGGACGCAGCCAACCTGACCAAATACACCGGCCTCAATGTCATGACGTTTGTCGGCGGCATGGAGTTCGACAAGCAGCTCAAGCTGCTCGAGGCGCGCCATTGCGACATCCTCGTGGCCACGCCAGGCCGCCTGCTCGACTTCAACCAGCGTGGCGAAGTGCACCTGGACATGGTCGAAGTCATGGTCCTGGACGAAGCCGACCGCATGCTCGACATGGGCTTCATCCCCCAGGTGCGGCAGATCATTCGCCAGACCCCGCCGAAAAGCGAACGCCAGACCTTGCTGTTTTCGGCCACCTTCACCGAAGACGTGATGAACCTGGCCAAGCAGTGGACCACCGACCCCGCCATCGTCGAGATCGAACCCGAGAACGTCGCCAGCGACACCGTCGAGCAGCATGTCTATGCCGTGGCCGGCGCCGACAAGTACCGTCTGCTGTACAACCTGGTCACCGAAAACAACTGGGAACGGGTCATCGTCTTCGCCAACCGCAAGGATGAAGTGCGCCGCATCGAAGAAAAGCTCGTGCGAGATGGCGTCAACGCCGCGCAGCTGTCCGGGGATGTGCCGCAGCACAAACGCATCAAGACCCTCGAGAGTTTTCGCGAAGGCCGCATCCGTGTACTGGTGGCCACCGACGTGGCGGGCCGCGGGATTCACATCGATGGCATCAGTCACGTGATCAACTTTACCCTGCCGGAAGTCCCGGACGACTACGTGCACCGCATTGGCCGTACCGGTCGAGCCGGCGCCAGCGGGGTGTCGATCAGCTTCGCCGGGGAAGACGACTCTTATCAGTTGCCGTCCATCGAAGCGCTGCTGGGGCGCAAGATCAGCTGCGAAACGCCACCGGCCGAATTGCTTAAGCCGGTGGAGCGCAAGCGTCCGCCAGTGCCGACCACGGATAACTGATCCAGCCCTGTGGTGAGGGGCTTGCTCCCTCACCACATTGGACTGCACTACTCCCCGCACCGCGCCGCAGTAGCGTCAGCGGCTGTCAGCAACGTGCAACGCGTTGCGCTCGGCGCATGGGTCGAACATCGAAGTCTGCATCTGATCGCCATAGATATTTACCGAACCGCTCGCCGGCTGCTCAGGATCATGGGCCAGCAGGAGGTGCAAACGCGCCTCCCCTTCTGACAAGGACGCTGACATATGAACAAACAGGACTTCAAGCAGATCCACAGCACCCTCAAGCAGGCCATCGGCCAACCGCTGGGCTCGGCGGCGGTTGATGCCATCATCGAAACGTTTAAAAATTGCCAGCATTCCAGCTCAGTTACGTTGTTCTATTCCATCGACAACCGCGCACCGCTGGCGCGCGGCCATGGTAGCGACGGCGCCTATCTGTCGCCCTTGATAGACATCCTGGTGATCTGCGACGAGAGAGCGATCATTCGCCAGCTGATCTGCTTCGACCGCCAGGCTCGGCCCGAAGACTTCGGCCACATCCCATGCACGGGTTGCGTGAGTGCCGCGAACCACAGGGTCGACTGACCCGTACTCGAGCCATAACCAAAAGAGGCCCTTTCGGTGAAAGGGCCTCTTTGTTGCAACCTGCCGCTGACGTCTGAGCAACGTACCGCGAGCGGCGCAGCCCGCTCTTCAAAGGTCCCAGCGCTTTGCCGCTGCCTTGTCGCTCTCTCGCCCCTCGACCCAGCGCGGGCCATCGGCGGTATCTTCCTTCTTCCAGAACGCGGCGCGGGTCTTGAGATAGTCCATCACGAAATCGCACGCCTCGAACGCCGCCTGCCGGTGCGCGCTGGCCACGCCGACGAAGACGATAGGCTCACCCGGCTCCAGCGTCCCGACCCGATGCAGCACTTCGACCTTGAGCAATGGCCAGCGCTGCTCGGCCTCGACGACGATCGCAGCCAGGGCCTTCTCGGTCATGCCGGGGTAGTGCTCGAGGAACATCCCGCGCACGTCCAGCCCATCGTTGAAGTCCCGCACGTACCCGACAAAGCCGACCACCGCCCCCACACCGGTGTTGGCGGCGTGCAACGCGTTGAGCTCGGCGCCGGGGTCGAACATCGCATTCTGCACCCTGATCGCCATCTCAGCCCCCCGTGACCGTCGGAAAAAACGCCACCGCATCGCCGCCAGTCAGCGGCTGATCCAGCCCGCACAGCTCTTCGTTGCGGGCGCACATCAGGTTGCGTTCGCCCAATACTGCCCGGTCGCCACGCGCGAGCAGATGCTGGCGCAGGTCGTCGATGGTGGCGAAATCTCCCTCGACCACCTCCTCGCCCAGCCCGAGCACCTCACGATAACGGGCGAAATACAGCACCTGGATGCTCATGCCGGGTCCACCAGGAAATGCCCGCTCTTGCCGCCGACCTTCTCCAGCAACTGGACGTTCTCGATCACCATGGCGCGGTCCACCGCCTTGCACATGTCGTAGATGGTCAGCGCAGCGACGCTGGCGGCGGTCAGCGCCTCCATCTCCACGCCGGTCTGCCCGGAAAGCTTGCAGCGCGCCACCACGCGCACGCGGTCGCTGCCTTCGGCGCTGAGCTCGACCTTGACGCTGGACAGCATCAGCGGATGGCACAGAGGGATCAGATCGGAGGTCTTCTTCGCCGCCTGGATGCCGGCGATGCGCGCCACGGCGAACACATCACCTTTGGGGTGACCGCCGTCGACGATCATCTGCAGGGTCTGCGGCAGCATACGGATAAAAGCCTGGGCCACGGCCTCGCGGTGGGTCACGGCTTTGTCCGTGACATCGACCATGTTGGCACGGCCTTGGGCATCGAGATGAGTGAGCACAATGAATATTCCTGGGCAAGTGGGGGGATTTTACCCCCGATGCCAGGTCGACGCGAATGCGCTTTTCGCCGCCGAACGCGCAAGCCCGCTCCCACAGTATCGACACGACCCTGTGGGAGCGAGCTCGGCTCGCGAAGAGGCCATTAGGCCGTTACAGATGCGACTCGGCGTATTCCGCCAGAATCGAACGCGGCACCCCTTGCAGGGTGATGTGTACACCGTTGGGGAAGTCCTTGAAGCGCTCCGTCAGGTAGGTGAGGCCCGAGCTGGTGGCGGACAGGTAGGGCGTGTCGATCTGCGCCAGGTTGCCCAGGCAGATCACCTTGGAGCCGTTACCGGCCCGGGTGATGATGGTTTTCATCTGGTGCGGCGTGAGGTTCTGGCACTCGTCGATCAGGATCAGGCTCTGCTGGAAGCTGCGCCCCCGGATGTAGTTGAGTGACTTGAACTGCAACGGCACCTTGCTGAGGATGTAATCGACGCTGCCATGGGTATTCTCGTCGTCCATGTGCAAGGCTTCGAGGTTGTCGGTGATGGCCCCCAGCCAAGGCTCCATTTTCTCGGCTTCGGTGCCTGGCAGGAAGCCGATTTCCTGATCCAGCCCCTGCACGCTGCGCGTGGCGATGATGCGCCGATAGCGCTTGGTGACCATGGTCTGCTCGATCGCCGCCGCCAGCGCCAGGATGGTTTTACCCGAACCCGCCGCGCCCGACAGATTGACCAGATGGATATCCGGATCGAGCAACGCAAAGAGCGCCAGGCCCTGATAGATGTCCCGTGGCTTGAGGCCCCAGGCTTCCTGATGCAGCAAAGGCTCCTGATGCATGTCGAGGATCATCAGCTCATCGGCCTTGACGCCCTTGACCCAGCCGACGAAGCCCTGCTCGTCGATGATGAACTCGTTCATGTGCACGGCAGGCAGCATTTCGGTGAGCTGCACGCGGTGCCAGGTACGGCCGTGGTCCTGGCGCGTGTCGACCTTGCTGACGCGATCCCAGAACGATCCGCTAAGGGTGTGATAGCCGCGCGACAGCAGTGAGACGTCGTCGACCAGTTGGTCGGTGCTGTAATCTTCGGCCTCGATCCCGCACGCCCGGGCCTTGAGGCGCATGTTGATGTCTTTGGTGACCAGGATCACGCTGAGCCGCGGCTGAGCGGCATGCAGGTCGATCAACTGGTTGATGATGATGTTGTCGTTGAGGTGCTCGGGCAGCAGGCTGTCCGGTTCGGCACGCTTGTTCATGAGGATCGACAGGAAGCCCTTGGGGTCACCCTTGCCGCGCTGGATCGGCACGCCCTTTTCGACGTCCGCCGGGGAAGCTTCACCGAGGGTCTTGTCGATCAGGCGGATGGCCTGACGACACTCGGCGGCCACGGAATGCTTGCCACTTTTAAGCTTGTCGAGCTCCTCCAGAACGGTCATCGGGATGGCGACGTGGTGTTCTTCGAAATTGAGCAGTGCGTTGGGATCGTGAATCAGTACGTTGGTATCGAGCACATAAAGGATTGGCTGGGTGGAGGAAGTGCTGCGTCCTTGATCATCCATACTCGGTCACCTTTGTGGGAGCCAGTCAACGCAGGACCTGAACGGTGCTGCGCCGCGAAGTAGCCGCCGAACGATGCCCTTGAGGCAGGACACCACTAACCAGGTACGGTCCGGTTGAAGACGCCACCTGTGTTGCAGGTTTCGGCGGTCTGTCGTCTTGATACCGCAAAACCCATGACGATAAAAAGCACTTTGACAGTTTTTTGAAGTTTATTTGATAGAGAGACGAATAGCGCTTGGCGTGCGCCCCAAGCGCCGTTACAGTCGGAAGTCCACCCTACTAGCACGCGCAGAACATTTTTCTGCAAAAAACCGTGCGCGCCTTGTAAACCGGGGCTGTCAGTCAAACTGATGGCATTCTTCCCAGGCAATTCCACTTTCCACCGTCTGATTCAGAATCAACGGCACCGCCACCTTGGCGCGGTCCTGGACATCGTGAAAGGCAATGATCCCCTTGCGCCACAACAGCATCAGCGTGATGACGCGATCGGCTGACTGCGCCGCAGTCAATTGGCTGTCCTGGGAATCGATATTCCACAGCGCCACCTGCAACTGTTGCGCGGCGAAGAAGCTGCCGCTGTCGGCGCGACGCTGGCCATAAGGAGGGCGGAACAAGGGCACGAAGCTGGCAGGCAACTGCGCCCGCACCAGCGCCACGCTGCGCTGGATCGAGTCCTTCCAGTCGTTCCACTGGCTGTGCGAGCGATACTGCCAGCCCTGCACACCGACGCATTGATCGGCATAGATCGCCTGCAAGTCCTCGTCAGGCTGATGATCGCGGCGCAGTTCGACACTATTGCCCAGCACGAAGAAAATCGCCGACATCTTTTGCTTGCGCAGATAATCGGTCATCCAGTCGGTCGGGCCGGGCGCCAGGCTGGGTCCGCCGTCGAAGGTGAGCAGAAACACCCGATCCTTGAAATCGTCGCCATTGCGCTCCTGATCGTTGAAGCGCGCCACCTCGCTGCTGATCTGCGGAAACAGCGCAGCCATGTGCAACAGCTCGTCGAGGTAATCGATATTGAACTGCTTGCCGGGGATCAGCCACTTCGCATAGAAGGAGTCGCTGGCCACCTGAAAGGTCGCAGCTTCGCGGCGCAACGCGGCCTCATCCTCGATGAGGTAACAGAACGAAGCATCCTGCTCGCAACTTTGCTGAGCGTTGTTGTAGTTTTCCCACAGGCGCTGCCACAACCGCTGACGCAGGGCGGTGATGGCCTCCATGTTGATCTGCCGCAGGCCCAGGCGCTGGGCCAGGGCATCCTCGCTGAGCAGCTCGCTGTCGCCCAGCTCCCGGGCGAACCCCAGCACCTCGGCGCGCGAGGCGACGTCGAACAATACCGGACTGGTCAGCGCTTCGGGCCAGTTGGCACGGTCGAGCACGGCGGCCGGTGGTTGCGCGGCAGCGGCGTTGAGGCAGATGAGCAGGGAAGCCAACGACAGGGCGAAACGCAAAAGCAGTTCTCCGGAAAAAGTCAAAACACATGTAGCGAGGGGGCTTGCCCCCGATTGCGGCGCGCCAGCGCTGGAAACTCAGCTTACCCACTGATCGGTGGCGAGCCCCCTCGCTACAGGTTGGTGGAGGCCGACAAGCGCCCGATGCTAAAGCTTCTATCCCACCGATAGCTAGAGTTTGCGTGTCTATCTCCCTAGAATCGCTCCACGATCCGAAGGAGACAACGACATGCTGATGGTGATTTCGCCCGCCAAGACCCTCGACTACGACACCCCGCCGACGACCCAGCGCTTCACCCAGCCGCAGTATCTGGACCACTCCCAGGAATTGATCGGCCAGCTGCGCGACCTCAGCCCGGCACAGATCAGCGAACTGATGCACCTGTCCGACAAACTCGCCGGCCTCAATGCCGCGCGTTTCGGCAGCTGGAACCCGGTGTTCACCCTCGACAACGCCAAGCAGGCGCTGCTGGCCTTCAAGGGCGATGTTTACACCGGCCTGGATGCCAACAGCCTCGACGAGCAGGATCTGGACTACGCCCAGCAACACCTGCGCATGCTCTCCGGCCTCTACGGCCTGCTGCGCCCGCTGGACCTGATGATGCCGTACCGCCTGGAGATGGGCACCAAACTGGCCAACCCTCGCGGCAAGGACCTCTATGCCTTCTGGGGCGAGCGCATCAGCGAATGGCTCAATCAGGCACTGGCCGAACAGGGCGACGAGGTGCTGCTCAACCTGGCCTCCAACGAATACTTCAGCGCAGTCAAACGCAAGGCACTGAAGGCACGGGTCATCAACACCGAGTTCCGCGACCTGAAGAACGGCCAATACAAGATCATCAGCTTCTATGCGAAAAAAGCTCGGGGCCTGATGAGTCGCTTCGTCATTACCGAGCGCATAAACGACGCTGAACAGCTCAAGGCATTCGACAGCCAGGGCTACCGTTTCAACGCCAAAGACTCCACTGCGGACAACCTGGTGTTCCTGCGTGACCATCCAGACGAATAACCGCCACCGTTCATCGGCGTAGCCGCCCGGCTGCGCCCGCTGCTCTCCCCCAAATGGTCGTGCATACCCCCCTAAAGACAGTTTCATGGCGCCAAGTTAATATTACTGGCGCACTTGATACTTGTATTAACCTTCGCAGTTCACATTTTTTTTACCTCTTCCTTTAAATATTTTT
Organism: Pseudomonas sp. GW821-FHT01A09; assembly: GCF_058986725.1. Lineage (NCBI taxonomy): Bacteria > Pseudomonadati > Pseudomonadota > Gammaproteobacteria > Pseudomonadales > Pseudomonadaceae > Pseudomonas > Pseudomonas sp. GW821-FHT01A09. The sequence goes on from NZ_JBYSWB010000010.1 coordinate 93,842, forward strand.
CGATACTGGCAAAAAAATATCGCCGGTCGACAACTGCCCGTGTTTACAGGCCCAAACATTCCCATGATGGCACCTTGCAACCACTGTATTCCCTCCTCGCAATGAAAAAATATTCACCAGCGGTCGTCCTCCTCAGGAACTTCATGGGTGATATGTCGCTCATACCACCCGTAACGATTCTCTTGCAGCGTGTGAGAGATGACGTACACAGCGACTCACAAGGGCGCCGGTGGCAGCACCGGATGTAGTTGACTCAGTCGATCCCCGAGCGGATCAAACGGTTATTCTCAGGAGAGAACGCACCCAATTATCCTCAGCATCTGGCCAAGCCCGAGCTGCACTACAGAGCTCAAACATGACGTCTCAAGTGCTTGATTCACAAGGTGAAACACCGGACTGAAAACACGTACAAGAATAACAACGAGATTAATTGTAATAAAGGCTGGCTACATTCTAGGGCGAGCCCGTGTTCTACGGGCCCTGAGCGCCCAACTTAGGTGCACCTTCTTGGGCACCGGGTTCTTAATTATGCCTGCGCCGTGTATTGCAGCATTAAGTTGTTGTACTTCCGAGTGCCTGAAAAACTGCTGGTTAATCAAACCCCCAGTCTGGCTCTGTCAGTGGAGCTGGCGTGATAAACAATGAGGTGAATGCGATGCGTATCAGCATCTTTGGTCTGGGTTATGTCGGTGCAGTGTGTGCCGGTTGCCTTTCTGCACGTGGTCACGACGTTGTTGGCGTGGATGTCTCCAAAGCCAAGATCGATTTGATCAATAACGGAAAATCGCCAATTGTCGAACCGGGTCTGGGAGAACTTCTGGAACAAGGGATCAAGAAGGGCAACCTGCGCGGGACGACGGACTTCGCCGAAGCCATTCGCGCTACTGACCTTTCCATGATCTGCGTGGGAACGCCAAGCAAGAAGAACGGCGACCTGGAACTCGACTACATCGAGTCCGTATGCCGCGAAATCGGCCTGGTACTGCGCGACAAGGCCACTCGCCACACCGTCGTGGTCCGCAGCACCGTGCTGCCGGGCACCGTCAAGAACGTGGTGATCCCGATTCTCGAAGATTGCTCCGGCAAGAAAGCCGGCGTCGACTTCGGCGTTGCGGTCAACCCTGAGTTCCTGCGTGAAAGCACCGCGATCAAGGACTACGACCATCCGCCGATGACCGTTATCGGTCAACTCGACGACGCCTCGGGCGACGTCCTGCAGGCCCTGTACGAAGAACTCGACGCGCCGATCATCCGCAAGGACATCGAAGTGGCCGAGATGATCAAGTACACCTGCAACGTGTGGCACGCCACCAAGGTCACCTTTGCCAACGAAATCGGCAACATCGCCAAGGCGGTCGGCGTCGATGGTCGCGAAGTGATGGACGTGGTCTGCCAGGACAAATCGCTGAACCTGTCCCAGTACTACATGCGCCCAGGCTTCGCGTTCGGCGGTTCCTGCCTGCCCAAGGACGTACGCGCCCTCACCTACCGTGCCAGCTCGCTGGACGTCGAAGCGCCGCTGCTCAACTCGCTGATGCGCAGCAACGTGTCTCAGGTGCAGAACGCCTTCGACATGGTCAATTCCAAGGACAAGCGCAAAGTCGCGCTGCTGGGCCTGAGCTTCAAGGCTGGCACCGACGATCTGCGTGAAAGCCCGCTGGTGGAACTGGCCGAAATGCTGATCGGCAAAGGCTTCGACCTGAGCATCTACGATGTCAACGTCGAATACGCCCGTGTTCACGGCGCCAACAAGGAATACATCGAATCGAAGATCCCCCACGTCTCGTCCCTGCTCAACTCGGACTTCGACGATGTGATCAACCGTTCCGATGTGATCATCCTCGGCAACCGTGACGAGCGTTTCCGTGCCTTGGCCGCCAACGTACCGGAAGGCAAGCAAGTCATCGACCTGGTCGGCTTCATGGCCCACACCACCGATGCCGCTGCCCGCACCGAAGGCATCTGCTGGTAAGGCTGGACCTGCGCGGGGCCCTCGGGCCCTGCGCGTGCCTTGAACGATTCGGGCCGCCACGATCGGCGGCCCGTTATCAGTGGCCCGATTCCCACATGGATGCAGATCATGCAAAGGCTCAAGCACGGCCTACTCCAGGCTTCCGGTTGGATGTTCTACCTGGTGTTCCTGATGGCCCTGGCGCTCATGCTGCCGGCCACCACTTTCGACCCTGCGTCGAAAGACTTCATTTTCCTGATTGGCGCCATCGGCATCTGGCGCTATTCGATGGGTGCAACGCACTTCGTGCGCGGCATGCTGTTCCTCTACATCGTCTATCCGCACCTGCGCCGCAAAGTGCGCAAGCTCGGTAGCGATGCCGATCCGTCCCACGTGTTCCTGATGGTGACCAGCTTTCGCATCGACGCCCTGACCACCGCCCAGGTGTACAGCTCGGTGATTCGCGAGGCCATCAACTGCGGCTATCCCACCACGGTGGTCTGCTCGCTGGTGGAAATGTCCGACGAGCTGCTGGTCAAGAGCCTGTGGCAGAAAATGGCCCCGCCTGACCGCGTCTCGCTGGACTTCGTGCGCATCGCCGGTACCGGCAAGCGCGACGGCCTGGCCTACGGTTTCCGCGCCATTTCCCGCCACTTGCCGGACGACGACGCGGTGGTTGCGGTGATCGACGGCGACACCGTGCTGGCCGATGGCGTAGTGCGCAAGACCGTGCCGTGGTTCCGTCTGTACGGTAACGTCGGCGGCCTGACCACCAACGAATTCTGCGAAGTGCGCGGCGGCTACATCATGAGCGAATGGCACAAGCTGCGTTTCGCCCAGCGCCACATCAACATGTGCTCCATGGCCCTGTCCAAGCGCGTGCTGACCATGACCGGGCGGATGTCGGTCTTCCGCGCTTCGGTGGTGACCAACCCGGAATTCATCGCCGACGTCGAAAGCGACTCCATCGACCATTGGCGCCTTGGCCGCTTCAAGTTCCTGACCGGCGACGACAAGTCCAGCTGGTTCAGCCTGATGCGCCTGGGCTACGACACGTTCTACGTACCGGACGCCAACATTCACACCGTTGAGCACCCACCGGAAAAGAGCTTCTTCAAGGCCAGTCGCAAGTTGATGTACCGCTGGTACGGCAACAACCTGCGGCAGAACTCCCGAGCGCTGGGCCTGGGCGTAGGACGCCTGGGGCTGTTTACCTCCGTGGTGCTGTTCGACCAGCGTGTTTCGATGTGGACCAGCCTGTTGGGGCTGACGGCGGCAATCATCGCCAGCCTCACCTATGGCATCAACTTCCTGTTGGTTTACCTGTTGTGGATCGGTATCACCCGTTTGATCCTGACCATCATGCTCCTGTGTTCAGGGCACAAGGTCGGGCCGGCTTACCCCGTGATTCTGTATTACAACCAGATCGTCGGCGCCATGATGAAAATCTACGTTTTCTTCCGCCTCGACAAGCAGTCCTGGACGCGTCAGCCCACCTCGCTCAAGCGTGATCTCGCCAGCTTTCAACAATGGTTCAACACCTGGTCCTCCCGGACCATGACCTTCTCCGCCGCCAGCATCTTCGTTGCTGTGCTGTTCGTGATGGTCTGAGCCGGAACCCAATGGATTAAGTAGGAATAATCGCCATGAATACAGCCGTGAACGTCAATGTTGTCCATGAATCCGAAGCTCAGCGCCAGCACGCTCGGGTAAAAATCCCCGCCAAACTGCGCTACATCGGCCCGAATCGCGAGACCTTCGAATCCAAGATCGAGGACCTCTCCGCCGGTGGCTTCAGCATCCTTACTCAAAAGGCCCTTAAACAGGGCGAGGTCTACCGAGGCCGGATGATGTTCGTCATCGACAACCTCGGCCTGGGCATGGACATCGAGTTCCAGGTGCGCTCGCTCGACAGCGATGGCCGCGCCGGCTGCGCTTTCCAGAACCTCGACCAACAGGACATCGCCACCCTGCGCCACCTGATCACCTCGCACCTGAGCGGCGAGTTGGTCACCATGGGCGGCGTGCTCGGGACCCTGCAGCGCGACAACTTCACCAAGGCGCGCAAGCGTGGCGGCACCAACCATGGCATGTCGGCCTTTGGCCGCCTGCGTGCGGTGACCTTCAGCCTCGGTATCTTCGTGGTCGGCCTGGCTGCCTTCGGCTTCGTCGCCAAATCGGTCTATGGCATGTACTTCGTCAGCCACGCGGTCTCCGGTGTGGTGTCCATCCCATCGAGCAACATCACCATGCCGCGCGACGGTACGGTCAACAGCCTGATCGCGGTCAATGCCACGGCAGCCAAAGGCGCGCCTCTGGCGACCTTCAGCACCAGCATGCTCGACGTGCTCAAGGATCACCTGGACGACGCTCAGCTGACCCCGGCGAAAATCACCGAAATGTTCGGCAAGCAACTCACCGGCACCCTGACTTCGCCGTGCGACTGCATCGTCGCCGAGCAACTGGTGCCGGACGGCCAGTTCGCCAGCAAGGGCGACATCATCTACAAGATGCTGCCGCGTGACGCCCAAGCCAACATCGATGCGCGCTTCACCTATCGCCAAATCAACGACGTACGCCCTGGCACCCGCGTGACCTTCCAGGTCGCCGGCGAAGACACCACCCGCGAAGGCCAGATCGTCTCCAGCACCAACCTGCTGCCCGATGCCCTGTCCTCGGACCTGCGCGTGCAGATCAAACCCGACGCGCCAATCAACAGCGCTCTGGCCGGTCGTCCGGTGGAGGTCTACAGCGACCGTGGTTCGATGAACTGGTTGATCGAGAAAGCCATGGCCAAAGGCCTCTAAGTTGATCGTGCGAAGGAGAATGCCTGTGGCAACGAGAAGAACCCTGTCGCACCCCGCGCTACTGGGCCTGGCCATTGCAATCAGCCTGGCCGGTTGCGCCGGGCTTCCCGACCAGCGCCTGGCCAATCAGGCGCTGCAGAACGGTGACACCGAACTTGCGCAACAGAACTTCCAGCAACTGGCTGACCTGGGCTATGCCGATGCACAAATCGGCCTGGCCGATATTCAGGTCAACACCGGCGATCCAGAAGCCATACGCAAGGCCGAGGCCATCTACCGTGCCGCTGCGCAGACCTCCCCCCGTGCTCAGGCACGGTTGGGGCGCCTGCTCGCAGCCAAACCCGGCAGCACTGTCGCCGAGCAGCACGAAGCCGAAAGCTGGTTGAAGAAAGCCGGCGCCAACGGCGAAACCGGCACCCTGCTGCCGCTGGCCACGCTGTACCTGCAATACCCGCAAAGCTTCCCGAACATCGATGCGCAGAAACAGATCGACCAATGGATGGCCGCCGGTTATCCGGATGCACCGCTGGCCCAGGTCATGCTCTATCGCGCCAAGGGCACCTACGATCAGCACCTGGATGACGTCGAGCGCATCTGCACCAAAGCGCTCAGCACCAACGACGTCTGCTACGTCGAGCTGGCCACCGTATACCAGAAGCGCGGTCAGGCCGATCGCCAGACCGCGCTGGTCAAGCAGTTGCAGTCTGCCTACAGCGCCGGCAACGCCTCGGCTGCGCGCATCGACGGCGTGGCCCGCGTGCTGTCGGATCCGACCCTCGGCAAGACCGACGAGAAGACCGCACAAACCCTGCTCGAAAGCGTCACCGACACCTATCCCGCCGCCTATATCAGCCTCGCGCAGCTGCTGTATCAGTTCCCCGAGCTGGGCGATGTCGACAAGTTGATGGGCTACATCGACAAAGGCCACAACGCCGACCCAGGTCGCGCCGAGCTGCTGCTGGGCAAGCTCTATTACGAAGGCAAGGTGGTGATCCCCGACGCGCACAAGGCGCTCGATCACTTGCAAAAGGCTGCGGCGACCCAGGTCAGTGCCCACTACTACATGGGCCAGATCTACCGCCGTGGCTACCTCGGCAAGCCAGAGCCGCAGAAGGCCGTGGATGAACTGCTCAAGGCCGCTCGCAGCGGCCAGAACAGCGCCGACTTCGCCCTCGCGCAGCTCTACTCGGGCGGCCGCGGTACCAAGCCCAATCTGGTCAACGCCTACGTGTTCAGCCAACTGGCGAAGATGCGTCCTGACGTGCAGCAGCCGGTGACCGACCTCAACACCCAGATCGAGACCCAACTGCAGCCCGCGCAAAAAGCGCAGGCGCAGCAATTGGTTCAGCAAGAACTCAAGGCTCGCGGTGGTATCAGCCAGGCCAACAGCGCCCTGGCCCAACAAGAAATGCCTGCAGACCCCATCGGTGAGGACAATTCCCTATGAAACTGAACAAATGGATGAAGGCCGGTATCGGCCTCAGCTTCGCCGCCTTGTGGTCTTGCCCTACCCTCGCGGCGCTGACCGCGACGCAGAATTTCGGCATTGAAGTCAAAGCCACCGGCCAGTCCGAAGATGACCGCGACCTGGGCACGCGCTCGGGCGGCGACGTCAACGGTGTGGGTATCGACCTGCGCCCATGGGCGTACTTCGAAGCCGGTAAATGGTCGTTCTATGCGATGGGGCAGGCAGTGGCCGCCAGCGACACCATTCAGACCGACCCACTGGACGACCAGACCAGCACCGCCGCCGGCGCCGGTGTCAACACGTCAGGCATCAACCACAATTCCGCCCGCGACGGCAACGACGCCTATTTCGCCATGCGCGAGTTCTGGGTCGGCTACCAAGGGCTGTTCACGCCTTACCCGGGCGAGAACACCAAGTTCGGTCGCCAGCGGTTGCGTAACGACGACGGTCAATGGACCGACAACTACATCGAAGCCCTGACCTGGAACCTCGACACCACGCTGCTCAAGACCCATGCGGGTGTGGCTCAGCGTTTCAGTGATTACCGCACCGATTACGATCAGCTATCGCCCCGCGACAAGAATCGCTTCCACGCCTTCGGCGACGCGTACTACCAGTGGATGCCAGGGCAGTGGGCCGGCGTGCGCGCGCACTATGTCAAAGACGACGGCAAACTGGCCCACGCCGGGGAAGTGGTCGACGACCTGGACAAGCGTGAAAACAGCACCCTCACCTGGCTCGGTCTGGACCTCAACAGCGACGCTTACAACTACCGCAACCTGAACCAGATCAACTACTGGGGCAGCGTGACCTTCATGCAAGGCACCCAGGACCTCAACAACGCCGCCTATGACGCTAACAACCTGCGCACCGATGCGGCCACTGGGCGTACGCTCGCGTCGCCCAAGAGCGATCGCGACCTGAGCGGCTGGGGTTCGGACCTGGGTGTACGTCTGCGCCTCGACCCGCAATGGCAGGTCGGCGGTGCCTACTCCCAGGCCAGCAAGAACTACGAGCAGAACGGCCTGCAAAGCAACCGTTCGACCTGGACCGGCACTCGCTCGCGCATCAGCCGCTTCGGCGAGGCCTACCAGGCGCAGATGGGCAACACCCGGGTCGCCTCGGCGTTCGCCTCGTGGCAGCAAGAGGATCAATACGACGCCTCGCTGATCTACCACAAGTTCTGGCGTGTCGACGGCAACTCCGGGATTTCCGGCAGCAACATCAATGCCGTGGACGAACAGAACGACGGTTCCTTCTCGACCCTGCCGACGATCAACAACGGCAGCAAGGACCTGGGTCAGGAAGTCGACCTCGTCGTGACCAAGTATTTCAAGCAAGGGTTGCTGCCCGCTGCCTTGAGCCAGTCGATCGACGAGCCCTCGGCGCTGGTTCGCCTGCGTGCGGGTGTGTTCAAGCCGGGTGATGCCTATGGCAGCAGCGTGGACAACTACATGCACCGCGCCATTGTCGATGTGATCTGGCGCTTCTGATGCCTAACGCGAAGGGAGTGCATGCAATGAATCATTCTAGCCTCAGCAGCCGTTTGCCCTGGCGCACCTCGCTGCTGACCGGCGCCTTGTTGCTGGCCAGCGGTGTCGCCCTGGCCAACAGCCCGGCGCCCGTGCCCAAGCCTGACGCCAAGGCGGCGGACAGCGCCCCGGCAGCGGCCAAGCCCGGCCTGGTCAAGGAACTGCATCAAGCCAAGAGCTACACCGTGTCCTCGGCGCCCACCGCGCCGCTGGACATGCCTGCGCCCAAGCTGCCCGACCTCACCGGCTACACCGAAGCGGCCGCAGAGGCCAAGGTCGCGCCGCTGCGCAAGGGTCCCCACGCCAAAGTCAGCATCCGGCGCATCATGCAGGAAGTGGTGCTCAAGGAGTTCGTCGGCGGCAACAACAAGATGGCCGAGTGGGTCGCGCGTCAGCACGGTATCCCTCAGGCGATCTTCGTCGAAGGCGGTTATCTGAACCTCAAGGATCTCACCAAGAGCGTTCCCAAGCAGTATTTCAGCGAGACCTCGCCGGGCGTCTACCTGGCGCGTCTGCCGATCATCGTCGGCAACAAGGCCGTGCTGGAGATCGACAAGCAGACCCAGGAACTGCGTCTGTCGCAAGAGGCCGGCTCGTTCATCATCAACGACGGCAAGCTGTTCACCAGCAATACCAAGGTGACCGGCTGGCGCGAGAAGGACAACGGCCCGGCGACCTTCCGCGCGCCCAAGGAATTCCGCCCGTTCCTGCTGTCCTGGGGTGGCACCGAGACGTACATCGTCAACACCACCATGGCCAGCTTTGGCTACAACCAGAGCAAGTCGTACGGGGTGAGCATTTCCCAGTACACGCCCAACATGAAAGCGCAGATGGGCCGCAGCGAGCCCACCGGCTGGATCATCGGCTCGACGTTCAGCGACATGTGGTACGGCTTCTACTGCTATGAAACGCAGAACTTCGTGGTCAAGAGCAACACCTACAAAGACAACATCATCTACGGCATCGACCCTCATGACCGTTCCCACGGTCTGATCATTGCCGACAATGACGTTTACGGCACCCACAAGAAACACGGCATCATCGTTTCGCGGGAAGTCGACGACAGTTTCATCATCAACAACCGCACGCGCGAGAACAACCTGTCGGGCATCGTGCTGGACCGTAACAGCGTCGGCAATCTGGTGGCCTACAACGAGGTCTACCGCAACCACTCCGACGGCATCACCCTCTATGAGAGCGGCGACAACCTGCTCTGGGGCAACAAGGTCATCCGCAACCAGCGCCACGGCATCCGGGTGCGCAACAGCACCAACATCCGCCTGTACGAAAACGTCGCCATGGCCAACGGCCTGACAGGCGTCTACGGGCACATCAAGGACCTCAGCGACACCGACCGCGACATCGCCCTCGACCCGTTCGATGCCGAAGTCTCGCTGATTCTGGTGGGCGGCGAACTGACTGCCAACGGCACCGGCCCGCTGGCGATCGACTCGCCCTTGAGCCTGGAGCTGTATCGCGTGTCCATGCTGGCGCCGAGCAAATCCAGCGGCATCACCTTCAACGGCATCCTGGGCGACAAGCAGACCGAGATCCTCGACCTGCTGGTGCGCCAGAACAAGGCCGTATTGATCGACCCCGTCGAACGCCAGACCGAATTGCAGGACTGAGGAATTCACATGCGAACGCCATCTTTCATATCGCTCAAGCTGCTCAGCCTTTCGGCCCTGACCGCTGGCCTTATGGCCGCCACCGGCGGGACCCAGGCTGCCCCCGCAGCGCCGGCCCCGGTGTTCACCGCCGAGCCGTGCTGCAACGTCTGCCCTGAGGCTCACGATGCCTCCAAGTACGTGACGCGTTATCAGCGCAACTTCACCACCCTGTTCCAGGGTGAAGGTGACTGGCTGTTCCGGACCGTCGAGGACCTGCGCACCGAGTTCGACACCACGCCGGAAGGCTATCGCCGGCTGCAGGAACTGCACGACGCCTTCAAGAGCAAGGGTGTGGAGCTGGTGATCGTCTATCAGCCGACCCGCGGCCTGGTGGATCGCAACAAGATGTTCCCCGCTGACCGCGACAAGTTCGACTACGACAAGGCGCTGAAAAACTACAAGGCCATGCTCGCTCGCTTTGCCTCCATGGGCTACACCGTGCCGGATCTGTCGCCGCTGACCAACGAACAGCAGGCTCACGACTTCTACTTCCGCGGTGACCAGCACTGGACGCCATACGGCGCGCAGCGCACCGCCAAGATCGTGGCCGAAAGCATCAAGAAGCTGCCCGCTTATGCGTCGATTCCCAAGAAGGAATTCGAGACCCGTATATCGGGCCGCATGGGCAAGACCGGAACATTGCAGAACATGGCCGGTCAATTGTGCGGCACCAGCTATGCGATCCAGTACATGGACCAGTTCACCACCGAGCCCAAAGGGGCTGCAGCCGATGGCGACCTGTTCGGTGATTCCGGCAACCCCGAGATCACTTTGGTAGGGACCAGCCACAGCGGCAAGAACTACAACTTCGCCGGCTTCCTGGAGCAGGACACCGGAGCCGATGTGCTCAATGTGGCCTTCCCCGGCGGCGGTCTGGAAGGCTCGATGTTGCAGTACCTGGGCAGCGAAGACTTCCAGAAACGGCCACCGAAGATTCTGGTCTGGGAATTCTCTCCGCTGTATCGCCTGGATCAGGAAACCATCTATCGCCAGATGATGGCGTTGCTGGACAACGGCTGCGAGGGCAAGCCAACCCAGATGAGCGCCAGCACCACGCTCAAGCCCGGCAAGAACGAGCTGTTGGTCAACGGTCGTAACGGCATCATCGATGTGCATAACGGTGCCCATCAGATCGACATCAAGTTCGCCGACACTTCGGTGAAAACCCTGAAGGCCACCCTCTGGTACCTCAACGGTCGCCACGAGGAACTGAAGATCGAAAAACCGACGACATCCGATACCGACGGGCGTTTCGCCTTCGAGATGCGCGATGACCAGGACTGGCCGCAGCAGAATCTGCTGGCTCTGGAAATTCAGGGGCCGGAAGAAGCCGGCGCCGCACCGCAGAAGGTCGAAGCGAAAGTATGCAAACGCAACGTGTTCCCCGGCGTGAAAACGCAACAGGCTCAGGCCGGGCTATGAGGTTTCTATGCACACTTTGAAAACAGCTACACGCCAATGGCTCGCGCCGTCCCTGCTGACCCTGGCCCTGTTCGGGCCGGCGATGGCCGCACAGGCCGCTGACCTGGTACCGCCCAAGGGCTACCTCAGCGGCATCGAAAAGCCCAAGGTCAAACCGGGCAATTTCAGCTGCGATTCGCCGCCCAAGCCTTACACCGAGAGCTTGCAGTTCCGCAGCAAGTACGAGGGCTCGGGCAAGGATCGTTCGACCTTCAACGCGGATTCCGACGCCGCGTTCCGCACGGCGACCAAGGACATCACCGACATGGAGCGTGGCACCAGCAAGGTGGTCATGGCCTACATGCGCGATGGTCGCCCGGAACAACTCGATTGCGCACTGAGCTGGCTGGACACCTGGGCCAACGCCAACGCGTTGATGTCCACCGACTTCAACCACACCGGCAAGTCGATGCGTAAATGGGCGCTGGGCAGCATGTCTTCGGCGTACCTGCAACTGAAGTTCGCCGACACCCATCCTTTGGCCGGCAAGGACGCGCAGACCAAACCGATCGAGGCCTGGTTCGGTCGTCTGGCCGATCAAGTGGTCAGCGACTGGGACAACCTGCCGCTGGAAAAGAACAACAACCACACCTACTGGGCCGCCTGGTCGGTGATGTCGACCGCCGTGGTGCTCAACCGCCACGACCTGTTCGACTGGTCGGTCAAGGAGTTCAAGGAAGCCGCCAACCAGGTCGATGCGCAGGGCTTCTTGCCCAACGAGCTGAAGCGCAAGCAACGCGCCCTGGCCTACCACGCCTATGCCGTCGCGCCGCTGACCATGATCGCCGTCTTCGCCCAGGCCAACGGTGTGGATCTGCGCCCGGAAAATAACGGCGCCCTGCAGCGCCTGGGCAACGTCATCCTCAATGGCGCGAAAGACCCGAACGAGTTCCAGAGCAAGAACGGCGAAACCCCGGACATGACCGATATCAAAGTGCAAAGCAAATGGTCATGGCTGGAACCCTACTGCTCGCTGTATGCGTGCGCACCGGATGCCATCCAGCGTCGCCATGTCGGCCAGCCCTACAAGAACTTTCGTATGGGCGGCGACCTGACCCGGGTATTCGATCCGGCAGACGACAAAGGTGGCAAAGGCGGTGCCGAAGACAGCGGTTCGGCAGGTGACGCGGGCTCCTGATACATCACGGCTCACCTGTGGGAGTGGGCTTTGCCCGCGAATTCGCGAGTAGAACTCGCTCCCATAGGTGAGCACTGCGGCAGAAATTTTTATGGGCCCTCCTGTGGGGGGGTTTGGGGGGGGCGCGGCCTTTGATCGCTGCCCCTGACTGCAAGTCGCAACAAAGGAGAGATCGGGATGGTGTTCTCATCCAACGTGTTCCTGTTCCTGTTTCTACCGGTCTTTCTAGGCCTGTACTACTTGAGCGGCAACCGCTACCGAAACCTGCTGCTGCTGGTCGCCAGCTATGTGTTCTACGCCTGGTGGCGGGTGGACTTCCTCGCCCTGTTCGCCGGCGTCACGCTGTGGAACTACTGGATCGGCCTGCGCGTAGGCGCTGCCGGCGTGCGGACCAAAAAGGCCCAGCGCTTTCTGCTGATGGGCGTGGCCGTCGACCTGTGCATTCTGGGTTATTTCAAGTACGCCAACTTCGGCGTCGAGAGCATCAATGCGATCATGCATTCGTTCGGCCTGGAGCCGTTCATCCTGACCCATGTGCTGTTGCCGATCGGTATCTCGTTCTACATCTTCGAGTCCATCAGCTACATCATCGACGTGTACCGCGGTGACACCCCGGCCACGCGCAACCTCATCGATTTCGCGGCCTTCGTGGCGATCTTCCCGCACCTGATCGCCGGCCCCGTGCTGCGCTTCAAGGACCTGGCCGATCAGTTCAACAACCGCACCCACACCCTGGACAAGTTCTCCGAGGGCGCGACGCGGTTCATGCAGGGCTTTATCAAGAAGGTCTTCATCGCCGACACCATCGCGGTGATCGCCGACCACTCTTTCGCCCTCACCCACCCCACCACCGGCGATGCCTGGCTGGGCGCGCTGGCGTATACCGCACAGCTGTATTTCGACTTCTCCGGCTACAGCGACATGGCCATCGGCCTGGGCCTGATGATGGGCTTTCGCTTCATGGAGAACTTCAAGCAGCCGTACATCAGCCAGTCGATCACCGAGTTCTGGCGGCGCTGGCACATCAGTCTGTCGACCTGGCTGCGCGACTATCTGTACATCACCCTGGGCGGCAACCGCGGCGGCACCTTCGCCACCTACCGCAACCTGATCCTGACCATGTTGCTCGGTGGCCTGTGGCACGGCGCCAACATCACCTACATCGTCTGGGGCGCCTGGCACGGTGTGTGGCTGGCGATCGAGCGAGCGTTGGGCATCAACACCACGCCGCGCGCGCTGAACCCGATCCGCTGGGCCTTCACCTTCCTGCTGGTGATCATGGGCTGGGTGATCTTCCGCTCCGAGAATCTGCACGTGGCGGGCCGCATGTACGGCGCCATGTTCAGCTTCGGCGACTGGAAGCTGTCCGAGCTCAACGCGGCCAGCCTCACCGGCCTGCAGGTTGCCACGTTGGTGGTCGCCTATATCACTTTGGCGTTCTTCGGCCTGCGCGATCTGTACCGCAAGCCGTTGCAGGTCAAGTCGCCCAAGGCGCAGGCCACTGACAGCGACGTGGCCAACGGCCCCGCCACTGCCCAGCCAGGTCTGTTGCGCGCTACCCCCGGCGACCAGCCGGCACAGGTCGCCGCCTATGCCCACGGCCATGACGTGCAAGCGTCCGCCTGGGTCGCCGATTGGCCACGTTATGTGATGCGCGCCTTGATCCTGCTGATGTTCGCGGCCTCGATTCTCAAACTCTCGGCGCAAAGCTTCTCGCCGTTCCTTTACTTCCAGTTCTGAGGGAGGCCGAATCATGACCCGTTCATTACGCATCCTCTACATCGCCTTGTTCCTAGGGCTGCTGCTGGCCCTGGGGCTGTGGTCCCTGACCGCGTTCGGCAACTTCAACCGCACCGAGCAGATGACCCTGCTCAACGGTAAATGGGCCAAGGCCGTCGAGACCCACTACGACGACGAGTTCCCGATCAAGCGCCTGGGCACCAACCTCTGGGCGGCGCTGGATTTCAAAGTGTTCAACGAAGGCCGTCCGGGAGTGGTCCTCGGCAAGGACCAGTGGCTGTACACCGACGAAGAGTTCGATCCAGTGGCCAATAGCGAGCAGATCGAAGCCGAGAACTTCGCCCTGATCCGTGGCGTGCGCGACCAGCTCAAAGAGCACGGTGTGCAACTGGTGATGGCCATCGTGCCGGCCAAGGCGCGTCTGTACCCCGAGCACATCGGCGCGCAGACGCCCACCAGCCTGCATGCCGATCTGTATCAGCAGTTCCATGCCCAGGCGCAACAGGCCGGCATCGTTGCCCCTGATCTGCTGGCGCCGTTGCTGCAGGCCAAGCAGCAAGGCCAGGTGTTCCTGCGCACCGATACGCACTGGACGCCCATGGGGGCCGAGGTGGTCGCGCAGAACCTGAGCAAGACCATTGCCGCACAAATGCCACTCAACGGCACGCCGCAGCAGTACCAGACCGAAGCCACCAAGACCGAGCCTTACAAGGGCGATCTGACCACCTTCCTGCCGCTCGATCCGCTGTTCAGCAATTTGCTGCCCAAGCCCGATGAGCTGCAACAACGCGCCACAACGGTGGTCAATAGTTCGGCTGATTCGAGCAGCGATGCCGCTGATGCCGCGCTGTTCGCCGACAACACCATCGCGGTTGCGCTGGTGGGTACCAGCTACAGCGCCAACCCGCACTGGAACTTCCTGGGTGCCTTGCAGCAGTCGCTGAAAAGTGACGTCGTCAACTACGCGGAGAACGGCCACGGGCCGATTCTGCCGATGCTCAAGTACCTGCAAACCGATGCTTTCAAGAACAGCCCGCCACAGGTGCTGATCTGGGAATTCCCTGAACGTTATCTGCCGATGAAAAACGATCTGAGCGAGTTCGATCCCAAATGGGTCGCCGACTTGAAAAAGAGCTCGGACACCAACAACCAGAACCTGGCCGTGGGCCAAACCAATTGAGCTGCACTGCGGCCCACCTTCGAATTTATTGCAAGAGGAATGACGCATGACTAACGCTACTGCCGCCACCCGTACTCCGGCTGTCAAACGTATCGCCAAGGCCTGCGCCCTGGTTGCGGGCATGAGCCTGCTGTCCGTGCAGGCTTTCGCCGCCGGTGACTCGGCCCTGTATGGCCCGACCGCGCCCAAGGGCTCGACCTTCGTGCGGGTCTATAACGCCGGCAACCAGCCAGTCGCCGCCAGCGTCGGTAACACCAGCCTCAACGAAATCCCGGTACAGGGCAGCAGCGCCTTCAGCTTCATGCCCCAGGGCGACTACAGCGCCAAGATCGGCAGCGCCACCTTGCCGGTGAAGCTGGCCTCGGATCAGTACTACACCATCGTCAACAACAGCGGCGGCCAGCCGGTGCTGGTCGACGAGCCGCCGTTCAAGAACAAGCAGAAATCTCTGGTGCGCGTGCAGAACCTCACCGACACGCCCCTGACCCTGAAAACCGCCGACGGTAAAACCGACGTGGTCCCTGCCGTGGCACCCAAGGCCCATGGTGATCGTGAAATCAACCCGGTGAAAGTCACCCTGGCGCTGTACAAGGGCGACACCAAGGTCTCCGACCTCAAGCCGGTTGCCTTGGAACGCGGCGAAGCGGCCGTGCTGTACGTCACGGGCAGCGGCAGCAACCTGTCGCCGGTGTGGGTCAAGCCGCCAGTGGCGAGCAAGTAAGCCTTTAGCGTGATGAGCATAGCGTCGACCGGCCAGGTGGCCGGTCGACCGGGAACAACAACAAGACAGAAACGGCAGCACTAGTCAGCCCATACGAATATCTAGGAGAAACAACATGATTCCGGTGATCTTGTCAGGTGGTAGCGGCTCACGTCTTTGGCCGCTTTCGCGCAAGCAATTCCCTAAACAGTTTCTGGCCCTGACCGGTGAACACACACTGTTCCAGCAAACGCTGGAGCGTCTGGTGTTCGAAGGCATGGACAAGCCGATCGTGGTCTGCAACAAGGACCACCGCTTTATCGTCAACGAGCAGCTGAGCCAGCTCAAGCTCGAGACCCAGGGCATCCTGATGGAGCCCTTCGGCCGCAATACCGCACCGGCCGTGGCCCTGACCGCCATGAAGCTGGTCAACGAAGGCCGCGACGACCTGATGCTGGTGTTGCCAGCCGACCACGTCATCGAAGACCAGAAAGCCCTGCAGCGCGCCCTGGCCCTGGCCACCGTGGCCGCCGAGCGCGGCGAGATGGTGCTGTTCGGTGTACCGGCCACGCGCCCGGAAACCGGCTATGGCTACATCAAGTCGACCAACGATGCACTGTTGCCTGAGGGCGTCAGCCGCGTCGCGCATTTCGTCGAAAAACCTGACGAAAAACGCGCTACCGAGTTCGTTGAAGCCGGTGGTTACTTCTGGAACAGCGGCATGTTCCTGTTCCGCGCCAGCCGCTTCCTCGAAGAGCTGAAAAAGCACGATTCGGACATCTACGACAACTGCATGCTGACTCTGGAGCGCAGCAAGCACGAGGGCGACAACGTCGAAATCGACGATGCCACTTTCGCCTTGTGCCCGGACAATTCCATCGACTACTCGGTCATGGAAAAAACCCAGCGCGCCTGCGTGGTGCCACTGTCGGCCGGCTGGAGCGACGTCGGTTGCTGGGCTTCGCTGTGGGAAGTCAACGCCAAGGACGACAACGGCAACGTCAGCAAGGGTGACGTGGTCATCCAGGACAGCCGCAACTGCATGATCCACGGCAACGGCAAGCTGGTGTCGGTGATCGGCCTGGACAACATCGTCGTGGTCGAAACCAAGGACGCGATGATGATTGCCCACAAGGACAAGGTCCAGGGCGTCAAGCAGATGGTCGCCACCCTCAACGAGGCCGGCCGCAGCGAAACCCAGAACCACTGCGAAGTGTATCGCCCATGGGGCTCGTACGACTCGGTGGACATGGGCGGCCGCTTCCAGGTCAAGCATATTTCGGTCAAGCCGGGCGCTTGCCTGTCGCTGCAGATGCACCACCACCGTGCCGAGCACTGGATCGTGGTTTCGGGCACGGCGGAAGTGACCTGCGACGAGAACGTGTTCCTGCTCTGCGAAAACCAGTCGACCTACATCCCGATCGCGTCGGTGCATCGCCTGCGCAACCCGGGCAAGATCCCGCTGGAAATCATCGAGGTTCAGTCTGGCAGCTACCTGGGTGAAGACGATATCGAGCGTTTCGAAGACATCTACGGCCGATCGACCCCGATCGACCGCGGCGTGTCGGTGAAAACCATCGCTCAGTAATACGTCAGGGTTGGAACAGGCCCCCTACCCGCTCGCTGCGTACCCTATCCGCAGCGAGAGGGTCGGGGGCTTTTTCATCCCACTGGCCTGTCACCCCCCGCCAAAGCCCCTGTAGCGAGGGGGCTTGCCCCCGACAAGCCGCAGGCTACGCGGTGTTCTTGAAAGGCTCGCTTCGGCGGGCTTTTTATTGTCTGGAATGGGTGAACGGCAACGGCAAGAGATTGTTGGCGGTGGTTTGGGGATTTGTGTGCTGGCCCTTTGCTGCGGGCCTGTGCGGCTCGCCCTGCCCACGGCCTGCTGGAGGGGCGGCTGCACAGGCCCGCAGCAAAGGGCCAGATCGGGAATGATGTGGGCGATTTGGCTGGGTAGACCGGCTATGCGTTTGCTCGTCTTGCTACTGACTCGCTGCAGCGGTATCGTGCCGACGCCGCTGCTCATCAGCGGTCGGGCTTGGTAACCCGTTCCACAGCAATCAGCGCTTGATGCATTCGCTGGCCGATATTTCGTGCCCGCAAATCCCTTAATGGCGGCTGTACGCGGGAGGCCTTGCGCCTGCCGGTGGTTGTGGCCGGTTTACCAGCCCGCGTACAGCTGCCACCTATCGCCTGGTAACGAGAGGTGGTGGCGCCTGAGTAAAGGACATCACAACCATGCACGACTCGACTTTCAAGACATCCCCCGGCCACTTCTTTGGCCCAACCGGCGATGCGTCGTTGAAACGCTCCCTCTTTACTGTCACCCCTGACATCGCGATCTTCGATGCCATGGAGAACGTCTCCATCCTGCTCGCCACCGTCCATGCCTCGCTGTTATCGGCGGCCACGGAGGAACGCGTGCTCTCCAGCGATGACGCCTTCATGATGGCCCATACGCTCAAGTCAGCTAAAGCGGTTGTGGATTCGTTGATCGGAAATCTGCAGCAGCACGTCTAAGCGTCGGATATTCGCGCATGTGCCTATAGCCAAAGGCTTACACGCCGTGGTGGTGTTTGGCTCTATGGCGCAACGTGGCGACGCAGTAATCTGAACCCATCAACAGCAACGCAGGCAGCGTTGCTGGATCAAGGATGATCGACCATGGCTCGGAGGGCCGCCACAGGATGTGGGATGGTCTTGGGAAACCCGCTTCGGCGGGTTTTTTATTGCCTGGGATTTGCTGCGGTGCGTGCGGCGCAGGTGCTGCTGTGGGGTAGGGATGAGTACATGCTCGCTGCGTACTCTATCACCAGCGGTGAGGAATCTTGAGCAGGTTATGGGCTGTCTGCACACCCTTAAGGGCGAGCAATGGTATCGCCATAATAGTGGTCATCCGTCAGCACCATGCTCAGTGGCTCCGCAGAATAATACTTGTCAGGATGAAAATCGCTGCAAAGCTGCTTTGAAGTTATCTATAAATAGCGCGGATGTGCTGAACAAGCTAGAGCCTCTAATTTTTCTTACAAATCATCCGTTACTCCTGAATCTTTCCTGCAGTCGCCCTCATAGGGCAGTGCTGCGAGAGCTACACTTTCGGCGTTAGTTGCATCCGATACTGCTACGGGAGTACGCAATTGGATGTGCAGCAGGATTGTTGACGCATTGCCCCCAAAATAGCCAGCCCCGCCGGGTCCGCGCTGTTGTTATTAACACGTTTGAGCTCTACCTTTACTTCGCCCTCGTTTGGTTTAATATGACTGTCTTACTGCGCAGATTCCATTGCTTGATAGAGAGGCCGCAATGGGTATGAGTTGGAGACAGGGTTTAGCATGAACTATCTCCATTGAATAAGACGCGCTGCACTATAGATCACCTTACTTCTCCAATGTTGTCGTTTGCGCTTATTCATATTCGATCCGATAGCATTCAGCCCCAGCTTGCCATATCGCAAAGCGTCGTCATGTTGAGAAAATGAGCGATACGCACAAGCACGGCAAGGCAAACACCTATATAACTATCTGACCCAACAAACGAGGTCAGCCAGATGCCACATGGAACAATATCGCCCGCCGCTTTCTATTACCCGCCCACTATTAAATATGGTAGGTCAAACACCAACTCTACAGAAAAAAGCTTGACGAGTGCACACACAAGCAATACTGGAAACGCTGCTTCCAGTCTTAAACCCCTATTGACGCAAACATCTGAAATTACCAAAAGATTGAACAGCCTGGACATGCAATACTCTACAGCCAAAGACAAATACTTTTCACTTCAAGCAAAATACCTGGCTGGCGTCACCCGAGAGCAACGCAGCGAGCTATTTGAGTTAGTAGGGCCGATCCTAGAAATTGAAGACCGCAGCCTCGCCCCTGATGCTGTGAGCTTTTTTGTCCTACAAGATAGAGCCGCAGAGGGAAAATCCAGATATACCACATTCATGGAATTAGTGGATAGCAATGTAAAAGCGCATGAGCTAATTATTAAAATGTCGTATTACGAGGTTCGACCTTCGCTAACTGTCATTGATGAGGCGCTCGACCAGTTTCTGCTATCAGAAGTAGCCATTTACAAATTCTGTAACGACCTACGTCTACCGCCGCTCAAGAGCTGTTTAGATACTTGGCCTCCAGAGCTAGTGCGATCGATCATCAATCTGGCAACTTCCATAGCATCACCGTGGCATCAAGGATGATCGACCTGCCATCAATAAACGCGACATGAAAAGCCACCGCTGGGGAGTCACACCGATCCGACAAGCCTCCTAACCACAAGCAGCCCACTCGGTCCGTCGAGAGGAGGTCGGGTGCTTTGCTACGGCGTGCGCTATTTCAAAGTACGTCGGGGCCTGACCGGATATAAACCCAACTCCCCATAATGATCGACACTATCGCCAATGAACGTCAAATCCATCACCCACTGGCCCGCCTATGGCAGACCCTGCTCCGGTCGCAGAGACCGACTGCTATGGCAACCCCAAAAGGCCCCGCTGAGCTTATGGCAGATGACAATACCACAGAGCTCCCTCCATCCCCGACACAACCATTTGGATAACATCATGAGTACTTCCCTCTCCGATGTGCTGCAACAGCTGGGTATTTCACCATCACCTCATCTGACTCAAATCCCCATCGAACCATCAAAGACCTACAGCAGGACACCCGAGCAAAGATATAAAAAACTGCTGGATGATTATATTGAGCACATAAAAACCCTGCCGAAAAGAATTCCTCGCGCTCAACGCGACAAGCTATACCCTACGATTCTGGCGATAGTGGCCTACCAAGAGACGATCCGATCCTCGTCGCTGAACAGCCTGTCAGCAAGGCAGTATTCGAAGCCAGCGCAATCCCGGGGCAAGCAGCTGTTTCAGCTGATGCACGAGAACGATCGTGATCACACCGTCTTGATGATGGTGTCTTTCGCAACCCCGACATCCGAAATAGCCCTTGATGACTTGAGAGCAAAACGTGACGCATCCGAGGCCGCTCTGCATGCGCTTTGCGCAGACATTCCGCTCCCAGAACTTATGGAGGAGCCTATGCCTGAACCGTATCCAGGCGCGACTGAAGACCGCGCCAAGGCAGCAAATATTATGGGTGACAGGTTGAGAGAAGCAAGCTTTCTATATAGCGATGACTTCCATTCTCTCACCGCCTCACTCAGGCTATGAATAAAAAGTCATAAGCAATATATCCATGCTTCTGGAAGCCTGTAGACAAGTAAAAAAAAGCCACCCCAAGGGGTGGCTTTTAGTCGGCCATCACCTCTGATGACCTGGCGGCCACCTCTCCAGGTGACCTGTTTGCTGCCAATGACGGCTTGTCAGCAACTTGTGAAGTTTTCACTTCATTTGGTGGAGCCGGGGGGATTCGAACCCCCGTCCGCCAGTGCTCCGCTGTCGGTTCTACATGCTTAGCCCGTTCTATTGTTTTAACCCGTCGCGGCCCGAGGGGCAGGGCGCTATGGGTGAGTTGTGTATTGTTTAACCGTTTCGTCCACAACGTACTACGCGGCGATTCTGTTCTGCATGACAATCATTTCGGGTTTACAGACATCCCCTGATGATTGCTGGCGCCGAAGCGGCCAGAAATTCTCTTAGGCGTAGATTTTATCTTCCCACAGAGAATCGTTAGAGGCTTTTTTGGCATCTATAAAGTTTGTAACAGTGGATTAACGAGTTCCATTACACACTCGGCATGCCCCTAGAGTTTTGTCACCGACGTCGAATCCTGATCGACCCCAAGTGCGCCAAGGCCCGGCAAAGATAGAGCGAACCCAATTCAAAGTCAAATAATTTATTAATTGGAAGTTAAGCGTTTCTTGATAGCGGATGCAACTATCAGATGGTATCTGCCCACATAGCCATTAATTAATTAAGCGCACGACCAACAAACCTTAACACCGTAAAACAGTTCAACAGATTCAGGTCATAATTATGCGTAGTGCGACCCAAGAATGACCGGCCCAACCCCGTGAGGCCGACACCGGATGCGCAATGGCCTGCGGAAAACCGCTTGCGATTTTTATTGCCTGCAGCCAAGTATAAGTGCGCCAGCGTGCTGTCATTCGCTTTAAGATCCTCGCCCTGCCCCTCTACCCAAAGGTCACCCCATGCCCATCGCCCTCATCACCGGCTGCTCGAGCGGCATCGGCCACGCGCTGGCCCACCGATTCAAGAACGCCGGCTATGAGGTCTGGGCTACCGCTCGCAAGGTCGAGGATGTGGCGAGCCTGCAGGCCGAGGGCTTCGTCGCCCTGGAGCTGGACGTCACCGACGCTACCGGCCTGGCGGCACTCGCCGAGCGCTTGGCGCAGGATGGCAGCGGTGTTGACGTGCTGATCAACAACGCGGGCTACGGCGCCATAGGGCCGTTGCTCGATGGCGGTGCCGAGACCATGCGGCGGCAGTTCGAGACCAATGTGTTTGCGGTGGTGGAAGTCACGCGCGCACTCTTGCCAGCGCTGCGGATTCGCCAAGGGCTGGTGGTGAACATCGGCAGTGTGTCCGGGCTCTTCGTGACGCCATTTGCCGGTGTTTACTGTGCGTCGAAAGCGGCCGTGCATGCCATCAATGATGGCGATGCGCATGGAGCTCAAACCGCTGGGCGTGCGGGTGATGGAAGTACAGCCAGGTGCTATCGACACGCGGTTCGCGGATAACGCCGGCGCACAGGCAGAATTGCTGATCGCACCAGGCTCGCCCTGGTGGCCATGGCGCGAAGGCATCCGCGCCCGCTCGCGCGCGTCGCAGGATCGCCCGACGCCGGTGTCAGTCGTCACGCGCAAAGTGCTCGAAGCCGTGCAGCAAACCAAGACTCCAGCCTTGTTACGAGTCGGCAACGGTTGCCGGGCACTGCCGCTGCTCGCGGCCTTACTGCCGAGAGCTTGGCTGGATCGCTTGTTGATGAAGAGATTCGGGTTGAACCTCAAACATTGATGTCGAGTCGGCCGGCCTCTTCGCGGGCAAGCCTCGCTCCCACAGGGTATGCGCTGTGGGAGCGAGGCTTGCCCGCGAAGAGGCCGGATGCTTCACACCATATCCCATGGGTATACAACCGCGCAGTGCCAGACCAAGCCTTTCGGGATCAAGCTCCCTCGCTACAGTGGCTGGGGCACGCAGCCGCGGTTTCTATTCCTTGACGATCACCGTACAGGTGGTGCCCGCCGACAACAGCATCCCCTCCGGCACCTCATCGATATGAATGCGCACGGGCACCCGCTGCGCCAACCGCACCCAGTTGAAGGTCGGGTTGACGTCGGCCACCAGATCCCGGCTCTGCGGGTTGTCACGGTCATAGATGCCGCGGGAAATACTCTCCACATGCCCCTTGAGCACCTCGCCGCTCATCATCTGCATGTCGGCCAGATCGCCAACGCGGATATGCGGCAGCTTGGTCTCTTCAAAGAAGCCGTAAACCCAGAACGAATGCTTGTCGACCACCGCCATCTTGGCGTCGCCGGTCCGCGCATAGTCACCGACATGCACATTCAGGTTGGTCACATAGCCATCCACGGTCGCCAGCACCTGCGTACGTTTGAGGTTCAGCTGCGCCGCCTCCAATTGCGCCTGCGCCTGTTGATAATCGGCCTCGGCGGAGCTGGCGATGTTGCTGGCGTCCTCACGGTTCTCCTTGGAAATCACCAGAGCATCCAGATCGGCGCGGCGGCTGGCGTTGACCTTGCGCATCTCCCAGGTCGCCTTGCGCGAGGCCACCAGTGACTGCGCCTGCTTGACCGCAATCTGGTAGTGCTCCGGATCGATCTGCATCAGCACGTCGCCCTTTTTTACCAACTGGTTGTCCTTGACCGGCACCGCCACAACGTAGCCGCTCACATCCGCCGCCACGTTGATGATGTCGGCACGTACCCGGCCATCGCGGGTCCAGGGGGTGTCCATGTAGTTCACCCACAGCGCCCGGCCGATGAACACGGCGACGGCCAGGACGATCAAGGTGCCGATCAGGCTGAAAAGCTTTTTCATCAGTCAGGTCTCAACGGTAAACAGTGAGCGCCATGGCGCCAAAAATGCAGACGAACAGGCATAGGCGCAGCAACGCCGGGTGCCAGAAGAAGCGATACACATCCAGGCCGCTGAGGAACCGGTCTACCGCCCAGGTGACCCCGGCGGCCAACAGGAACATCAAGGTCATGGTCGGCATGTACACGCCGTGGAAGGCTATTTCACGAGGCATGGGGCGGTCCTGCAGGTGCATCGCCGGGGGCCAGCGCGGCCAGGGGCGAATGGGGATCGAGCAACGATGAACGAATGAAGTGCAGGTAACTGGCCACGCGCCGCAGCACCGAGGTATCGAAGTGCGGCCCGAAGGGCTCGTCGGCGCTCTGCACCGTCTCGATGGCCTGATCCACCGCGTGCAGGCTGCGCTCCAGATTGGCCTGACTGGGCTGAATGAACAGCCGGATCAACGCTCGGCCCATGATCCGAATCGCCTGGCGCCACGGCTGCGATTCGGCATAGGACGGGTGCACCGGCATTTGCGCCTGCTCGCGGCGCAGGTCGATGATCGCCCGGCCGACTTCCAGCACCACCAGCGCCCAGCGCAGCAGATCGCGCTGCACTTGCGGCTGCCCGGCTGCCAGGCCATAGGCCTGATGCACCAGATCGCGGGTACGGCTCTCGAACGAGGTACCCAGGTTGCGCAACTTGCCGCTGATGGCGAACACCACCTGGCGGCGCACGTCCTGCTCCATGCGCCGCCACAGCCAGCGGGCGTTGGGCGGCAGAATGATCGCCCCCGCCGCCGCGCAGATCAGCATGCCGAGGACCATGCCGATGTAGTCGTTGATGAAGCCGTAGGGGTTGTAGACCGTCAGGTTGTCCGGCACCGAGCCGATCGAAAAGAAGATCAGCAAGCCCACGCCATAGCCGACGTACTGCGGACGCGAGGCCAGGAACGCTCCGAACATGAACACCGGCGTGAGCACCACGCACAACAAGGCGAAACCGTCGATCCAGGGCAGCACGAAGAAGGTCTCGGCAAAGCCCACCACCGCCCCCAGCAAGGTGCCGCAGGCCATCTGGAACGAAAAGCGCTTGGGGTTCGGCGTCGCGGCCGAGAGCCCCACCGTGGCCGCCGCCACGATGGTCATGATCGCGCCGCTGGGCCAGGCCGTGAGCAACCAGTAACTGCCCAGCAACAGCACCACCGTCGCGCCGCGGATCCCCGAGGCCGCAGATGCCAGCCAGTTGGTCTGCGGCATGAACGGCTCATCCCAACGCTCGCGGGCATGGTTGTGGTCGGCGAGCGACGCATGGGTCTGAGCATAGCTCTGCAGATCGTCGACCAGGCGAAACAGCAATTCGCTGGCGGTATGAAAATCCAGCAAACGAGTGGCGCTGGGATCGAGGTCGAGGAACGCGGCGCGCAGGCTGCGCACCTGAGCCGGCAGCTCGCGCTGATAATCCGCCAGGGCGTGCGCCAGCCGCGCCGCGTCTTCCAGCGTCAGCCCGCGCCCGGCATAGCGCTCGAGAATATCGGCCAGCCCCAGCAATGCCGGATCCAGCGCGGCGATCACTTGCGCCCCCTGCACACGGCGGCGCTCCAGCAACTGGTGCAAGGCGTTGAAGCGCGTCGTCACCGCCATGAACTCACTGTTCAAGCGGCTCACCCGGCCACTGCGGCGGCGCATGTGCGGGTCCTCGAACGCCGTAATGCCGCGCAGGCTCTCGAGCCCCACCGCTTCGGCGATAAAGCGCACGTTGTTGCTTTCGAACGACTCGCGCTGGCTGTTGCCGCGCAACGCCTGCGTGGCGAAACCGGCGAAGGCCCCGAAGCGCTGATACAGCGCGTTGTTCATCGCCGCACTGGCCGACTGCGGCAACACCGCGGCACTGACGAAGGTCGAGACGATCAGCCCCACGGAGATTTCCAGCACCCGCCACATCGCCGCCAAAAACGCACCGTCAGGATGGGCCAGCGCCGGCAGACCGACAAAGGCCGCCGTATAGCCCGCCAGCACGAAACCGTAGCCACGAAAGTTGCGATGACGCATCGCGCCCATCGAGCAGATCCCGATCCACAGCGCCAGGCAGGGCAGGAACAGCTCGGTGTTCTGCGGGAACAGCGCGATCAGCAACACCGACACCGCCGAGCCCGCCAGGGTGCCGAGGAAGCGATAGAAACTCTTGGCGAACACGTGCCCGCTTTGAATCTGCATGACGATGAACACCGTGATCATCGCCGTGCGCGGCTGCGGCAACTCCAGGCGCATGGCCAGCCACAGCGTGATGAACGCCGCCAGCAACACCTTGAAGATGTAGGCCCAGGTAACGCCATCGCTGCGTACCCAGTCGAACAGCGTTCGCCGCCAGGGCAGGCCCGTGAGCCAAAGCAGTGGCGCACTTCGAGTTTTCATGGTCGCGGCCTCAGTGATCGGCGCGCAGGCGATCGAGGGCGGTCAGCGCCGCCGGCGTCGCAGGCGCATCGGTACGGGCATTGGCCGGGCTATCGTCCCCCGCCTGCAAACCGCCGCCCAGCGCAGTGACCAGCTCGGCATGGGCGGTCAGGCGCGCGGCCTGCACCTGCTGCTCGACCTGCCGCTCATGGAACAGCAAGGTCTGCGCGTTGAGCACATTGAGGTAATCGGTAAGGCCGCGTTTATAGGCGATCATCGCGATGTCGTAGGTCTTCTGGGCCGAAGCCACCGACTCGGTGGCAAAACCCTGCTGCCTGGCCATGGACTCACGGCGGATCAACTGATCGGAAATATCCTTGAGGGCGTTGACCAGCGTCTGGTCGTAGTGCGCCACCGCCAGGTCATAACCGGCGCTGGCCGCACCCAACTGGCTGCGCAGACGACCGCCGTCGAAAATCGGCAGGCTGATGGCCGGGCCGACGTTGTAGCTGGATTTGCTGCCGGTCAAGAAGCCCAGCATGCTGCCGCCGGTGGCCATGTAGCTGAAGCTCGCGGTCAGGTCGACGTTGGGATAGAAATTGGCATGGGCGACATCGATGCCCCGCGCCTGCGCCGCCACCTGCCAACGCGCCGCCACCACATCCGGGCGCTGGCCGAGCAACTGCGCCGGCAAGGCAGACGGCAGCTTCAGCTCGGCGCCCAGCACCAGCGTTGGACGCTGCAACTGCGCGCCCTCACCCGGCCCCTTGCCCGCGAGCGCCGCCAACTGATTGCGATTGAGCGCGATGGCCTCGTCGAAGGCGTCGATCTGCCGATGCGTTTCAGGCAGCGGCGTCTGCGCCTGGCTGACCTCGAAATGCGTGCCGATGCCACCTGTCAGACGCTTTTGCGCCAGGTCGAGAATCTGCTGCTGTTGCTCCAGCGTGGCCTGCACGATGTCCCGTTGCGCATAGTTGAGCGACAACTGGATGTACACCCGCACGATATTGCTCTCCAGCTCCAACTGCGCCTGGCGCGCTTCGGCCACGCTCATGTGCGCCAGGTCGACCGCCTGCTCGCTGGCGTTGCTTTCGCGGCCCCACAGGTCCAACGCGTAACTGAGGCCGACACCCGCGGTGTTGTCCCAAGTGGTGGCACCGGACAACTCACCCGGCCCGTAGAACTGATCCGCCGGCCAGTTATGCCGATCCAGCGCCGCCTTGCCGGTGACATGCAACGACTCGGCCGCCTCGGCCACTCCAGCCATGGCCTTGGCCTGACGCACCCGGGCCAGGGCCGCGGCCATGCTCGGACTACCCTGTACGGCCAAGTGAATCCAGCGGTCGAGTTGCGGATCGGCATAGCCCTGCCACCATTGCGCGGTGGGCCAATGGGCGTCCTGCGCGGCGGCCTGGATGGCCGCGTCGGTGGCCAGGGTATCGGCGGCCATAGGACGGCTTTTTGGTGCAATGCCCCCCGTGCCGACGCAGCCGCTGATGATCAAGGTAAAGGCCAAAACACTGAAAGCATTCAGCGGTCGAATGGTGCGAGGCGGCACAGCGGCGAGTTCCCGGGGAGAGATAGAGAAGGGTGACCTTTGGAGCGGCAATTCTAGGGGGCGCCGAAGGTGCCGATAAGCAGCGTTTCGTGCGAATCTTTGTTACCGATAACGCGATAATACGGACTTATTCACAAGACTGAATTGTAACTTCATGCGACAATTTGCCGTCGATCTTGAGAGTGACACATGGATACCCTGCAAAACATGCGCGCTTTCAGTTGCGTCGCGGAGGCTGGCAGCTTCACCGCCGCCGCCGTGCAACTGGATACCACCACTGCCAACGTCTCCCGCGCCGTCTCCAATCTGGAAGCCCATCTGCAGACCCGCCTGCTCAACCGCACCACGCGGCGCATCGCGCTGACCGAGGCCGGCAAGCGCTATCTGCTGCGTTGCGAACAGATCCTCGCCTATGTCGAAGAAGCCGAAGCCGAAGCCAGCGATGCCCATGCGCGTCCCGCCGGGCAGCTCAAGGTGCATACCATGACCGGTATCGGCCAACACTTCGTCATCGACGCCATCGCCGGCTACCGCAAGAGCCACCCGGACGTCACCTTCGACCTGACGCTGGCCAACCGCGTGCCGGACCTGCTCGACGAGGGCTATGACGTGTCCATCGTGCTGGCCAGCGAGCTGCCGGATTCCGGATTCGTCTCGCAACGTCTGGGCATCACTTACAGCATCGCCTGCGCCTCGCCGGAATATGTGCAGACCCACGGCATGGCCTACAAACCCAGCGACTTGCCCGCGCATTCTTGCCTGCGCCTGGTCAGCCCGGTGCTGCAGCTGGAAAAATGGCTGTTCGACGGCCCGGACGGCCAGGAGATGGTCAACATCGTCAACGCGCCGTTTCAGGTCAACTCCGCCGACGCCATGACCACCGCCATCACCAGTGGCATGGGTATCGGCGTGTTGCCGATCTACGCTGCCATCGACGGCCTGCGCAACGGCAGCCTGGTGCGGATGATGCCCAAGTACCGCTCCGGCGAGCTCAACCTCTATGCCATCTATCCGTCGCGCCAGTATCTGGATGCGAAGATTCGTACCTGGGTGGAATACCTGCGTGCCTCGCTGCCGGACATGCTCGCCGCCCATGAAGCGGACCTGAAGATCCACGAGCTGCACATGGCGATCTGAGCCGCGTTTGCGACGCGGATCGATAGCTTGCTAACCTTGGCCTTCCCTCTAGTGTCTGCCGAGAACAAGCCCAATGAAAAAGACCGTACTTGCCTTCAGCCGCATCGCCCCGGCCCTGATCGCGCGCCTGGAACAAAACTTCAAGGTCATCGTGCCCGATCCGAAAAAAGGTGATGTCGCCGCCCAGTTCGATGCTGCGCTGCCCGAAGCCCATGGCCTGATCGGTGCCGGACGACCGCTGGGGCGCAAGCAACTGGCGGTGGCGAAGAACCTGGAAGTGGTCTCCAGTGTGTCGGTGGGCTACGACAATTACGAGGTCGACTACTTCAACGAGAGCGGCATCATGCTCACCAACACCCCCGACGTGTTGACCGAGAGCACCGCCGACCTGGGCTTCTCGCTGATCATGAGCAGCGCCCGCCGCGTCGCCGAACTGGATGCCTGGACCAAGGCCGGCAACTGGAAGGCCTCGATCCCCGCCGCGCAGTTCGGCACCGACGTACACGGCAAGACGCTGGGCATCGTCGGCATGGGCAATATCGGCGCCGCCATCGCGCGCCGTGGCCGCTTGGGCTTCAACATGCCGATCCTGTACAGCGGCAACAGCCGCAAGACCGCGCTGGAGCAAGAGCTGGGCGCGCAGTTTCGCAGCCTCGACGAACTGCTGGCCGAAGCCGACTTCGTCTGCCTGGTGGTGCCGCTCAGCGAAAAGACCAAGCACCTGATCGGCAAGCGCGAGCTGGAGCTGATGAAGCCCAACGCGATCCTGGTCAACATCGCCCGCGGCCCGATCGTCGATGAAGCCGCGCTGATCACCGCGCTGCAGGACGGCACCATTCGCGGCGCCGGGCTGGATGTGTACGAGAAAGAGCCGCTGGCAGAGTCGCCGCTGTTCAAGCTGAGCAATGCCGTGACCTTGCCGCATATCGGCTCGGCGACCAGCGAAACCCGTGAGGCCATGGCTGAGCGGGCGCTGGAGAATCTGACCGCAGCACTGCTGGGCAAACGGCCGCAGGATCTGGTGAATCCGCAGGTGTTCAAGGGCTGACTCGCAAGCGTCCAATCTGTAGCGAGGGGGCTTGCCCCCGAAAATCAGTGGCAACTGACATACTGGATCGGGGGCAAGCCCCCCCGCTACAATGATTCGCGGCTCAGCCGCCGCTCACCAACAACGCCCGCACTACCTGATCCTCCAACCGCTTCACTCGCCCTTGCGAACTGAGGAAGTTGTTGCTGACCATCGACACCACCAGCAACCGCCCCTCTGACGTCGTCACATACCCCGTCAACGACGACACCGACCCCATCGATCCGGTCTTGGCGTGCAGGTTGTTCTGCGCCGCCGTGCCTTTCAACCGATTGCGTAGAGTGCCGCCGCTCTGGCGGTCACCGGTGCCGGCGATCGGCAGGGCGTCATACCAGGCCGGGAACCACGGCTGGTGCCGCGCCGCGATCAGCACATCGGTGAAGGTCTGCGACGAGATCAGATTGCGCCGCGACAACCCGGAACCATCGAACTGGCGCAGTTGTTCCGAATCGACCCCCTGGCTGGCGAGGAACCCCGACACCGCCGCGATGCCCGCTTCGGCCGTGCCGGCGTGGGCGGTCTGCTGGCCCATGCTCTTGAGCAGCACCTCGGCGATCCCATTGTTGGATTGTTTGAGCAACGGCTTGATCATCGCGGCCAAGGGCATCGACCGGTGTTCGGCCAGCACTTGCGCGCTCGGTGGCGTGACCACGCCCAGGCGCGTCTGGCCTTGCACGACAATTCCCTGCTCGGCCAGCGCCCTGCGGAACACATCGGCCACCAGCCCGGTCGGCTCCCACACGCTCGACCAGCGAACATCCACTGCCCCCGGCGCCAGGCTGCCGCTGACGTCAATGCGGTTGCTGCCGTGCGCGCGCTCGACGGTGAAAGCGCCGATGCCGCCGTTGTCGACCACTTGCACCAGCGTATTGGCAGGCTCGATCAGCAGACTCGGGCGAGCCCCACCTCGGGCCGTAGCGGTCAAGCGCACCGAGCCGACGTTGTAGTGATCATCCAGGGCGATGTTGAGCGCCGATATCTGCGCGGCGTAGGGCTCGCTTTCGTCATCGTTGGCCCATTCGGTGCCCAGGCGGCGGGTGTCGAACCAGGTGTCGTCCAGCAGCAGATCGCCGCGCACCGTGCGCACGCCGCTGCGCGCCAGGGCGGCGGCCAGTTCACGGTAGTCGGTCGGGGTCATGGTCGGATCACCGGTACCGCGCAGGTACAGGTTGCCGTTCAGCACTCCGGCATTCGGCGCCGCAGTGCTGCGCAGCTCGGTGGCGAAGCGGTAATCGGCGCCCAGCACGCTCATCGCTGCCGCCGAGGTCAGCAGCTTCAGGCTCGAAGCCGGTACGCCACGGCGGCTGGGGTCGTGCTGGTAGAGCGTCTTGCCACTGCTGGCATCGCGTACCGTCAGGGAGACTTGCGCGCCGTCCAGTGCCGGATCGGCCAGCACGCTATCGATCTGCTGCCGCCAAGGCCGACCGGGCTGATCCGTAGTGTTCGGGGTGTTGCTACAGGCGCTCAGCAACAGCACTAAAGCCATTGCACCTGCACGGTTGATCCAGTTCATCGGTGCCATCGTCAGCCATTCATGTGCGCCGACTTTAACAGCACTGGCGGGCGCGGCTTGCGGAAAACCATGACATTTCCTGACATGACCAGCAGCAGCCCGAGCAACGCAGGGGATGTCCACACATAGCCCTCCATGACCGCCGAAATATTCAACGCCACCAATGGGAACAGCACCGTGCAATAGGCCGCGCGTTCCGGCCCCATGCGCCCGACCAAGGTGAGATAGGCGGTAAAACCGATAACCGAGCCCGGGATGACCAGGTACATCAGGGCGCCGACATAGCGCGCGTTCCATTCCATGGCGAAGGGAATATCGCGCAGCAGGCAGTACAGACCCAGCATCGTCGCGCCATAGAGCATGCCCCAGGCGTTGGTGGTCATCGGCCGCAAGCCGGCTTTCTGCTGCAGGCTCGACAGCAGGTTGCCCGCCGAGAAACACAGCGTCCCGAACAGCGCCAGGCCGAGCCCCAGCAAGGTTTGCGCGCTGGCCGGGTGGCTGCTCAGTTCAGGCCAGAACAACAACCCCAGCCCCGCCAGCCCCAACATCCCGCCGCCCAGCACGTTGCGGGCGATCGGCTGGCCGAAGAACAACCGCGCGTTGAGGGCGTTCCACAGGCTGGCGGTGGAAAACACCACCGCGATCAGCCCGGTGGGCACCCACTGGCTGGCCGTGAGAAAGCACATGAAGTTGACGCAGAACAGACACAGGCCCTGGGCCAGGCAGATCAGGTGCCCGCGCCGGTTCATCGGCTGCAAGCGGCGGCTGAGCAGCAGGATGACGAACAGGATCAGCGCCGCGAGGGCGAAGCGGTAGACAATCGAGACCGGGATGGCGACCACGCCCAGTTGCAGCTTGAGGGCGATCCAGGTGGTGCCCCAGATGAGCACGGTGAGCAGGTACAGGGCGAGGTTCATGGTGGTGCGGACTCCTTGGTCAGGGCGCCAGTGTCAGGGGTGGGGTCAGCGTCGCGCTTTCATAATCTTGCGCATTTGTCGCCGGGGAGGATGGCAACCACGCCCGCGCGCAGTAGGATGGGCACTCGAATTCCCAGCCGTGCCTGACACCATGCCCCCACTCGCCCACCTCCAGGTATTCCAGGCCCTGCGCGGCTCCAGCAACGCGCAGTTGGAGCACTGTGCCGAGCTCGGCGACGGCATGGTCGCGGCGCTGTGGAACAACCATCACGACGCCCAGCGCTATGACGGCCCCGGCCATCACACGTTGTCGTGCTACCTGGCGGGCGGCACCGGCACTTTCCGCCGCGATCGCCCGGACCGCAAAGGCAGCCCCGACAAGCTCTGCGTGCTGCCGGCCGGGCACGATTCGGAGTGGGTCATCAACGGTGAGCTGCGCCTGGCGCACCTGTATTTCGGCGAGGCGCAGTTCGCCCATGGCTGCGTCACCCTGTTGGACCGGGAACCGCGCGAGCTGCAACTGCGCGAGACCACCTTCCTCGACGACCCCCTGCAGGCGGCGCGCTTTCACCGCTTGGCCAGCCTCGACTGGCAGGAGCCCGGCGAGCGCGTGCTGACCAGCAGCCTGGCCCACGAAATGCTCGGGCACATGCTGCTGACCCAGGTGGGGGTTCGCGATGGCCTGCGCCTCAAGGGCGGTCTGGCGGCCCATCAGCGCCGGCGGCTGGTGGAGTTCATCGATGCGCAGCTGGCCGAGCCGTTGAGCCTCGGCACCCTGGCACAGCTGTGCAGCCTGTCCGAATACCACTTCGCGCGGATGTTCCGCAGCAGCTTCGGCATGCCGCCCCATCAATACGTATTGGCGCGCCGCCTGCACCGCGCACGGCAGTTGCTGCAGGGCACGGCCCTGCCGCTGGGCGAGGTCGCCCTGGCCTGTGGATTCGCCAGCGCGAGCCACTTTGCCCATCGCTTCGGGCAGACGCTGAAGGTCACGCCGGGGGAGTATCGCCTGGCGATGGCAGACAGATAGGGCCTCTTCGCGGGCAAGCCCGGCTCCTACAGGTGGGTGCTGTGGGGGCTGCCGATGCTGTGGCAGACAGATAGGGCCCCTTCGCGGGCAAGCCCGGCTCCCACAGGTGGACGCCGCTGGATCTATCGATGCTGTGGGAGCAAGGCTTGCCCGCGAAGACGTCGGTAGCCTTGATACAGCCTCCAATGGCTCACTCGATAAATGAAATTTTGATGTAATACTCAGTAACCTAATCGACCTCTTAGAGAGCATCGTTATACTGTTACACCCCTGACTCAACGTCTCCCTGGCCGACAAGGCCTCGCTCGGCAAGCATTTGCGCTAACAAGGCCCATTTATTCAATGCGTATCGATCTAGACGCCGACGACACTTACCCCCACAGCTTGCCGCGTTTTCAGAGTGCCAAGGTGCAGAGCGACCGCCTGCTGCGCCTGAGCCAGGTGCTGATCGCCCTGGCGGGCCTGGCGCTGGTGCTGGCGTTTCTGATCGATCTGTTCTCGCCGACGTCGATCTGGCCCGCGGTGCTCACCAACAACGCCGCCACCGCCTGCATCGTGCTGGCCGGGCTGCAAAGCGCGCGACGCGTCGCCCTGTGGCGCGCTGCCGCCATCGGCGACGCGCCCGCCCAGCCGGTCGCCGAGCTATCGGAAGCAACCACCGAAGGCGGCTGGTACGAACGCCTGCTGGAGCGCTTCAGCGATGCCGGCAAGCGCACCTTCGCGCACATCGGTGCCCCCACCTTGTGGCTCGCAGGCTGGGGCCTGCTGGCACTGATCAGCCTCTATCAAGTCTGGGAGCTGAACCTGCCAGCCGCCGCTGCCACGGCAAGCAGCAACCTCGGCGCCGGGCTGTTGCTGCTGCTGGCATTCGGGCTGCTGGTGTTCGAACGCCAACTCACCCAGCAAGCCAGTGAGCAGTGGCCCGAAGCCCGAGCCTTGGCGCAATTGCTGCGGGCCCTGCTCGCGACCCTGCTGCTCAGCGCCCTGGCCGTGTTTTTGCGCAACGCCGAAGCGATCTGGCCGGTGCGTCTGGCCGTGTTGATCGGCCTGTTGCCCGGCGTGATGGCCGTCGAGTTGCTGATTCGCGCCATCGCCTCGCTGTTCAGCCCACGCCAGCCGCGCCTCGAACCGCGCCTGCTGGGCGAAAGCCTGACCGCCAACCTGCTGCGCTGGCCGCCACAGCCGCTGCAAGCGCTGCAGGATGAACTGCGCAACCGCTTCGGCATCGACCTGCGGCAGGTCTGGGCCTTCACCTACATGCGCCGTGCCTTCGTGCCGGTGCTG
Organism: Pseudomonas sp. GW821-FHT01A09; assembly: GCF_058986725.1. NCBI lineage: Bacteria > Pseudomonadati > Pseudomonadota > Gammaproteobacteria > Pseudomonadales > Pseudomonadaceae > Pseudomonas > Pseudomonas sp. GW821-FHT01A09. The sequence continues at coordinate 128,374 of NZ_JBYSWB010000010.1, forward strand.
CTGGTGATCGCAGTAATCGGCTGGGCACTGACGGGTGTTCGCGAAGTGCCGGTCGATGGCCGAGGTATCTACGAGCGCTTCGGCGAGCCGGTCACGGTGTTCAATCCCGGCCTGCATCTGGGCCTGCCCTGGCCGTTCGGGCAAGTGATCGCCGCCGAAAACGGCCAGGTGCATGAACTGGCCACCAGCGTCGAGGCCGGTGCCAGCGCTCCGGTGACCGTGCCTGCCGAGGGCCCGGCCCCGGAGAGCGCCGACCGTCTGTGGGACGGTACCCATTTCAACGATAAATCCCAGGTCATCGCCAGCAGCCAGGGCGGCCAGCAGGGCTTTCAGATCGTCAATCTGGACGTGCGCTTCGTCTACCGTATCGGCCTGGACGACCACCAGGTGCTGGCCGCCACCTACCATAACGCCGATATCCCCGGGCTGATCAGCAGCACCGCCAGCCGCGTGCTGGTGCATGCGTTCGCCAGCCGTACCCTGGATGAACTGCTGGGTGAACAGCGCAACGACCTGGGCGCGCAAATCGGCGCCGCGGTCCAGCATGACCTGCAGCAACTGGACAGCGGCGTCGAGATCCTCGCCACCGTGGTCGAGGCCATTCATCCGCCAGCCGGCGCCGCCAATGCCTATCACGGTGTGCAGGCCGCGCAGATCGCCGCGCAGGCGCTGATCTCCCGAGAACGCGGGGCCGCCAGCCAGCAGCGCAACGAAGCGCAGTTGCAGGCCAGCACCCTGCAGGACAACGCCAACGCCAGTGCCCGGGAAGTCAACGCCCAGGCGCAGGCCGCCGATCAGCGCTTCAGTGCCGAACAGCAGGCCTTCGCCAGTGCCGGCCAGGCCTTTGTGCTGGAGCAGTACCTGAGCCAGCTGAGCCTGGGCCTGGTCAACGCCAAACTGCTGGTGGTCGACCACCGCCTGGGCGCCGGGCAGGCGCCTACCCTTGATCTGCGCACCTTCGCCTTGCCGGTCGACCCCGCGTCGCCGCCAAAGACCGCCCCTTAGGAGTCATCCCTTGAGCCTGCTGCATTCTCACGATCACCCTGACCACGGCGGCCACGACCACAGCAGTCACGCCGGGCATGGACACGGCCATGGCGGCCACCATCACCACCATCACGGCGCAGACCCGGTCAGCGGCGGCGCGTTGTGGCGCCGCATGATCCTCGCTCTGGTGCTGGTGCTGTTCGCCATCGCCGCCGCCAGTCTGGTACAGGTGCATTCCGGCGAGGCCACCGTGATCACCCGCTTCGGCGACCCGGCGCGGGTGCTGCTCAAGCCGGGGCTGAACTGGCGCTGGCCGGCGCCGTTCGAAGCCAGCATCCCGGTCGACCTGCGCCTGCGCACCACCTCCAGCGGCCTGCAGGATGTCGGCACCCGCGACGGCCTGCGCATCATCGTGCAGGCCTATGTGGCCTGGCAGGTGCAGGGCGACGACGACAACGTCAAACGCTTTATGCGCGCCGTGCAGAACCAGCCGGACGAAGCCGCGCGGCAGATCCGCACCTTCATCGGCTCGGCACTGGAAACCACCGCCAGCAGCTTCGACTTGTCGAGCCTGATCAACACCGACGCCAGCCAGGTGCGCATCGCCGAGTTCGAAGCGCAACTGCGTCAGCAGATCGGCCAGCAACTGCTCGCCACCTATGGCGTGCGCGTGGCCCAGGTCGGTATCGAACGCCTGACCCTGCCCTCGGTGACCCTCAACGCCACGGTCGACCGCATGCGTGCCGAACGCGAGACCATCGCCACCGAGCGCACCGCCATCGGCAAGCGCGAGGCGGCGCAGATTCGCTCCGGCGCCGAACGCGATGCCCGCATGCTGCAGGCCGACGCCAGCGTCAAGGCAGCGGATATCGAAGCACAGTCGCGGGTCGACGCCGCCAAGATCTACGGCCAGGCCTATGCCCGCGCGCCGCAGCTGTACAGCCTGCTACGTTCGCTCGACACCCTCGGCACCGTGATCACCCCGGGCACGCGCCTGGTGCTGCGCACCGATGCGGCGCCATTCCGAGTGCTGGTCGACGGGCCGCCAGCCCTGGACAAGCCCATACAGGACAAACCGATTCAAGACAGAAAGCCCGCCGGTACCCAGCCATGACCGATGACGCCCTCGCCCCCCGCAATGCCAGCCCGTGGCAACAGGCCGGGCGCCTGGCGTTCCTGGCGCTGTACGGCGTCACTGTGGTCGCCGCGCTGGCCTGGGGCACCTCGAACATCCGCGAAATCGCCCCGCAGAACCGCGCGGTGGTGCTGCGTATGGGCGCCCTCGATCGCGTGCAGAATGCCGGCCTGTTGCTGGCCTGGCCGCAGCCATTCGAACAAGTGGTGCTGCTGCCCGCCGCCGACCGCGTGATCGAGCGCCGCATCGAACCTCTGCTGCGCTCCGCCGAAGCCCTCAAGGCCGAGCGCATGGCCACCTTCGGCGACCCGCTCAGCGATGCCCTGGCCGGCTCTGGCTACCTGCTGACCGGCGATGCCGGAGTGGTACAGCTGGACGTGCGCGCCTACTTCAAGGTCGACGATCCCTACGCCTACGTGCTGCAGGGCGAACACGTGCTGCCGGCGCTGGACCGCGTGGTGACCCGCAGCGCCGTGGCCCTGAGCGCCGCCCGCGATCTGGACACCATCCTCGTCGCTCGTCCGGAGCTGATCGGCAGCGACAGCCAGGCCGCCGAGCGCCGCGAGCGCTTGCGCGGCGACCTGGTGCAAGGCATCAACGCGCAGCTCGACAAGCTCAAGGACGAAGGCCTGAGCCTGGGCATCCGCGTCGACCGAGTGGACGTGCAATCCAGCCTGCCGACCCCGGCAGTAGCGGCCTTCAATGCCGTGCTCACCGCCAGCCAGCAGGCCGACCAGGCCGTGGCCAACGCCCGCACCGACGCCGCCAAGACCACCCAGGCCGCCACCCAGCAGGCCGACCGCACCCTGCAAGTGGCCCACGCCCAGGCCAGTGAACGGCTGGCCACGGCCCAGGCGCAGACCGCGACCATCGACAGCCTGGCGCAAGCCAACCCTGCCGCCATCGACCCGGATCTGCTGCTGCGCCTGTATCGCGAACGCATCCCGGCCATCCTCCACCAGGCCGGCTCGGTGACCACGGTCGACCCCGCCGACAGCGACCACCTGATCCTCCAGGGAGCCGATCGATGACTGCCCACGACCACTCCCACGATCATGCCCATGAGCCCGCTCGCGGGCAGGCCGAAGCCCCCGACCCCAGCCTGCTGACCCGCGCCGAACAGCGCAGCGCCGCACGCCAGTTGACCCTGGCCATGCTGGCCCTGGGGCTACTGTCGCTGGGCCTGATATGGCGCTGGTACGACCCGCTGCAAAGCGGCGTCAGCCAGATCCTGCTCGGCGCCGCCTCGCTGCTGGTGGCCGTGCCGGTGCTGCGTTCGGCCTGGTACAGTCTGCGTTTCCCCAGCCTGCACGGCATCACCGATCAGTTGATCGCCTTGGCGCTGATCGCCGCCTGGAGCACCGGCGACCTGATGACTGCCGCCTTGCTGCCGATCATCATGATCTTCGGCCACGTGCTCGAAGAGCGCAGCGTGATCGGCTCCCAGGAAGCCATCCATGCCCTCGGCCAACTGACCCACAGCAATGCCCGGCAACTGCTGCCCGATGGCTCGGTGCGCGAGATCGACAACAGCCAGCTGCAGCCCGGCGACATCGTCGAAGTACGCGCCGGCGATCGCCTGCCGGCTGACGGCGTGGTGCTGTCCGGCCAGGCCAGCCTCGACACTGCGCCGATCACCGGCGAGTCGGTGCCGGTCGAAGCCAGCGTCGGCGTGCAGGTCTTCGGCGGCGCGATCAACCTCGACGGCCTGTTGCGCGTCGAAGTGACCCGCACCGGCAGCGACTCGACATTGGGCAAGGTCATCGCCCTGATGCAGAACGCCGAGCGCTCCAAGCCACCGATCACCCGGGTGCTGGAGCGCTATGCCGGCAGTTACCTGATTCTGGTGTTGATGATTGCCGCCGTGACCTGGTTCATCACCCACGACGCCCAGGCGATGCTGGCGGTGCTGGTGGCTGCGTGCCCTTGCGCGCTGGTGCTGTCGGCACCGGCCACCGCCATTGCCGGCATCGCCGTGGCGGCGCGCCACGGCATTCTGATCCGCAGTTCGGCGTTCCTCGAAGAGCTGGCCGACCTCACCTCGCTGGTGGTGGACAAGACCGGCACCCTGACCTACGGCTCACTGCGCCTGCAAGCCCTCGAACTGACCGACGCGGCGCAGGAGATGAGTGCCGTCGATGCCAGCGGCACCCCGCCCGGCATCGCCCAGAGCGAGTTTCAGGTCATGCGCTTGGCCGCCAGCCTCGGCGCCGCCAGCAGCCATCCGGTCAGCCGCGCCCTGGCGACCCTGGTGCCCAAGGCCCATTGGCGCGCCCTCGACGATCTGCATGAGCGCCAGGGCCTCGGCGTGGTCGCGCAGACCGCCCAAGGCACTGCGGCCTTGGGGCGGGCGGAATTGTTCGCGCAGTTGGGTATCGATCTGCCACCGGTGCCGGATCACGGCGGCCCGATCGCCGGGCTGGCCCTCAACGGGCGTTTTCTGGCCTGGCTGAAACTGGCCGACAGCATCAAGCCCGAAGCGCGTCTGGCACTCGGTGAGCTGCGCGAGCTGGGGCTGGGCCGGCAACTGCTGCTCACCGGCGACCGCCAACGAGTCGCCGGCGAGGTGGCACAGGCCGTAGGCATCAGCGACGTAGTCGCTCAAGCGCTGCCGGAAGACAAGCTCGATCGTGTCACCGCCGAGATCGGCAAAGGCTTCCGGCCCATGGTGGTGGGCGATGGCATCAACGATTCGCTGGCGCTCAAGGCCGGCGTGGTGGGCGTGGCCATGGGCGCGGGCGGTGCGGACATCGCCCTGGCCTCGGCCGACATCGTGCTGATCGGCTCGGACCTGCGGCGCCTGGGCACCTGCGTACGCCTGAGCCGTCGCTGCCGGCATACGCTGCACGTCAATGTGGTGATCGGTCTGGGTTGGACCCTGGCGATCGTCGCCCTGGCGGCCTTCGGCTTGCTGGGCGTGGCGGGGGCGATGATCGCGGCGGTGCTGCACAACCTCAGCACCTTGCTGGTGCTGGGCAATGCCGGACGCTTGCTGCGTTTCCAGGAGCCATTGGCGAAGCTGTAGCGAGGGGGCTTGCCCCCGATTGGCCGGTCCTGATACACCGCGCAGAGCAGGTATGCCCTATCGGGGGCAAGCCCCCTCGCTAGAGGGGTGGGATCAGGCGAGGCCGAGCGCTGCCAGTGGGCTGACCAGCAAGCTGGCGGCGGCGATGCCCAGCGCCAGGCGCGGTTGATAGGGGATCAACCACACCAGCAACACCGCGCTGGCCATCAGCCCCGCCGTCCAGTTGACCAGGCCCATGGCCCAGCCGGCATTGCTCACCGCGGCCATCAACGCCAGCCCCAGCAGCAGCCACCCCGCCCCCGTCAACGCCCGACGCTGCCACGCCGTGGGCTTGCGCCTGAGCAGCTCGCCATGGTGCTTGTCCATGGCCAGGCACAGGGCCGTGAATCCCGCATACGACAACAACACGGCAGGGATCATCGGCTGGCCTCGCTTTCCAGCACCGCTTCGGCTTCCCGCGCTGCCGGTTTGCGCTTCGCTGCGGTGGCCTTCTTCATCAGTTTGCGGCTCGTCCACAGCAGGAACAACGCGGCGGCAAAGGCCGTCAGGTCGACCCCGGCCATCGCCCAGTCCCCCCTCGCGATCGAGCGCACCAGACCGTGGTCGGTGGTCAAGGCACTCACCACCGGTACCAGCGCGAGCAACAGCGCCGCCACCAGCAATTGTTCGATCCAGGCCCGTCGGCCACGGCGCAGCAGTGCGTGCAGCAACGACAGCAGCCAGGCCCCGAAGAACACTCGCACTTCCCAGGCACTGCGGCCTTCCAGCGCCACCGGCAGCAAACGGTTGGCCAGCAGGAAGCCCGGCACCGCCCAAAGCAGGCCGGCCATGCTCGCCAGGTTGAGCACCTCCACCAGGCGCAGCTCGAAGGGCAGCACGCCGGACTTGGCATGCTTGAGTTGACGCTTGTTGAGCCACATCACCAGCCCGGTACCGATCAGCGCCGTGCCGCCGATACCACCGAGGAAATACAGCCAGCGCAGCAGCGGCCCGGCAAAGTGGCCCATGTGCAATCCGTAGAAACCACCGCCGATCAGCATCGGTACCGGGATGCTGCGAGGGGTGCTCAGCACCGCGCCGGTCTGTGCGTTGAGCACCAGATTGTTGCCGTAGTTGTAAGCGATACCTTCGCTGTCATCGCGGGTGAATTCGACGGTAGGGGCGGCGTCGGCGGGCCGTTCCAGCTCGACCCGGCTGATGCGCGTAGCGGGCCATTGCTCGCGCGCCTTGTCATAAAGCTCGGTCAGCGGCATCAGCGGCCTGTTGTCGCCGCTGGCCGGCGCTGGCGCGACGCTGGGGAATACATCGCTGAAGAAGCCCTTGGTGTCGCCGTGATAGCTGGTCATGATGCTCGCCGGCATGATCATCGTCATGAAGATCACCAGGCTGCTGTAGCTGATCAGCAGATGGAACGGCAGGATCAGCACGCCAATGGCGTTATGGCCGTCGAGCCAGGAGCGCTGGGCCTTGCCGGGGCGGAAGGTGAAGAACTCCTTGAAGATCTTCTTGTGGGTGATGATGCCGCTCACCAGGGTGAAGAACATCACGAAGGCGGCGATGCTGGCCAGCCAGCGCCCCCACGGATAGCCCATCTGCAGCTCGAAGTGGAAGCGGTAGAAAAACTCGCCGCCGCGGCTTTCGCGGGTCTCTTGCTTGAAGCCGGTCTGCGGGTCGACCATGGCTCGGGTGAAACTGCCACGCCCGGTTTTTTGCGGGTCTTTGTACATCACCCCCAGCACCGGGTCGCGGTGATTCGGCAGGCTGATGTAAACGTTCGGCGAAGTGGCCGCGTTGGCGTCGATGAAGGTCTGCGCGCTGGCGAGGCTGGCGCGGCTGTCGAGGGCGCGGACCGGGATCTCGGGGTGCGCCCAGTGGGTGATTTCGTCCTGGAAATACGCCAGGGTGCCGGTCAGCCAGATGGCGAACAGCAGCCAGCCGAATACCAGCCCCGCCCAGGTGTGCAGCCACGCCATGGATTGCCGTAGACCTTCCTTCATGGCGTGTTCACCCAGTACAGGGCGCCATCGGCGAGGGCCAGCAGCAGGCCCGGCACGGCGATGCCCGCCCATGCCCGCCAGGCGCTGCGGCAGGCGAAGCACCAAAGCACCACGATCAGGTAGACGATAAAGGCCAACATCATGCTGCTGACCACGGCTTCAGCACGGGCAAGCGGCAAGGTCCAGGCGAAGCAGATGCTTGCCAGCGCGGCCAGCACGTAGCCGCCCAGCGCCGCGGCGAAGATGCGCGAGGCCACCGCAAGGCGGTAACTGGCGGACACACCGTTAAGTTTACTGGCCATCTCGGCCCCCTTTGGAATGGCGCGCGCATCCGCTGCACGGCAAAAAAACAGGCGCCAAGTCTAATGATAAATATTCTCATACGCAAAGGCCGTGTGCGGCTTTGCTGACCTGGTGGGTTGACCCCTTATGACGACCGATTGCTGAATTTCCTGAACAAAGATTACAATGCGAACAATTCTTATTCTTTTACGCACCCAGCGCGTTGGAGATCCGCCTTGTCACACGCCAGCCCAGACGCCTGCTCGACGGTCGAAGGCCTGTACGTCGCTCATCAGAGCTGGCTGACCGGCTGGCTGCGGCATCGTCTCGGCTGCCCGCATTCGGCGGCCGATCTCGCCCAGGATACCTTCATGCGTCTGCTGACCGCCCGGGAGACTCCGCCTTTGCGCGAGCCCCGGGCGTTTTTGACTACCGTCGCCAAGCGTGTGCTGTTCAACCACTACCGCCGCCAGGATCTGCAGCGCGCCTACCACCAGGCGCTGGCAGAACTGCCCGAGGCGCTGGTGCCGTCCGAGGAGTACCGGGCGATCATCCTGCAGACCCTGACCGAACTCGACGAATTGCTCGACGGCCTGCCGGTGCCGGTCAAGCGCGCCTTTCTGCTGGCTCAGGTCGATGGCTTGAGCTACGGCGAAATTGCCGCCGAGCTGAACATCAGCATCGCTACGGTCAAGCGTCACCTCAACAAAGCCGCCTTGCGCTGCTATTTCGCCCTGTGAGCGCGCCGATCAATGCCGCCGCGCACGGCTTTTCCAGCAACGTTGCCGAGCAGGCGGTGCACTGGCTGGTGGAGTTGCAGGAGGGCGGCCCCGACATTCAGCGTCAGCAGGCCTGGCAGCGCTGGCTGGAGGCCGACGCCGAGCACCGGCGTGCCTGGGAGCATATCCAGCAGGTCAACCTGCGTTTGCGCGGGGTACCCGGGCCATTGGCCCACGCCACGCTCAAGGCGCCGCCTTCGGCTGCCAGGCGCCGCGCGCTCAAGGCCCTGCTGTTGCTGGGCGTGGCCAGCGCCACCGGCCTGGGCTTGCGCCAGCAGCAGCTGTTGCCACCGTTGCTGGCCGATTACCGCAGCCCCTTTGGCGAGCGCCGGCAGATGGCGCTGGATGACGGCTCGCAGTTGCACTTGAACACCGCCAGCGCCGTGGACGTGCGCTTCGACGGCCAGCGTCGGTTGATCCACTTGCTCGAAGGGCAACTGCTGTTGAGCGTGGCAGCCGATCCGCGGCCGCTGTACATCAGCACGGTACAGGGCGTGATCAATGCGCAACCGGGCCGACTGGACGTTCGCCAACGGGCCGGACAGACCCAGGTCGCGGTGTTCGAGGGCACGGCCAGCATCGCTCCGCAGGATCTGCGAGGTTATCCGCTGGTGCTGCAGCACGGGCGCCAGGCGCGATTCAACGGCCAGCAGTGGTCGCCGCCCGTGGTCGTCGACGCCAACAGTGGCGCCTGGATCGACGGCATGCTGGTGGCGGCCGGCATGCGCCTGGACGATTTCCTCGATGAGCTGAGCCGTTATCGCCGCGGCCATGTGCAGTGCGATCCGCAGGTCGCCGACTTGCGCATCTCCGGCAGCTATCCGCTCGACGACACCGACCGCATTCTCGACCTGTTGACAGTGGCCCTGCCGTTGCAGATCAAGCGGCGCACGCGCTACTGGGTCAGTGTCGAAGCACGGGTCTGAATTTATTTTTCGAGCGCATGAGCCGATTTGCCGATCTCGCGTGACAGAGAGGGTAACTCCCCTCTACACCGACCCTCATACAGGTTCCGCGATGTCATTCACGCCCACTCCGATCACCCGTTCACTGCGCTGCCTGTTGCTGGGGGCGAGCCTCAGCCTCAGCGGCCTGCCGCTGGCCCATGGCGCGCAAATGCCGACCCGCAGCTACCACATCGCCCCCAGCTCGCTGGAAAGCGCCCTGAATCAGTTCGGTCGCGAAACCGGCGTGCTGATCTCCTTCGCCTCGCAGCTGGTGGGCGGCCTGCAGAGCCCTGGGCTGGACGGCGAATTCACTGCCGAGCAAGGTCTGCAACGCCTGCTGCAAGGCACCGGCCTGCAAGCCAAGGTCGTCGGCAGCAACGCCTACAGCCTGGAAAAGGCGCCGGTAGCGACGGCGGCGCCCAGCGCACCGATCGAGCTGGGCGCCTCGACCGTGGTCGGTGACTGGCTGGGCCAGGCCGACCAGACCAACGTCTTCGAGCATCCCGGGGCCCGCGACGTGGTCCGCCGTGAAGCCTTCGAGCGCAGCGGTGCCACCAGCGCCCGCGAGGTGCTCAATCGCATCCCCGGAGTCAACGCGCCGCTCAACAACGGCACCGGCAGCCATGACATGGCAATGAACTTCGGCATCCGCGGCCTCAATCCACGGCTGGCCACGCGTTCCACGGTGCTCATGGATGGCATCCCGGTGCCGTTCGCACCCTACGGCCAGCCACAGCTGTCGTTCGCCCCGGTCAGCATGGGCAACATGGACGCCGTCGATGTGGTGCGCGGCGGCGGTGCGGTGCGTTATGGCCCGCAGAACGTCGGCGGCATCGTCAACTTCGTGACCCGAGCCATCCCTGACGAGCCGACCCTCAAGGGCGGCCTGCAGACCGAAACCGCGCCCTCCTCCAGCCATGACGGCTTCAAGACCACCGGCAACCTGATGGCCGGCGGCACCAACGCCAACGGCCTGGGCGGCGCGATCCTCTATTCCGGCGTGCGCGGCGGCGACTGGCGCGAGCACAGCGACACGCAGATCGACGACCTGATCCTCAAGGGCAACTACCAGATCGACCAGGCCAACAGCGTGCATGCCATGGCCCAGTACTACGAGGGCGAAGCCGACATGCCCGGCGGCCTGAGCAGCGCCGCCTACAAGGATGATCCTTACCAGTCGACGCGCCTGAAGGACAAGTTCTGGGGCCGCCGCAGCTTGTTCAACCTCGGCTATCGCTACCAGCAGGACGCCCGCGAGTTCACCGTCAACAGCTTCTTCACCAACACCCTGCGCAGCGGCTACCTGGATCAAGGCAGCTTCCTGTCCCTGTCGCCGAGGGAATATTGGGTGCGCGGTGTGGAGACGCATGTCTCTCAGGGTTTCGCCCTGGGCGACAGCTGGCACGAAGTGGGCATGGGCTATCGCTACATCAGCGAGGCCGGCCATGAACTGCGCTATCGCGAGTCGATCGCTTCCGGCCTGACACCCAGCACCGACAGCCGCAATGACCGCGACACGCGCGGCTCGACCGAAGCCCACGCGTTTTTCATCGACGACCGCATCGACATCGGCAAGTGGACCTTCACCCCGGGCATTCGCTACGAGCTGATCGATTCGCAGCAGACCAACCTGCTCACCCAGGCCAAATATTCCGGCAGCTACAACACCCCACTGCCGGCGCTCAACGTGATGTATCACCTCACCGACAGCTGGAACCTGTACGCCAACACCGAAGGCTCGTTCGGCAGTGTGCAATACAGCCAGATGCCCAACCGGGTCACCAGCGGCGAAGTGAAACCCGAGAAGGCCCGCACCTGGGAACTGGGAACCCGCTATGACGACGGGCGGATCAAGGCGGAACTGGGCACTTTCCTGATCGATTTCGACAACCAGTACGACAGCAACCAGACCAACGATACCGTCATCGCCCGTGGCAAGACGCGTCATCAGGGCATCGAGAGCAGCATCAACTACGCGCTGGACGGCCTGAGCCCGGCCCTGGCCGGTTACGAGGTGTACGCCACCTATGCCTATGTTGACGCGACTATCCGCGAATCCGGGGTCAATCACGGCAATCGTGTGCCGTTCTCGTCAAAACACAAAGGCACGCTTGGCGTTGCTTATACCCAGGGCCCTTGGAAGCTCAACGTCGATGGCGAGTACCAGAGCAGCCAGTTCGCCGACAACGAAAACACCGCCGCCGAAAGCGCCGATGGCAGCACCGGGCGAATCCCCGGATATGTGCTGTTCAACGGCCGTGCCGGCTACGATTTCGGTCCGCAATTGTCGAATCTGAACGTCGCGGTCGGGGTCAAGAATGTGTTCAATCACCAGTACTTCACGCGGTCATACGACGACAACAACAAAGGCAAGTACGCAGGGCAGCCGCGAACCGTCTATCTCCAGACTTCCGTAGCTTTCTGAAACGTTCACTAATTATTTATTTATTTCAGGGGGTTGAATTCCAACTCTGGGTGCCTGACCTTGTAAACAAGAGCGGATGGAAATACCCGCGTTTCGCGATGGCCCATCCGACTTCTTGCGAGCTAGCTGAATAAGGGCTGAACTATGCAAATCCAAGTCAATAGCGATAACCATATTGAAAGCAGTATCCGACTGGAGGAGTGGGTAAGAACCACAGTAGAAAGCACGCTGGAGCGCTACGAGGAAGACCTCACCCGCATTGAAGTCCATCTGAGCGACGAGAACGGCGACAAGGCCGGTCCGCAAGACAAACGCTGCCAGATGGAGGCACGGCCCAAGGGCCACCAACCGATTTCCGTGACCCACAAGGCGCCCTCCCTGGATCTCGCCGTCGACGGCGCGGCGGTCAAACTCGATCACGCCCTCGAGCACCTGTTCGGCAAATTGCGCCAACGTCGCGCACCTGCTCCAGGCACCTCCACCGAGGGCAGCGAGGCCGACGCCTTGCTCGAAGAAGAATTCCTCGAAAACGAGCAAGTGCGCAATAGTTGATTGATTGTCCATACAAAAAAAGCGAACCCAGTGTTCGCTTTTTTTATTGGACGCCAATCGATTGTCCGACAAAACCGGCATGCCCCTTGCTTTATCAGTTCTGTAACTCCACAACGCTCGACGTCTATCTCGAAGTCAAATTGCCAGCAGGAAGCAGAAGACCCACCAGTGGTCTGGCGCGGCGAACTAATCGTGATCACGCCCAGTCAATAAGTGCAGTCTTGAACAGATCAGGTGAAACGCCATGGACAATCCCTTTCAAAGCATCAGTGACGCGTTTCAACCTCAATATCGGGTCAATCTGAGCATCGAACGGCTCGACGGCAGCATCATGCTGACTCTGTCGAACGAGACCGGGGTGGTCGCCAAGCGCATGATCAGCGCCGCCCAACGTAACGATCCCAAGCGCCTGAAACGGCTGATCGAAAGCGTGCAGTTCGGCATCGCTATCGAGCAGGGCGGCAGCGCCATGGAAATCCTTGCGGCGATGACCGATCGCGACAGCCCGGCGCTGTTGCCCAAGCCCGAAAAGAGCTGGAACCGATCAGCCAACCTCGCGGGCCTCTGAATCATCTTCCGCCAACACCCGGTTGCACACCGGGTTTGGGAGATCCCTCGAAGCAAAGGTTCGCACCACTTAGGCCCACGCCTGGACGTTCTGAGTGGCGATGGTGCGAAGGGATCTCGACGACCCTATCAGCCCTCTGCCTTTTCCTTGACCGATGGGTAACGCGCCGACGCATAGCGCACCACCAGGATCGAGAATGCCAGCAACAGAATCCCGCCACACAGATAGATGATGCCCAGATCCGGGGGATTGTGATGTGACACATCGCCAATCAACAGACGCGTCAGCGCGGTGATGGCGACGTAGAGCAAAAAGCGGATGGGCATGTGGTTGGTCTTGAAATAGATCCCGGTCATTGCCCCCAGCTCCAGGTAGATGAACAGCAGCAGGATGTCATCCACCGAGACGCTGCCCTTCTCGAGCATGCCGATAAAGGTCGCCACCGCGGCGTAGGCGGTAATGGCGCCGATCCCGAACAAGGCCAGGTAGTGGAACGCCTCCACACACAGATTGCCCAGGGAATCGGCCTGCGAATGCAGGTTCTTGCGCAGCCTGTCGGCCCATTTCATTTCCATCGATCACACCTCGGTTACGGAGAAAACCCTGATACGGCGCCGGGCCGTGAGGCAGAGTACGGGACGAACATGACCGTCCCATGCAGAAAAAAGGCCATGCTCTTCAATAAGATGGTTGTCGCGGGGGCTTAGGCACGTGGCGTGATGTCGCTGGGCTGCTATAAAGCTCGAATGCAGGGGCTATTGCTCAGCCTGGCATTTGACTGTATAAATACACAGTACTTGACGAGGCAGCTTCGCCTCCCTCACTGCAACTGACGACGAGGCCAACAATGGCTGTTGAAACCCTGTATCGCAGCACCCGAGACCTGGAGACGACATTCGTGGATCGTAAACTCGCCGATGCACACGACCAAATGCTCGAGCTGGCAGAGTCCCTGACGCAAGTCCTGCTCAAGAATGTGCCGGGGCTTTCGGAAAAGAATGCCGAAGACGCCAGTATCTACATGGCCAAGAATCGCGCGGTATTCGCCGCTGCGTTCAAGAGCAACGCCAGTGCCTTGGACGAACTCGGCGCACCCGAGGCGGCGGAGTAATAGCCCGCTGCGCGTTTACACCCCGTACACCAACCGCTCCGCCAGTATCTCTGCGACCCGCGCAGGCGAACGCTTCTCGGCCTGCGCGTGGGCGAAGATCTCCGTCAGCCGCGAGCTGATGCCGGCCAGGCGCTGAGTGATGGTGCCCAGCGCATCGCCTTGATGGGTGAGCGCCACGTAGATCAACCCGCCAGCATTGATAACATAATCGGGTGCGTAGAGAATTCCCCGCGCTTCCAGTTGGTCGGCGACATTCAGAGTGGTCAATTGCGTGTTGGCCGCACCGGCGATGGCGGCGCAGCGCAGCTGACCCACGCTTTGTCCGGTCAGAATGCCGCCCAGCCCGCAGGGCGAGAAAATATCGCAAGGGGTCGCCAGCAAGGCCTCCGCCGCCACCGGGCGAGCGCCCCACTGCTCCATGGCAAGTTGCACCCGCCCTTGATCCAGATCACTGACCAGCAATTCCGCGCCCGCCGCGTGCAGTTGCTCGCCCAAGGCATAGCCGACTTTCCCCAGCCCCTGTATGGCCACCCGCAAACCGTTCAGATCATCGGTGCCCAGGCGCGCCATGGCCGTGCTGCGAATCCCGGCGAACACGCCCATGGCCGTATGCGGCGCCGGATCGCCAGCGGCAGAGGTGCTGGTGACGTATCGGGTGGTCTGGGCGATGCAATCCATGTCGGCCGTCGAGGTACCGCTGTCGATGGCCGTCACGTAGCGCCCTTGCAACCCCTCGATGAAGCGTCCGAATGCCTCGAACAACAGCGCGCGATTTTCCACATGGGGGCTGCGGATGATCACCGCCTTGCCGCCGCCCACCTTCAGCCCCGCCAGTGCGGCTTTGTAGCTCATCCCCTGGGCGAGGCGAATGGCATCGCCCATGGCGCTGTCGTCGTCGGGATAAGCCAGGTAGCGACAGCCGCCGATAGCCGGCCCGGCGCTGCTGTTGTGGATGGCGATGACCGCACGCAACCCGGTGGGCGGGTCGTAGGCCAGGTGAACGGACTCGGTACGGGTGCTTTGCATCAGCGCGAACATCGGCGAGCTCCGGATTTTTTGTTATCGAGTGAGTATAGGACCCCGCCGTTGCCATGCAGAAAGATTCATGAATGACGATCTCTTCACCACTCACACCCATGGCACTGGACGAAACGCGCAGGCAGGGCTAAAACTGGAGCAAACGCGGAGACTGCCATGAGCCCACGCAAAGCCTGCCTCGAATGCCTGACGCGCAGTCCTGTCGCGACGTTTGAGGCAGCGCTGTGGATCGCCGCCGAGCACGACCCGCACGTGCAGCCCGAAACAATCCTCCGTCACTTTCGCGAATTGCAGCTGGAAATCAGCATCGGCTTGCCCATGCTGCCAGTCAGCGAACTCGCGCAGCCGTTGCTACGGCGCTTGAACAGCCTGGGTTTCCAACAGGATGACTTCCACCCGCTGCGTCCCCAGGCGGCGTTGCTCGACAAGGTACTGGAACGCAAGCGCGGACAGTCGCTGCCATTGGCGCTGATTGCGCTGGAACTGGCGCGCCGCCTGGACATCCCCTTGATCGGCGTGAATTTCCCTGGACATTTTTTGCTGCGCGTACCGGGAGCCGACCATCTGCTCGACCCCTGCGGCGGCCGCCGCCTCTACCCTGTGGACTGCCGCGAGCTGCTCGGGCGCCAGTTCGGCCCGCAGGTGTCCTTGAAGGCCGATCATTTGCTGGAGGCATCAGGCCGCCAGATGCTGCAACGGCTGTCGCGCAATCTGCGGCAGCTGCACGCCAGCCACGACAATCCCATTGCCGCGCTCAAGGATGCCGAGCGGGTGATGGAGCTGGGCCCCGCCACCGCCGCCGATTATCTGTCCAGAGCCGGGCTCTACCAGCGCCTGGAATGTCCGCAGGCCGAGCGCTTCGATCTCGAACATGCCTTGTTGTTGACCGAGGATCCGATTCAGCGCTTGCGCCTGACCGATCGTCTGCATCATCTGCCGACTGCCGTGACGATCATGCACTGACATGGCGCCACGTGAACTGTTGCGGTGCGGGTAACAGTGAATGTCGGTATCAGTGGTTTTTCCTGCGCCCGCGAGCGCCTAAAATTCGCTCACTGATCGGCGATCACGGTGGTTAATACCCGGTTAATCCAGGCGTTGCACACTGCCGTTGTTCATCGAACTGTGTTTGTTTCCTCCTGTGTGTTGTTCTGTAGTACTGACGTTTTGTTGCTCCTTCAAGTGAACGTCTTGTTTTGGCCACTGCCTATGCAGTGGCCTTTTTTATGCCTGTTTTTCAGGGAAGCAAGCTCGGCGGATCCAGCGCCTGCGAGGCACCTCAGAGCGCGGCAACGCGCCGAGTGACCGGCGCATGGAACTCGCGAAAATGGCGCAGCACCTGGGTCGGCGCTTCGGTATGCGGGTAGTGGCCGATATCTGGCAACAACACCGTGTCGGCGCCCGGTATCAGTTGCCGGTAGCGCTCGAGCATGCGCACTCCGGCGATACTGTCGCTGCCGCCGACAATCATGCGCATGGCCACCCCGGCGCCCTGCATGGCGTGGGTCCAGCGCTCGCCATGGGCACGCGTTTCGCCCAGATAATCCATCAGCCGATGCAGCACCCGCGGCCCGCGATTGTGCGTGAGCAGTTCCCAGCAATCGTCCAGCTCGCTTTCATTGGGGCTGGTGTCCGGCCCATAGAGTTCGGGAACACTGCGCACCAGTGCGGCGCGATTGAAGGCCCGACCGACCCACCAGCCCACAGGCCCCGATAACCATCGCTGCAGCTTGGCGGGGCGATGGGCTTCGGCGAACAGCCCGCCATTGAGAAACACACAGCTGGCGACCTTGATCTGCCCCTGGGTATGACGAAAGATCAGCTCCTGCGCAACGTTGCTGCCGTAATCATGGGCGAGTAGATGCACAGCTTCGGCGATATTCAAATGGGCGAGCAATGCCTGCTGCAGGTCGGCCTGCTCCAGCAGGCTATAGGCATGGCGACCGGGCTTGGCCGAATCGCCGAAGCCGAGCATGTCGCAGGCGATCACTCGGTATTGGCTGGTCAGCGGCTTCCACAGGTAGTGCCAGTCGTGGCTCGCGGTGGGGAAACCGTGCAGCAACAACAACGGCTGGCCGCGCCCGGCACTCCAGTAGCGCATGCTGTGCCCGTTGAAGTCGAATACCTGGGACCGCGTGCGCCAGATCCGCAGCGGTATCTCGGCCAGGGTCATCATCGCCGCTCCAGCTGCCAATGGCCGAGTCTGTGCAGCGTTATCGGGTACCCCGGGGCGGCGAGTATCGTCGATGAGGCATGCGCGACGGCGCATATACGGATTGCGATCATGGCATTCACCCAGGCACTTGCTTGTGCTTCCTGGCGCCAGTCTACGCAGAGCGTGAGGCGACGCGCAGTTGCCTTGGCAGCCAGCTTAATGGCCTTGGGGGTCAGGCCGTGACCGATGGGTCTGCAGCGCCCTCAGGCCACTGCCACCTAGCGCACACCGCTGATCGGCGGATCAGATGATCGCGCCAAGCAACGGCGCGGCGAACAGATTGAGCAGGCCGGTCAGCACCATCACCAAGCCCGCGACCGAGCCCTCTTCGCTGCCCACTTCCTGCGCACGGCTGACGCCCGCGCCATGCGCGCCCACGCCAAACAAAGCGCCGCGCGCCAGCGGGCTGCGCAGCGGCAGCCACTTGAGCAGAATGCCACCGAGCATGGCACCGAAGACCCCGGTGAACAGCACGAATACCGCAGTCAGGTCCGGCAGTCCCCCCAGGTCGTGGGACAACGGCATGGCGAACGGCGTGGTGATCGAGCGCGGTACCAGCGAGAGCGCCACTGAGCTGTCGAGCGCCAGCGCCCGCGCCAGCCACCAAGAGCTGGCGATCGAAGCGCAACTGCCCACCAGCATACCCAGCAACAAGGCCAGCCAGTGCCGCACCAGCAATGCACGCTGCTGCCAGATCGGGATGGCGAACGCCACGGTCACCGGGCCCAGTACCAGCAGCAGCCAATGGGTACTGCTGGAATATTCGGCGTAGCCGGTATGCATCGGCACCGCGACCGCGAACAGCAGCGCCGGTACCAGAATCAACGGCGACAACAGGTAGCGGCGGGTACGTCGATACAGCCAGCGGCTGAACAGGTAGGCCAGCAGCGTCAGCGCCAGCCAGAACAGCGGCATGGGCTCAAGCGTCATGGCGCATCTTCCAGCGGCACACCGCGTCCACCGTGAACGCGGTCACCAGCATCACCAGCAAGGTGCTGACGCCGATCACCACGCCGATACGCAAGCCCTCCTGACGCAGCAAGGTGCCGTAATCGAGCATGCTCATCAGGGCCGGAATGAAGAACAACAGCATTTCAGCCATCAACAGCCCGGCACCCAGTTGCAGCGATGCGGGTTTGACCAGGTTGAAGGCGAACGCCAACAGCAGCAACCCCAGGCCGATCACGCCACCGGGAATGGGCCAATGAAACCACGCCGCCATTTGACCGCCGAACAGACATAGCGCCAGCAGGACGGTAGCCGGACTATCGAACAAGCGGTACTCAACGGTGAACTGGAACTGGGTGGCGCCCTGACATCGAACAACCCGGCGTTCGCCTCCCAGCCCTTCTGCGATGAACCACTCGACGCCCTGCTGCCCGCCGATCATCCCCTGGCCGGCAATCAGCACGTGCACCTCGCAGAATTGGCCGATACTCCGTTCCTGCTCTATCAACGCAGCTTCGTGCTCAACGACCGTTTACTGCAGGCGTGCCAGGCGGCTGGCTTCACGCCCAAGGAAGGTGGCCGCAGCGGCCAGGCGGACTTTCTTGCCGCGCTGGTGGCCGCTGGCCAGGGTGTAGTGCTGCTGCCCAGCGTGGTCGCCCGCGCATTGGTGCGCCCGGGGGTGATTCGCCTGCGGCTGGTGGAAGCCAGTCATTTGCGCTGGAACATCGCGTTCATCTGGCGCCAGGGTGCCTATCTGTCGCGGGCCGCCCAGGCCTGGCTGGAATTGCTGCGCGAGCGAGGGCTGACGCCGGTCAGCCCTTGAGCTGACCGATCAGCTCCTGCAGCCAAGGCTCGGCGTCGTCTTCCTGGTCGACCGTCTCGCTGGCATCCAGACGCAGCATCGGCTGCACTTCGGTTACCCCCAGCTCGGCGAACAGTTCACGAATGATCTCGCCACCGCCGCAATAGGTGTCATCGTAGCTGGCATCACCGAGGCCGATCACCGCGCCCGGCAGGCCGCGCAAGGCTGCCGGCAGTTGATCGCGAAGCTGCCCATAGAGGTCTTGCAGGCTGTCCGGCAGTTCCCCCAGGCCCGTGGTCGAGGTCACCGCCAGCAGCGCTTCGGGCGCAGAGCCCACCAAATCGTCCAGGGTGGCGCGAGGGCTATAGAACACCTCGAAACCTGCGGCCTTGAACAGCGACTCGGCGCGGCGGGCGACATCTTCGGCCACACCGTAGACGGAACCGGAAAACACAGCGACTTTCATGGCAGAGGTCCTGAAACGGATTAAACCCCAGATGATACCAGCTGCCCGGCACGACTTCGAATGGCCGCGCGCGCTAACGCTGGCGATGATTGCATCAAGCCATGATCCGAATGGCTGGTTGTTGCGTATGTTCTAGAATATCCACCCGGCACTGCCACAGGGGGCGAGGAAATGGAGCAAAATACTCGATGATCAACGCAAATCTGCTGCAACTCATGGTCGATGCCTCGAACGATGGCATCGTCATCGCCGAACAGGAGGGTGAGGACAACATCCTCATTTATGCCAATCCGGCCTTCGAGCGCCTGACCGGCTATTCGGCCAACGAAACCCTGTATCGCGACTGCCGCTTCCTGCAGAACGGCGAGCGGGACGATGTCGCCCTGCGCGCGGTGCGCGTGGCGATCGACAACGGCCAACCCAGCCGCCAGATACTGCGCAACTACCGTAAGGACGGCACCCCGTTCTGGAACGAACTGTCCATAACTCCGGTGCGCCACGACGGCAACCAGCGCAACTATTACATCGGCATTCAGAAGGATGTCAGCGACGTGGTGGCAGCTCGGGAGAGAATCGTCGAGCTGGAGCGCAGCCTCGAACAAGCGCACAAACGTATCGCGGAACTGGAAGGTGACCAGCGGCGGTAACAATTTTGATAAACTGCGGTCGAAATAGCCGACCTTCCGTCTTTTATCTGTTGAGCACGAGCATGCAATCTGACGCCCTCCTGACACAGGATGAGCTGGACTTCATTCAGACGATGCAACACAACCCGCAGCTGAACGTGCGTGATGCCACGGCCAGCCTGCTGGTCAATGGCGGTGTACAGATAAAGGACTTGCTGACCCGACTGGTAGCTCAGGATCACGTGACGATCCAGGCTCAATTCGAGAACCAGCAGATCAGCTTTCCGCTGCAACTGGTCGAAGACGAGTTTCATGCCCAGCATATCAAGCTTGGCGCGCCGACCATCTATGAGGACGGGCCGATGATCCGGCCGTGGCGCTTGACGCTGCCGACGCCAATCTCTCTCGAGGACGATGAGGGCAAACCGACGGGACTCTGGGCAAGGGAGCTGTCGTTCAACGGCATGCTCGTCGAAGCTCGCGACCGTGCGGCGCCGCCAGCGCTGTCGGCATGGTTCGCGCCCGACGGCTTCGGCGCCATGGCCATGAAAGGCAAACGCCAGCGCAAGACCGCCGACGGCCTGTTCGCATACAGCCTGCATGAAAATACCCCTCAGGAAACCGAGCGACTGCGGCAGTTCATCATGCAACAGCACCAGTTGAGCCATCCCGAACTGCACGCTTGATCAGCCAGCGCCAGGCCCTAAGTATCCAGGTGTCCCTCAAGGTACTGCAGCAGGCGGCGCTGCATCAGGCGCCCCTCGCCACCCAGGCACGCGATCTGCGTGCCGATCAGCGCTTCCTGCGCCAACTCTGAAGCCTCGCCCATCAACATCAACGGGCATTCGAGCGTCATCCCCAACTTGAGCAACTGGCGCGGTTGCTCGC
This sequence comes from Pseudomonas sp. GW821-FHT01A09, assembly GCF_058986725.1. Classification (NCBI taxonomy): domain Bacteria; kingdom Pseudomonadati; phylum Pseudomonadota; class Gammaproteobacteria; order Pseudomonadales; family Pseudomonadaceae; genus Pseudomonas; species Pseudomonas sp. GW821-FHT01A09. Next base: position 149,165 of record NZ_JBYSWB010000010.1, read on the forward strand.
CGTTGAGCGGCCGATGGGAAAACAACGCCAGGGCATGGGGCTGGATCTTCTCGCACACCAGGCTGAGCTCGTTCAAGGGCTGCCCCAACGCCAGCACGTGCACGTCCACCTGCGCCCCGGCCAACATCAAGCCTGCCACCAGGACTTCCAGCTCACGAGTCGGCCCGGGCATCGCGGCCACCACTATGATCCAGGCTTGACCATGCCCGCGCGTCAATTGCAGGCGCTGCAGCGCGCGGGCGCGCAGAAAGCTGTCGAGGAACAACCATTCGCTGGTATGGCCGTAGCCTTCCTGACGCCCCAGCAATGCCTGCCATACCGGCATCAGCACTTCCTGAAACGCCACGACCAGCGGATAGCTGGAGAACACCTGGCCGTAGATGCGCTCCAATTGCGGCTCATCGAACCCCGCCACCGCGCGACGGACCTGGGCCTGCCATTCGAGCCACTCGGCACGGGCGCCATTTTGTTCGGCGCTGTCGCTATGGGCGCCTTGAGTGCGGGCGAGAATCTTGCCGACCTTGCTCACCGCCACGCCGCGTTCGATCCACATCAATGCGGTACGCACGTTGTCGATATCGGCGCGCGAATACAAGCGATGCCCGCTTTCAGTGCGCGTCGGCTGGATCAGCCCGTAGCGCCGCTCCCAGGCCCGCAGGGTGACGGGATTGATACCAGTGACCCGCGACACCTCGCGAATCGGGAACAGCTCTTCGCTGTGCAGGACCTGGGCATCGCGAAGGTCGGAGGAGACATCAGTCATTGCGAGCAGAACCAAGGGGTGGCGGGTATCCGCACATTCTACCCTCCCCGGCGCCTGTGCAGGAAAGCGCGACGAATCTGTCGGCCTGTCCGATACCTGCTGCAACAGGGGGCACAATCCGGAATAATCCTTGCTTGTGTTTGTTGGCGTGATCGCCGATGGCCGCACTACCCGCCGCCGCCCTGACCTGAAACGCAGCCCATCACCCCGGCGCTGCGTTTTTTTGAGCCCTTATCCAGGACGCTCGATACGTACGGAGATACACCATGTCTACCTCACCCGTCACCCTCATGGTTGCGCGTCGCGCCGCCGAAGGTCACTACCAGGAACTGATTGCCTGGCTGCACGAAGGCGAACACCTGGCCACCGACTTTCCGGGCTATCTGGGTTCCGGTGTATTGGCTCCACCGCCCGACGACGATGAATTCCAGATCATCTTCCGCTTCGCCGACGAAGCGACCCTGCACGCCTGGGAGCACTCCGCCTCGCGCCAATCCTGGCTCAAACGTGGCAGCGGCCTGTTCGCCCAGCCCCACGAGCACCGCGTCGCCGGTATCGACGGTTGGTTCGGCAATGTCGCCCACCCCTCCCACCCACCGCGCTGGAAGCAGTCCGTAGCGGTATGGCTGGCGTTTTTTCCGGTCAATCTGACCTTCAATTTTCTGTTGGGTCACTGGCTCAACGAAATGGGCCTGGTGCCACGAATCATGCTCAGTACGCTGGTGCTGACGCCGATCATGGTGTTCTGGTTCATACCGCTGTCCACGCGCCTGCTGGCGGGTTGGCTGCATCCAACCCCGAAGCGCGAAGTAGCGCCTACCGTGCAGCCAGCGCCGTCATCGCGTTAAGGCGGCAACCGCCAAGGCGCCGACGCGCAGGGCAAGGTTGTACAAGATTGGCCAGTGGTATAACTTTGCTGGAAACCCCGTGTTATCCAGCCCATGGATGCCCCGGCCATCTTCGCGAACCACGAGCCCGACATGCCTGCCCCCGCCCCTATTCTGATCACCGGCGCCAGCCAGCGCATCGGTCTGCATTGCGCCCTGCGCCTGCTGGAACAGGGGCAGCCGGTGATCGCTACCTACCGCAGCGAACGTCCGGGCGTGCAGCAGTTGCAGGCCGCTGGCGCGCAGACACTGTTTGCCGACTTTGCTACCGAGGCCGGCATCGACGCCTTCATAGAAGCGCTCAAGGCCACTACCCCGACGCTGCGCGCCATTGTCCACAATGCATCGCTCTGGCTGAGCGACGACGCCGAGGACGCGCTACAGCGCATGCTTAACGTGCATCTGCGCGCGCCCTACCTGATCAACCTGCACTGCGCCGAGCTGCTGCAAAACGGCGGCCCGGCCGACATCATCCATATCAGTGACGATGTCACCCGCAAGGGCAGCGCCAACCACATAGGCTACTGCGCCAGCAAAGCCGGCCTCGACAGCCTCACCCTGTCGTTCGCCGCCCGCTACGCGCCGGCAATCAAGGTCAACGGTATCGCCCCCGCACTGATCCAGTTCAATGCCGATGACGATGCGGCGTATCGCGCCAAGGCTCTCGCCAAATCGGCCCTGGGCATCGAGCCCGGCGCCGAGGTGATCTACCAGAGCCTGCGCTATCTGCTCGACAACCCGTACGTCACCGGAACCACTCTGCCCGTCAACGGCGGCCGCCATCTGAAATAAAGCGCCCGCGAGGATGACCCTGCAATGACTTCCACTCTGCCGCATCACTACCGTGAAATCCTCAAGGAGCTGGGTGAAGACCCGGACCGCGAAGGCCTGCTCGATACCCCCAAGCGCGCTGCCAAGGCCATGCAGTACCTGTGTCACGGCTACGGCCAGACGGTCGAAGAGATAGTCAACGGCGCCCTGTTCGCCTCCGACAACGACGAGATGGTCATCGTCAAGGACATCGAGCTCTACTCGTTGTGCGAACATCACCTGCTGCCCTTTATCGGCAAGGCGCACGTGGCGTACATCCCCACGGGTAAAGTACTGGGGTTGTCGAAAATCGCCCGCATCGTCGACATGTTCGCCCGGCGCCTGCAGATTCAGGAGAACCTTACCCGCGAGATCGCCGAGGCGGTACAAGGCATTACCGCGGCGTCCGGCGTGGCGGTGGTGATCGAGGCCAAGCACATGTGCATGATGATGCGCGGCGTGGAGAAACAGAACTCGCTGATGAACACCTCGGTGATGCTCGGCGCGTTTCGCGACTCGAGCACCACGCGCCAGGAATTTCTGCAATTGATTCGACGGAGTAACGACTAGATGTCACCACTGGAGCCAGGCACCGCACGCATTCGGGTCAAGGACCTGCGCTTGCGCACGTTTATCGGCATCAACGAAGACGAGATCGTCAACAAGCAGGATGTGCTGATCAACCTCACCATCCTCTATGCGGCCCAGGAGGCCGTGCGCGATAACGATATCGATCATGCCCTCAACTACCGCACCATCACCAAGGCGGTGATCCAGCACGTCGAAGGCAATCGCTTCGCCCTGCTCGAACGCCTGACCCAGGAGTTGCTCGACCTGGTGATGCAGCACGAAGCCGTGCATTACGCCGAGGTCGAGGTGGACAAGCCCCACGCCCTACGTTTTGCCGAGTCGGTGTCGATCACCCTAGCCGCCCGGCGCTGATCGGTGTCGGGGCATTGCTGCCCCGGCCCGCGACTCTTATCATCGCGCCTTCCATTCACTTCAGCGCCGCCCGCGTCGCTGCACCCCGAGTAGCTAGCATGAACGATCAACAACGCCTGGAACTCGAAGCCGCCGCTTTCCGCCGACTGGTCGAACATCTGGGCAAGCGCACCGATGTACAGAACATCGACCTGATGAACCTCTCGGGTTTCTGCCGCAACTGCCTGTCCAAATGGTACAAGGCCGCCGCCGACGAGCGTGCCATCGGGGTCAGCCTCGATGACGCCCGCGAGGTGGTTTACGGCATGCCGTACAACGAGTGGAAAGGCCTTTATCAGAAAGAAGCCAGTGCCGAGCAGGCCGCCGCGTTCGCCAAAGGCAAACCCGAGGCGTAACGGATCAAGCCGTCACACTGTTGGCCGGGACCTTCCCGGCCAATGCATCGGCCAGACTCGCCAGGACCATTTCGCCCATGCGCGTGCGCGTCTGCACGGTCGCGCTGGCACGGTGCGGTTGCAACACCACGTTTTCACGGGCGAACAGGCTCTCGGGCACCCGCGGCTCATCGACGAACACGTCCAGACCCGCGCCAGCGATGGTACCGGTCTGCAAGGCCGCCAGCAGGTCAGGTTCGTTGACCAGCCGCCCACGGGCGACGTTGATCAGATAGCCTTCGGCGCCCAACGCTGCCAGCACCGCCGCATCGATCAGGCCCTCGGCCTTGTCGGCGGCGGCTGCAACGATGAGCGCATCGCTGCCCCGCGCCAGCTCGAGCAAGTCGGGCACGAAGGTGTGGGGCACGTCATCCATGGCCCGCAGGTCGGTGTAGCTGATCGGGCAACCGAACGCCGCGGCGCGCGTGGCCACCGCACGCCCTACCCGGCCCATGCCGACGATGCCCACGCGCAGGCCGCTGACCTGGCGAGCCAGGGGCAAAGGCGCCAGTGGCGTGGCCGTAGTTGCCCACTGACCGCTGCGCACATAGCGGTCGCTGGTGCACAGGCCCCGGCATACGCCGATCAGCAAGCCCATGGCGAGGTCGGCGACATCTTCGGTCAAAGCGCCGAGGGTAGCGGTGACATGAATGCCACGGTCGCGCGCATAGGCCAGATCCACCGCGTCGGTACCGACGCCATTGACCGCGACCACTTCCAGCCGCGGCAACTGCGCCATCACTTCCCGGGTGATACCGGTATGGCCGCCCGTGACCACCCCGCGCACGTTGGCCCCCACTTCACGCAGGTAAGCCGCCTTGTCGCTTTGCAGGTAATAGGGATGCACGTGGTATAGGGCTTCCAGCTGCTCACGCACATGGGGGATGAGGATCGGGCTGAGTTGCAGCACTTCAGGCTTCATGAACGAAATCTCCAGGCGAAAAGGGATCAGCCGCGACCCACGAAGGGCATGTTGGTGGCCATCACCGTCATGTTCAGCACGTTGGCCGACAGCGGCAGCGAGGCCATGTAGCGCACGGCGCCGGCGATGTGCTCGACATCGCACATCGGTTCGGTGGCCATGGTGCCGTTGGCCTGGCGCACACCCTTGGTCATGCGCTGGGAGAGCTCGGTCAGGGCATTGCCGATGTCGATCTGGCTGCAGGCGATGTTGAACTCGCGCCCGTCCAGCGCCAGGCTCTTGGTCAGCCCCAGCACGGCGTGCTTGCTGGCCGTGTACGGCGCGGTGAAGGGGCGCGGCGTGTGGGCCGAGATCGAACCGTTGTTGATGATGCGCCCACCCTGTGGCTGCTGGCGGCGCATGAGTTCGAACGCCCCGCGGCTGCACAGGTACACACCGGTGACGTTGGTGTTGATGACGTCCAGCCAGTTCTGCACTGGCAGTTCGTCCATCGGCACCGCCGGCGCGTTGATGCCGGCGTTGTTGAAGATCACATCCAGGCGGCCATAGACCTCCTCGACGGCGGCGAACAAGGCATCGACACTGGCTGGATCGCGGACATCGGTGGGGATGGCAATGGCTTCGCCGCCTTGGGCGCGGATCTCCTCGACCAGTGTGTGCAGCGGTTCAGGGCGGCGCCCGGCCAACGCCAGGCGATAGCCGTCGGCCATCAAGGCAAGGGTGACAGCGCGGCCAACGCCGCTGCCGGCACCGGTGACCAACGCGATTTTTGCGGAAGAATCAGTGTTATTGGACATTGTGATGACTCCTTGGCTTGAAAATGGTCTCGGTTCAGCGGATGGGCCGTGGGCCTACGCGCACTTGCAATTGGGCGATACCCTCGATGCCGGCGGCGACCAGATCGCCCGGCTGCAAGGGCTCTACGCCCGGGGGTGTGCCGGTCATGATCAAGTCGCCGGCCTGCAGACGCAGCGAGCGCGACAGCTGGCTGACCACCTCGGCGACGGACCAGATCTGCGCTTCAAGATCGGAGCGCTGACGCTCGACGCCATTGACCTCGAGCCACAGCGCCCCTTGCCGCGGATGACCGATACGCGCGCTGGGCACGATGGCGGTGACTGGCGCCGAGGCATCGAAGGCCTTGGCGGCTTCCCATGGCTGGCCGGCGGCCTTGGCGGCCATCTGCAGATCACGGCGGGTCATGTCCAGCCCGGCGGCGTAGCCCCAGACATGCTCCAGGGCGCGATCCTCGGGGATATCCTCACCGCCGGTGCCGATCGCCACGACCAGTTCGATTTCGGGACAGAACTCGTCGGTCTGCACCGGAAAGTCCACCCGCGCTTGCGCCTCGACCACGGCACTGGCCGGCTTCATGAAAAACAGCGGGAAGGTGCGCGGCGCAGCCACGGCGTCGCCCCACTGATAGTTGCGGCCCAGGCAGAACACCCGCGCCACGGGGAAGCGCTGAGTGCTGCCGGCCACCGGCAAGCTGCTCACGGCTGGGGGAGCAATCACATAGTCGTTCATTATCATTCCTTGGCTCGTTTGCGCTGCTGGTGACAGCCTAAGACATGCCACCGCGGCAAAGTTGGACGATGCGGTGAGGAAACTGGACTTATCCAAGTTCTTCGCCAAGGCGCATCAGCGCGCCTGCAGGACGATGCGGTGCAAGCGGCCGAGCAGCAGCGAATAGGACAGGCAACCGATCATGGCGACCCCACCGATGAACCAGAACGCCGCCGAGAAATTGCCGGTTTCATGCAGGATCCAGCCGATGACGATGGGCGTGACGATGCCGCCGATATTCGCCGCCAGGCTGGTGATACCACCGGTAAGCCCGATCAGCTCCTTGGGTGCCACCTCCGAGACGGCCGCCCAGGAGGCCGAAGCGATACCCTGGGCGAAGAACGCTACGCTCAGCACCGCAATGCACAGCACGTTGGAGTCGGTGAAGTTGACCAGCACGATCGACATGCCCAGCGCCGAGCCCACTACCAGCGGCAGCTTGCGGGCGAACGACAGACTGACGCCGCGGCGGATCAGCAGATCGGACACGATACCCGCCAGCAGGATGCCGACCGTGGCGCCGATAAACGGCAGGATCGCGAAAATGCCCACCTTGACCATGGTCAAGTGGCGCTCTTCGATCAGGTAGGTCGGGAACCACGTCAGGAAGAAATACAGCACCGAGGTATTGGCGAACTTGCCGATGCAGATCGCCCATACCTGGCGATAGCGGAACAGTTCGGTGATCTGCCGCCAGTTGAAGCGCGTGCGCTCCTGGCTGCTTTTGACCAGGCCACCGCCCTCTTCGATATAGGCGAGCTCTTGCGGGCTGACTTTCTTGCAGCTCAGTGGATCACGGTAGACATACAGCCAGAATATCCCGAACACGATGCCGACGATGCCGGTGCTGTAGAACACATGGCGCCAATCGTAGGTAGTCGCCAGCCACAGCAGCGCGCCGGTGAATAGCGCGGTGCCCAGATACTGCCCGCACACGTAGATGCTGCTGGCCAGACCGCGTTCCCGCGCCGGGAACCACACGGTGACCGCACGACTGTTGGCCGGGAAGGCTGGCGCCTCCATGGCGCCGATGGCCAGACGCAGGCCGAACAACGAGGCGAAGCCGCCGACCAGCCCCTGGCAAACGGTGACCGCCGACCAGGAAACCAGCGAGACGCCGTAGGTCACGCGCGAGCCGAAGCGGTCGGCGATAAAACCCGCCGGCACCAGGGCAAAGGCATAGGTCCAGGCGAAGGCCGAGAAAATCAGCCCCATCTGCACCTTGTCCAGCCCTAGGTCCTTGGCCATGAAGGGCGCGGCGATGGAGATGTTGACCCGGTCGACATAGTTGATGATGGTCGCTATCAGCAGCAGCGACAGCATGACCCAGCGCCGGCGTGTGGGCAGGCGCGTACTGGCCGTCGCGCGGCTTTCAGCGGTGTGTTCGCGATCATGGACAAGGGGCACGGCACCAGCTTGAACGCTGGCGCCAGAAGCCCGCAGAACGGGACCTTCGGGACGACTCGACATGATATTCCTCATTATTTTTATTGAGTATCAAGTGCTGGGGCTGGCTTGAAGAAACCGCCACAACATGCCCCTACGTTATCGTACAAGTACGCTAAATCAATCGATCGCTTATATCCTTTCATGCTGTAAAAGAGGGGCTGAACTACCAAGTGCAAAAATAATATCAGTGCAAAAAAGCGTATTGCCCACCGGATAATCGGGCGCAGTTATCGAGATAGAGCGGTAGTTCCCACTTTATGCGCCGAGCGATTCTTGGATTGAGCCGGCTGTCCGCCAGCACGAAAAGTTATCGGACAACCATGAATTAAATTTGCTGAATTCGCTTAAAAAACCGATTCAGGCACTCGAACGCCATCGCCGCTTCCCCTAACATGGTTGCCATACAAGAAAGGAAGCCTTTCCATGCAATTGACTTCTCGAGTGCCGACCTACGGCATGCAGCAACGTAGCGAACGGGCGGATTTTCATATCCGCGAGCAATTTGAACGCAGCGCCGAGCCTGGGCCTCATCGTCACGAATACTTTCAGATCCAGGTCAACCTGGGCGGCGACACCGTGCAGCTCATCGGCGGTATCGAACGCCCCTTCCCGCGCAATACCCTGGCTTTCATCCTGCCGCATCGCGTGCACTTCATCCCCCATCCGCTGGACGGCGAAGGCGTGGTGCTGAACTTCTCCCAGGAGTTCCTGCTGCCTCATCTGCATTGTGATCCACTCGATCTCGAAGACGTGTCGATTCAGCAGGCGCCGGAACTGTCACCATTTCGCTTTCAGCAGCAACTGGACTTCACCCTCGGCGACAGCGATTTCGCCGAGGTGATGGCTCTGTTGGAGCGGATGCGCGGGCTCGACAGCTCGCGCCAGTTCGGCACCCGTGAAGGGCTCAAGGGCTGCCTGCTGCAACTGATCGGCAAAGTCTGCCAGCTCTACGCCGAACCACTGCTGGGCCTGGCCGGCAGCAACGCCGCGCAGGCGAGCCGCCGCGACGCACTGGGGCGCATGACCGAGTACGTGCGCGAGCACCTCGCCGATCCCGAGCTGGATCTGAAAAAGGTAGCCGCAGCGACCTACCTCTCCCCCAACTACCTGACCCACTGGCTGCGCAAGGAAATCGGCAAGAGCTTCAGCGAGCTGGTGCTGGAACGGCGCATGCATCTGGCCCGTCAGCTATTGCTGAACGGCAGCAAACCGGTCGGGGAAATCGCCAGGCTGTGCGGCTTTGCCGACGAGGCGTATTTTTCTCGGCGGTTCCGTCATGCCCACGGTCTGCCGCCCGGTCAGTTCCGCCGTCAGCAGACGCAGGTGCAAGCGCCCTAGGCCGGGCGCAGTCATAAGCATTCATGGGCGTCGGCAAAAAAGTTAATATGGCTAACCGATTGAATACTTTCGTAAATATCCATGCGTTATCCAGGAGCCCAAGCCCATGACCGAAATCAACGCCTTTCGCGCCAGCCTCGAAACCGGTAGCAACCAATTTGCCGAGACCTTGGCGTTCGTCGCCGAGCATTACGATTACACCCCTCAGGCGTTCAGCAACGGCAGTCTCGACAATTCCGCCGGCCAGAACGAAGGTTCGTGCAAGACCATCGGCCTGGCGGTACTCGAGGGCTTCAGCGATCAGGAAGTACTGCTGGCTTTCGGCGAGCACTATCGCTCGGTCGTCGCCACACCCGAAGGCAGCGACCACGGCAACATCCGCAACTTGATCGCCCACGGCCTGGCCGGGGTGAAATTCGCCGGACAGCCGCTGAGCCGCAAAGGCTGAGCAACATTGCAGGCATGAAAAAACCGGCTTTCGAGGCCGGTTTTTTATTTGGGATAATTGCCAGCAGTACCGACGCATTCGCGGGCAAGCCTTGCTCCCACAAGCGTACACCTGTGGGAGCAAAGCTTGCTCGCGAAGCTCGTTCCTAAAGGCCTACACCTGTGGGAGCAAAGCTTGCTCGCGAAGTGGCCGGCAGCCCCGACGCCGATTCCGGATCAGGTGAACGTAGCGTTGGCCAAACCGTCCAGATAGCGCTCGACATCCAGCGCGGCCATGCAGCCGGCACCGGCCGAGGTGATCGCCTGACGGTACACATGGTCGGCCACGTCACCGGCCGCGAATACGCCTTCGACGCTGGTCGCCGTGGCGTTGCCTTCACGACCGCCGGCCACCACCATGTAGCCGTCCTTGAGGGCCAACTGACCTTCGAACAGCGAGGTGTTCGGGGTGTGGCCAATGGCGATGAACACGCCGTCGACCTTCAGCTCGCTCAGGCTGCCGTCGTTGTTCTTCAAGCGCGCACCGGTGACGCCCATGTTGTCGCCCAGTACTTCGTCCAGGGTCTCGTTGAGCTTGAGCTCGATCTTGCCCTCGGCCACACGGGCGTGCAGCTTGTCGATCAGGATCTTCTCGGCGCGGAAGGTCTCGCGGCGGTGGACCAAGGTCACCTTGCTGGCGATGTTGGCCAGGTACAGCGCCTCTTCCACTGCAGTGTTGCCACCACCGACCACGGCGACCGGCTTGTTGCGATAGAAGAAGCCGTCGCAGGTCGCACAGGCCGAGACGCCTTTGCCCATGAAGGTTTCTTCCGACGGCAGGCCCAGGTAGCGGGCGCTGGCACCGGTGGCGATGATCAGCGCGTCGCAGGTGTAGGTGCCGCTATCGCCCGTCAACGAGAACGGTTTGCCGGCGAGGTCGACGGAATTGATATGGTCGAAGACGATTTCAGTCTCGAAACGCTCGGCGTGCTCCTTCATGCGCTCCATCAGCACCGGGCCGGTCAGGCCGTGGACATCGCCCGGCCAGTTGTCGACTTCAGTGGTGGTGGTCAGCTGGCCGCCGGCCTGCATGCCGGTGATCAGCAGCGGTTTGAGGTTGGCGCGCGCGGCGTAGACTGCAGCGCTGTAACCGGCAGGGCCGGAACCGAGAATGATGACCCGCGAATGACGAACTTCAGACATGACACTCTCCTTTCGACCGGCCGTTGCATCGCCTGGGTCGCATCGCCGGATACCGGCGGAAAATAAAAAGGATCGACGCAGCACTTGGGGAAGGCTTTAGGTCGCCGATCCTGAAAACTGTAGCCATGCGCCTTTGAGGGCGCCATGGCGCAGGGGGTTCACAACAACTCGGCCTTACAGGCTGGAGGCGTTCTCGGCCAGGTAATCGGCAACGCCCTTGGCGTCGGCCTTCATACCTTTCTGGCCCGGGCGCCAGCCGGCCGGGCAGACTTCACCGTGCTGCTCGGTGAACTGCAGCGCCTCGACCAGGCGGACCATTTCGTCCACTTCACGGCCCAGCGGCAGGTTGTTGACCACTTGGTGCTGCACCACGCCTTGCTGGTCGATCAGGAAGGACGCGCGCAGGGCCACGCCGTCTTCGTGCTCGATGCCGTAGGCACGGGTGATCTCGTGCTTGACGTCAGCGACCATGGGGAACTCGACCGCGCCGATACCGCCCTTCTCGACCGGGGTACTGCGCCAGGCGTAGTGGGTGAACTGCGAATCGATGGAGACACCGACCACTTCGACGCCCAGCTCGCGGAATTTGCCGATGCGGTTGTTGTGGGCGATGATTTCCGAAGGGCACACGAAGGTGAAGTCCAGTGGCCAGAAAAACAGCACGACATACTTGCCCTTGAGCGAAGACAATTTGAAGCTGTCGACGATAGTGCCATCACCCAGCACGGCCGGCGCGTCGAAATCAGGGGCTTGTTTGTTGACCAGAATGCTCACGCTATCTCCTTGAGGCGGTGGCCTCGAAAGTTGATGGACTGAAGGGTTTGAAAGTTGATGAGCACAGCTTAACGAGGTGCAGGGCATTAGTGAAATACCCTTTCACAATTCCATCCATAGCGAAGGGCTATCCATGTGCTCTGGCTTATTGGCAAACTGAGCAAACCGCCACACCCATAAACTGTAGCGGGGGGGCTTGCCCCCGAAAAATGGATCATTCGCATTAATCCATCGGGTGCATTATTTTCGGGGGCAAGCCCCCCCGCTACAGGTCGCGTCTTCATCGGAGTTTCGAATGCCTCTCCCTGTACTGTCCGGCCCCGGCTATCTGCGCGAGGGCCTCAAACTGGTCCTGAGTCCGGGCCTGCGAATGTTCGTGCTGATGCCGCTGCTGATCAACCTGGTCCTGTTCGTCGGCCTGATCTATTTTGCCGGGCACGAATTCAGGCTGTGGGTCGACGCCTTGATGCCCAGCCTGCCCCACTGGCTCGACTTCCTCAGTTATATCCTCTGGCCCTTGTTCGTGGTGCTGGTGGCGTTCATGGTGTTTTTCACCTTCACCATGCTGGCCAACGTCATTGCCGCGCCGTTCAATGGTTTTCTGGCGGAAAAGGTCGAGGTGGTGGTCACCGGCAAGGATGAATTTCCGGCGTTCAGCCTCGGTGAACTGGTCGAAATGGTCCCGCGTACCTTCTCCCGGGAAATGCGCAAGCTCGGCTATTACCTGCCGCGCGCGGCCGGCCTGTTGATCCTGTCGTTCATCCCTGTGGTCAACATCATCGCCGCGCCGCTGTGGCTGCTGTTCGGGGTGTGGATGATGGCGATCCAGTACATCGACTACCCGGCGGACAACCACAAGATGAGCTGGCAGGACATGCTCGCCTGGCTGCGGCACAAGCGCTGGCAGAGTTTGAGTTTCGGCGCGATTGTGTATCTGGTGCTGCTGATACCGCTGGTCAACGTGTTGATGATGCCAGCGGCGGTGGCAGGTGCGACCTTGTTCTGGGTGCGGGAGCGTGGTCGAGCCTGATGTAGCGAGGGGGCTTGCCCCCGATCAGGGGTGTCAGTCAGTGCATTTCTGACGGGGATATTGTATCGGGGGCAAGCCCCCTCGCTACAGGGAGTTTCAAGCCAGGGCTTTTTCGATTGCCGTGATGATGGCTGGGTCGTCGGGCGTTGTCCGCGGCGAGAAACGCGCCAGCACGCGGCCGTCCTTGCCCACCAGAAATTTCTCGAAGTTCCAGGTGATATCGCCGGGGAACTCGGCGCCCTCGCCCGCCAGCAGGCGATACAGGGAATGGCGCTGGGGGCCGTTGACCTCCAGCTTGCTGCCCAGGGGAAAGGTGACCCCGTAATTGACCGAGCAGAATGCCTGGATATCGGCTTCGGTACCCGGCTCCTGGCCGGCGAACTGATTGCAGGGCAACCCCAGAATGCTGAAACCTTGATCGCGGTACTTCAGGTAAAGGCTCTCCAGCCCCGCGTACTGAGGCGTGAGCCCGCACTTGGAGGCCACGTTCACTACCAATACCACTTTGCCCTTCAGTGGCGCCAGCGACAGCTCAGTGCCGTCCAGCGCCTTGAGCTTGAGTTCATGAAATGCACTCATGGAGTTATCCCCTGTTCGAATCCCGTCACGGCCCGCGAGCCTGTCCTTTCGAGCAACACTAACAGACTGAAAAGGCGCCCGTCCAAGCCCTTGGCTCACCGTATCAAGGGTGGCGCGGAACTCGAACGGGCGCCTTCGCGGCTACCCTTGAGCTTAGCAGCTCAATCAGTGGTGATGACCACCTTCGCCGTGCACGTGACCGTGAGCGACTTCTTCCTGGCTGGCATCACGAATGTCGACGATCTTGACCTGAAAGTTCAGGCGCTGACCGGCCAACGGGTGGTTGCCGTCGACGGTGACGTCATCACCGTCCAGATCGCGGATGGTCACGATCTGCATCTGGCCATCGGGCGCCGAGGCGTGGAACTGCATACCGACTTCCAATTCGTCGACACCTTCGAACATGCTGCGGCTCAGGGTGCTGACCAGTTCGGCCGAGTACTCGCCGTAGGCATCCTCAGGCTCGATGGCAACGGTGAGTTCGTCACCTACATCCTTGCCAACGAGAGCTTTTTCCAGACCCGGAATGATATTACCTGCACCGTGCAGGTAGACCAGCGGCGCGCCGCCGGCGGAGCTGTCGATGACCTCACCAGCGTCGTTGGTGAGGGTATAGTCGATAGAGACAGCCTTGTTAGCGGCAATCGGCATGGGCGAGACCTTTACGAAAGAATGTAGAACGACCAAGTGTAACCAAGCATCCGCCCGAAAGCGAACGGAACACTGACAGACGGGGCCACTCGAAAACCCCGTCCATTGTCGATACCCTTGGCGACGGATCCCGCGATCGGCGACCTATACGCCGACGCCTGTGCAGTGCTGACCCCGAGATGATCGCATGCAAACATTTTTTCTCGCGCCGACCGATTTTGGCGTAGGCCTGACCTCCATCAGTCTCGGACTGGTCCGCAGCCTGGAACGTGCTGGGCATAAAGTGGGCTTCTTCAAGCCCATCGCCCAGCCTCACCCTGGCGATACCGGCCCCGAGCGCTCCACCGAACTCATCGCCCGCACCCACGGCCTGCGCCCGCCCAAACCGCTGGGCCTGGCTCATGTCGAGCGCATGCTGGGCGATGGCCAGCTCGATGAACTGCTCGAAGAAATCATCACCCTTTATCAGGAAGCCGCCATCGGCAAGGACGTGCTGATCGTCGAAGGCATGGTCCCCACCCGCAGCGCCAGCTACGCGGCCCGGGTCAATCAACACCTGGCCAAGAGCCTCGATGCCGATGTGATTCTGGTGGCAGCGCCGGATGGCGACGTGCTGGCCGAGCTGTCCGGCCGCGTGGAATTGCAAGCGCAGCTGTTCGGCGGCCCAAGGGACCCGAAGGTGCTAGGCGTGATCCTCAACAAGGTGCGCACTGATGAATCCCTCGAGGTGTTCACCACCCGCCTCAAGGAACATTCCGCCCTGTTGCGCAGCGGCGAATTCCGAGTGCTCGGCGCCATTCCCTTCCAGGCCGACCTCAACGCCCCGCGCACCCGCGACGTCGCCGAACTGCTCGGCGCCCAGGTGATCAACGCCGGTGATTTCGAAGTGCGGCGCATGGCCAAGATCATCATCTGTGCGCGCACCGTCCTCAACACCGTGCCGCTGCTCAAGCCCGGCGTGCTGGTGGTCACGCCTGGGGATCGCGACGACATCCTCCTGGCGGCCAGCCTGGCCTGGCTCAACGGCGTGCCCCTGGCGGGGATCCTGCTGACCAGCGACTCGCTGCCCGACCCGCGCATCATGGAGCTGTGCCGCGGCGCCCTGCAGAGCGGCCTGCCGGTGTTGTCGGTGAGCAGCGGCTCGTACGACACCGCCACCCAGCTCAACCAGCTGAACAAGGAAATCCCCATCGACGACCGTGAGCGAGCGGAGATCATCACCGACTTCGTCGCCAGCCATCTGGACTCCAACTGGCTGCACCAGCGCTCCGGCACGCCGCGGGAAATGCGCCTGTCACCGGCCGTGTTCCGCTATCAGTTGATCCAGCGCGCGCAGCAGGCCAACAAGCGCATCGTCCTGCCCGAAGGCGCCGAGCCCATGACCGTGCAGGCCGCCGCCATCTGCCAGGCCCGCGGCATCGCCCGTTGCGTGTTGCTCGCCAAGCCTCAGGACGTGCACGCCGTGGCGCGCGCCCAAGGCATCGAACTGCCTGAAGGGCTGGAAATCCTCGACCCGGACCTGATCCGCGGGCGCTATGTCGAGCCCATGGTCGAACTGCGCAAGAGCAAGAACCTCAACGCCCCAATGGCCGAGCAGCAGCTGGAGGACCCGGTGGTGATCGGCACCATGATGCTGGCACTTGATGAAGTCGACGGTCTGGTGTCCGGGTTGATCCACTCCACGGCCAATACCATTCGCCCGGCCCTGCAGTTGATCAAGACCGCACCCGGTTGCACGCTGGTGTCCTCGGTATTCTTCATGATGTTTCCCGAAGAAGTGCTGGTGTACGGCG
Source organism: Pseudomonas sp. GW821-FHT01A09 (assembly GCF_058986725.1). Taxonomy (NCBI): domain Bacteria; kingdom Pseudomonadati; phylum Pseudomonadota; class Gammaproteobacteria; order Pseudomonadales; family Pseudomonadaceae; genus Pseudomonas; species Pseudomonas sp. GW821-FHT01A09. Next base: position 164,732 of record NZ_JBYSWB010000010.1, read on the forward strand.
ATTGCGTGATGAACCCCCACCCTAGCGCCAGCGAACTGGCCGAGATCGCCCTGCAAAGCGCCGACTCCGCCCAGGCGTTCGGCATCCCTGCGCGGGTGGCCATGATCAGTTATTCGAGCGGGCATTCGGCCAGCGGCGAAGAGGTAGAGAAGGTCCGCGAGGCGACCTTGCTGGCCAAGGAAGCCCAGCGCGAACTGCTGATCGACGGCCCGCTGCAATACGATGCCGCCGCCAACGAGCACGTCGCCCACCAACTGGCGCCCGACAGCCCCGTGGCCGGGCGCGCCACGGTGTTCGTGTTCCCGGACCTCAACACCGGCAATACCACCCACAAGGCGGTGCAGCGCAGCGCCGACTGCGTCAGCCTCGGGCCGATGCTGCAAGGCCTGCGCAAGCCGGTCAACGACCTGCCACGGGGCGCTCAGGTGGACGACATCGTCTACACCATCGCCCTCACCGCGATACAGGCCAACCGCGTCTTGGAGCTTTAGGATTCTATGCTGGCATTTCTTCCCGGCCCGGTGCGCGGCACTGTCGCCGCGCTGATTCTGGCGCTCAATACCATTCTCTGCTGCACGCCGCTGTTCGTGGTGGCGCTGTTCAAGGCCATCGTGCGCGTGCCGGCGGTACAGCACGGGTGCGACCGCCTGCTGCGCTTCATTCACGAAAGCTGGATCAACAACAATCGCATATGGGTCGACCCGGTGCAGTGGCATGTCAGCGGCTTGCAGGGGCTCGATTACAGCCATTCTTACCTGGTCACCAGCAACCACCAGAGTTGGGTCGACATCATGGTCCTGCAATACCAGCTCAACCGGCGGGTGCAGCCTTTGAAATTCTTCCTCAAGCAGGAGCTGATCTGGGTGCCTGTCATCGGTCTGGCGATGTGGGCGCTGGGGTTTCCGTTCATGAAGCGCTACACCAAGGCGTATCTCGAGAAACACCCGGAAAAGAAGGGCAAGGACCTGCAGACCACCCGCCGCACCTGCGCGAAGTTTCGCCATCAGGCCACCGGCATCTTCAATTTCGTCGAAGGTACGCGCTTTACCGAGGCCAAGCATGCCCACCAGCAGTCGCCGTTTCGCTACCTGCTCAAGCCCAAGGCTGGCGGTATCGCCTTTGTGCTCGACGCCATGGGCGAGCAGTTGCAGTCGCTGGTCAATGTGACCATTCACTACCCGCAGGGCAGGCCGGGGTTCTGGGACATGTTGTGTGGGAAGGTGCCGCAGATCGTGGCGCAGTTCGAAGAGGTGGCGATTCCGACCGAGTTCATTGGCAAGAGCTACGACCAGGATATGCAGTATCGCCAGGCGTTTCAGCAGTGGATCAATCAGCTGTGGCTCGACAAGGATGAGCGGCTGGAGGCGTTGCACCGCCAATATCCACGCTAACCTGTAGCGAGGGGGCTTGCCCCCGATACGGTGCATCAGGCACTAATGGGGTGCCTGACACACCCTATCGGGGGCAAGCCCCCTCACTACAGAGACGGATCAACCGCCAGGCAAAAAAAATCCCGCACGAGGCGGGATTTTTTATTCAGCAGGCTGAAGCGGCGATTACATCATGCCGCCCATGCCACCCATGCCGCCCATGTCTGGCATGCCGCCGCCAGCTGGAGCGTCTTCCTTGATCTCGGCGATCATGGCTTCGGTGGTGATCATCAGGCTGGCGATCGACGAAGCGGCCTGCAGCGCCGAACGAGTCACTTTCGCTGGGTCCAGGATACCCATTTCGATCATGTCGCCGTATTCGCCGGTAGCGGCGTTGTAGCCGTAGTTGCCACGGCCCTGCTTGACCTTGTCCACTACCACGCTTGGCTCGTCGCCGGAGTTGGCAACGATCTGACGCAGTGGCGCCTCGACCGCACGACGCAGCAGAGCGATACCGACGTTCTGATCAGCGTTGTCGCCTTGCAGAGCGGAGATAGCCAGCAGCGCGCGAACCAGAGCGACACCACCGCCAGGCACCACGCCTTCTTCGACGGCAGCACGGGTAGCGTGCAGGGCGTCTTCAACGCGGGCTTTCTTCTCTTTCATTTCGACTTCGGAGCCAGCGCCGACCTTGATCACTGCAACGCCGCCGGACAGCTTGGCCAGACGCTCTTGCAGTTTTTCACGGTCGTAGTCGCTCGAAGTGTCGGCAACCTGCTGACGGATCTGAGTGACGCGGGACTGGATGTCCACTTCAACGCCAGCACCGTCGATGATGGTGGTGTTTTCTTTGGACAGGATCACGCGCTTGGCGTTACCCAAGTGCTCCAGGGTGGTGCTTTCCAGGCTCAGGCCGATCTCTTCGGAGATAACGGTACCGCCAGTCAGCACAGCGATGTCCTGCAGCATGGCCTTGCGACGATCACCGAAGCCAGGCGCCTTGACGGCAGCAACCTTGACGATACCGCGCATGTTGTTCACGACCAGGGTCGCCAGGGCTTCGCCTTCGACGTCTTCCGCCACGATCAGCAATGGACGGCCGGCTTTGGCAACGGCTTCCAGCACTGGCAGCATTTCGCGGATGTTGGAGATCTTCTTGTCGACCAGCAGGATCAGCGGGCCGTCGAGCTCGGCGACCATGGTGTCTGGCTTGTTGACGAAGTACGGGGACAGGTAGCCGCGGTCGAACTGCATGCCTTCAACGACCGACAGTTCGTTTTCCAGGCCCGAGCCTTCTTCAACGGTGATCACGCCTTCTTTACCGACTTTTTCCATGGCTTCGGCAATGATTTCACCGATGGAGCTGTCGGAGTTGGCGGAGATGGTACCGACCTGAGCGATGGCCTTGGAGTCGGCGCATGGCTTGGACATAGCCTTCAGCTCTTTGACGATGGCGATGGTCGCCTTGTCGATGCCGCGCTTGAGGTCCATCGGGTTCATGCCGGCAGCGACGGCTTTCAGGCCTTCGTTGACGATCGACTGAGCCAGTACGGTCGCAGTGGTGGTACCGTCACCAGCGTCATCGTTGGCACGGGAGGCAACGTCTTTGACCAGCTGCGCGCCCATGTTTTCGAAGCGATCTTTCAGCTCGATTTCTTTGGCGACGGAAACGCCGTCCTTGGTGATGGTCGGAGCGCCGAAGCTCTTCTCGATGATGACGTTACGGCCTTTAGGGCCCAGGGTCGCTTTTACCGCGTCAGCCAGAACGTTGACACCGGCGAGCATCTTTTTGCGGGCGGAGTCGCCAAACTTTACTTCTTTAGCAGCCATGATCGAATTTCCTTGAATACGGTAAGTAAGGGGAAGATGCCAGGAGGCCTATCAGCCTTCGATAACAGCGAGGATTTCGTTCTCGCTCATTACCAGCAGGTCTTCGCCGTCGACTTTTACGGTGTTGCTGCCGGAGTAAGGGCCGAACACGACCTTGTCACCCACTTTCACGGCCAGCGCACGTACTTCACCGCTGTCCAGCACTTTGCCGGTACCTACAGCGACGATTTCGCCACGGTTCGGTTTTTCGGCGGCCGAACCTGGCAGAACGATACCGCCAGCGGTTTTGGATTCTTCTTCACTGCGACGGATGACGACGCGGTCATGCAGAGGACGAAGCTTGCTCATTGTCGATCTCTCCTAATTGTGCTTTTCATCGGCCAGTGGGATCACCGGCGGTTGGTTCGGTCCGGCGTTGCCGGTCGCGGCTCGATGGGCGAGACGCGGAATTTGTCCGGCATCAATGCCGGAAACCTTTCGGTGACCCATACATAAGGTCGCGGCAAACGATTACAAGGGCAGCGCTACAATTTTTTTCGTTTTCAGAGGTCTGCAACGCAAACGGCCCCCGTAGGAGCCGTCTGAAAAATCGTCAAAGCGGATCAGTGATCGCGGCGTTCGAAATCGCCCTCGATCACCTCGCCTTCGATGACTTCCGGCTGACGCCGCGCCTGGGCGCCCGGCCCTGCCGTTGGACCGCGCGATTGCAGGTCATCGGCGAACGCCCGTTGGCGCATTGCCTGGGCCTGGGCGCGGGTACGGATCTTGCGCGCCAGGATGTTACGGGTAAACGGCATCAGGCATATGACGCCCAGTACGTCGCTGATAAAGCCGGGCAGCAGCAACAGACCACCCCCGATGGCGAACATCAGGCCATCGAACACCTGATCGGCGGGCATCTCGCCGCGCTGCAACGCTTCACGGGTGCGCAGCACCGTGGCCAGCCCGGCCAGTCGCATGACCATCACACCCAAGGCCGAGCCGATGATGATCATCAGCAAGGCTGGAAAGAAGCCGATCGCGGTGCTGACTTTGAAAAACGTATACAGCTCGAGCACCGGGAACAGCAGAAACAACACTAAAAAGGCACGCATCAAGGTTTCCTCTACGCAAGAACACTTGCAGTAGACCGTAGATGGCGTCGATAAATCGTGAATTCAAGCGTCAGCGGTCTCGCGCCCCGGCCATTGCTCGGCGTGAGCCAGAGAAACCAGGGCCTCGCGGACTTGTATCGGCGTATTACAAGGCGCCGCGAACGGCAGCCACCAGAGACCCTGACCGATGCGCAGGTGCATCCCTTCGCTGTCGATCCCGGCCAGCACCGCCGGCTCGTCATCCGGCAGTCCGGCCAGCGTCACATAGTGGGCGATGGCCTTGGCGTGGTCGGCATTCATGTGCGCAACCATGCCGGTCTCGACCTTGCCGACGAAAGGATTGGCGAGCGTGACGTCGTCGAGCCAATGGATGGCGCCGAAGCCGCCGATATAGCGATGGCGAACCGGCGTCAGCACCCAGAAATCGAAATCATGGGCCTGATGGTAGCTCTGCGAGTCGGGGAAGAACTGGTAGTAGCGGGTTGCTGCTGCCTCGATCGCTGCCGGATCGCTCAGCTTGCTCGCTTCGGCCAGTACGGTCAGGCGTCCTACCGCCTGGACGTCCTCGGCGCCGCGCTCGCTCACCAGCAGCGAGCACTTGGGGTCGAGGGTGAGGTTATGCGTGTGCTGGGCGATACGACTGATCAGGATCAGCGGATTGCCATCGGCATCCAGGCAATAAGGCACTACCGAGCCGAAGGGGAATCCGGGCATGGCCTTGGAATGGGTCGACAGTACGCCGCGATAATCCTTGAGCAGCAATTCGCGGGCTTGCTTGGTGGCTTTGGCGCTCATCGCAAGAAGCTCCTCCTGAATAATGTAGCGAGGGGGCTCGCCCCCGATTCGGTGTATCAGCCATGGAGATGTTGACTGGTCTACCGGATCGGGGGCAAGCCCCCTCGCTACAGAAGGCGCGTGTGCTTACCAGGTCACACCCAGGCCCGCGGTGTAACGGGTGGTGTTGAGGTCGCTGTTGGAGGTACCGGACACCTGGTCCTTCTCGGCCTTGAGATTGAGCGAGGCCCATTCGGTCAATTTGTAGCGCAGACCGATGTCGGCATCCAGGCTGTAGGTCGCGGTGTTGTCCAGCGGCCGGCCGAGCTCGCCGGTGGTGAAGAATTGCACCGTCTTTCCGATCAGATAACGGCTGTAATCCCACTTCACTGCCGTCGAATAGAAATTGACCTGGCTGCCATCGCTGTAGCGGTAATCGGTGCGGTTGAGCAAGCCGGTCAGCGAGAACGCGCCTAGCTCGTCATCCCAGAACTGGTAGCCCGGGCCGGTACCGACCGTGCGCTGACGCTCCAGATCTTCGACGTGGTCACTCTTGTAGTCCACGCGTCCCTGCCAGAACCATTTGTCGGTAATGAAGCGGTCCAAGGCGTACTCGGCGCTCCAGTTGTCGGTGGTAGTAATGCCATCCTGGGATTCGCGGTTGTACTCACCCGTGGCATTGTGGCGCCACTTGCCGTGGCGGGCCTGGGTCTTGAAGGCGATGTTGTAGTCATCGGTATCGGTGTCGGCGCGCTTGAAGTCCAGCGCCAGATCGACGTTGCCGGTGACGGTCAGATCTTGAATGATAGGTTTGGGCTTCATGATCTGCTGGATGCTGGCGATAGGCACCGTCTTCGGCGCTTCGCCATTTTCGAGGGTGACCTTGCCTTCGTCGGAGGCCTTGATCGACTTGGCCTTCTCGCCGGTGTAGGCGTCCTGCTTGACCAGCAGTTCCTGGTCGCTCTGCAGGGTCTTGACCTGCTTCATGTCTATGGGGATCGAGCCGCCGTACGGGGTGTCGAGCATCAGCTTGCCGCCGTCGAACACCTTGATCGTCCCGGTCAGACGGTCACCGTTCTTCATCCAGACGGTGTCAGCCAAGGCAGCGGAAGATGCAGAAAAGGCAGCGACGCAGAGAAGTGTTCTTTTCAACGTAGGTGTCAACATAGGCGGTATCAGGGCTCTTGGCTCACGAACTGTTGATGTCACAATTCGTTTCAGTGATGGCAGAACAAGGACAGACTTGCTAATGATCGATGAGTTCCCTGATTTCTCCGGGCAATCCCCGATCGATGGCCCGGCACAACGGCGCGAGGCGCTCTACGTCACGCTGGCGGCAGTGCCTGCGGGCCATGTCGTGAGCTACGGCCAACTGGCTGAATTGGCTGGCCTGGGCCGGGCCGCGCGCTGGGTCGGGCGCACGTTGAGCCAGTTGCCGCAAGGCAGCGCCCTGCCCTGGCACCGTGTGGTAGCCGCCGGCGGCCGCCTGAGCCTGCCCCTCGGCAGCCCGAGCGGCGACGAGCAAAGGGCGCGATTGCGCAGCGAGGGCCTTCAGATAATGAATAATCGTGTGGATATTGCTCGCCATGGCTGGCGCCCGATGTAGCAGTACGGTTAGAGTGCGCGCTTTGTTTTCGCACTTTTGAGGCAGATTTCAGCCCATGCCCCGCAAAACCTGGCGCGCTGCGCTCGCCGCTTATGCCAGCCCGTCCACTGTTGTGCTGTTGCTGCTCGGCTTTGCCGCCGGCATGCCTTACATGCTGGTGTTCTCTACCCTCTCCGTCTGGCTTCGGGAAGCCGGTGTGGCCCGTGAAACCATTGGCTACGCCAGCCTGATCGGCCTCGCCTATGCATTCAAATGGGTGTGGTCGCCGCTGCTCGATCAATGGCGCCTGCCGCTGCTGTACCGCCTGGGTCGTCGTCGGTCGTGGCTGGTATTGGCGCAGACGCTGGTGATCCTGGGCCTGATCGGCATGAGCTTCTGCGACCCGCAGAAACACCTGTCCTGGTTGATCGCCATTGCCGTGGTCGTGGCCTTCGCTTCCGCCACCCAGGACATCGCCATCGACGCCTACCGCCTGGAAATCGCCGAAGACAGCCAGCAGGCCGCCCTGGCCGCCAGTTACATGGCCGGTTACCGCGTCGCCGCGCTGCTGGCCACTGCGGGCGCGCTGTTCTTCGCCGAGGGCTTCGGTTCCACGGGCTATGCCTACCTGCACAAGGCATGGGCTGGCACTTATCTGCTGTTCGGGCTATTGATGGTACCGGCGCTGCTGACCACCCTGATGATGCGCGAGCCTGCAGTGACTCTGCGCACGCAGCTCTCGGCCGGGCGCTACAGTTTCAGCCACCAGGTGGCCTCGGTGCTGGTGCTGATCATCTTGCTGGTGTCGGTGCCCGCCATGTTCACCCAGCTGTACAACACCGATTTCGCCAGCGTGGTGCTGGGCACCGAGAGTGTGGTCGGGCTGTTCATGGACGACCGCGCCTTCCTGCGGGCCATCCTCTACATCACCCTGACCGCGCTGTGCCTGTCGGCATTGGGGCGCCGCGGCCTGGCCCCGGTGCTGACGCCGGTCAACGACTTCATCCTGCGCTATCGCTGGCAAGCCCTGCTGCTGCTCGGGCTGATCGCCACGTATCGGATGTCGGACACGGTGATGGGCGTGATGGCCAACGTGTTCTATATCGACCAAGGCTTCACCAAGGACCAGATCGCCAGCGTCAGCAAACTGTTCGGCCTGATCATGACCCTGGTCGGTGCCGGCGTCGGCGGCCTGTTGATCGTGCGCTTCGGCATCCTGCCGATCCTGTTCATCGGCGGCCTGGCCTCGGCAGGCACCAACCTGCTGTTCCTGATGCTGGCGGACATGGGGCCCAATCTGCGCATGCTGGTTGTCACCATCTCCCTCGACAACTTCAGCTCGGGGCTGGCGACATCGGCCTTCGTCGCCTATCTGTCGAGCCTCACCAACCTCAAATTCTCCGCTACCCAGTACGCGCTGCTGAGCTCGATCATGCTGCTTCTGCCACGCTTGATCGGCGGTTACTCCGGGGTGATGGTCGAGAAGTACGGGTATCACCAGTTCTTTCTGATCACCGCCATCATGGGCGTGCCGACCCTGGTGCTGATCGCGATCCATTGGTTTCAGGACGCGCGGCGTGAGCCGATCGAGAGCGAGACGCCTGAGATTTAAGCGGCGCTGCAATGGCCTCTTCGCGGGCAAGCCTTGCTCCTACACGGGGTGCGCCATAGCCCTTGTGGGAGCGAAGCTTGCTCGCGAAGAGGCCAGCCCATTCAACACAATTCTCGATCAGCAAAAAGCCCCGGAACGCTTGCACGCAACGGGGCTTTTGCGTTGCTGCACTTATTTCTGCGGCGCCGCCTCTTGCATCACGCGCACCACGCGCTGCGGGAACGGGATCTCGATGCCTTCGGCACGCAGGCGATCGCGGATCTCGCCGTTGAGCATGTTGGTGACACCGCCCATGTCGGAGGTGTTGACCCACATGCGCAGGGACACGGTGATCGAACTGTCGCCCAGCGCTGCCACCACCGCTTCTGGCGCCGGGGATTCCAGCACCCGCGGATCCTTGGCGAGGTCCAGGAGGATCTCCCGGGCCTTCTGCAAGTCGGCGTCGTAGTCGATGCCGATGTCGTAGGTGATCTTGCGCGTCGGCTGACGGTTGGTATTGGTGATGATGCCGTTGGACAGGTTGCCGTTGGGCATGATCACTGTCTTGTTGTCGCCGGTACGCACCACGGTGTGGAAGATCTGGATGCTGTCGACCGTGCCGGCAACACCTTGCGCTTCGATCCAGTCACCGATACGGAACGGGCGGAACAGCAGGATCAGCACCCCGCCGGCGAAGTTCGCCAGGCTGCCCTGCAACGCCAGACCGATGGCCAGGCCAGCGGCACCGATTGCAGCCACGAAAGAGGTGGTTTCGACCCCGATCATCGAGGCCACGCTGACGATCAGCAGGATCTTCAGAATGATGTTCGCCAGGCTACCGATAAAACCCTGCAGCGCCAGATCGATGTGGCGCAGGGCCAGGAGTTTTTGCAGGTTGCTGGTGAGACGATTGATCAGCCACCAGCCGACGCACAGGGTCACCAGCGCCAGGATCAGCTTGCTGCCGTATTGCATGACCATGGGAATCCAGGCCTGCGAGGCCTCGACCAGGTGATTGACTTCAGCGTTCAAATCCATGGAGCTTTCCTCTCTTCAATTGCTGCTTTTCGTTTCCTGAGGCAGCAATGGCAACCGAGGTTGCCATTGCATGGGGCGTGGGACGTCGATGAGCGCTAGAGGTTCAACGCTACGAGCCCCGCGCCACCTCAGTCGCGGAAATTGTTGAACTGCAGCGGCATGTCGAATTCCTTGGCGCGCAGGGCCGCGATGGCTTCCTGCAGATCATCGCGCTTCTTGCCGGTGACCCGTACTTGCTCGCCCTGAATGGCGGCCTGGACTTTCAACTTGGCGTCCTTGATGTGAGCGACGATCTTCTTGGCCAGTTCTTTATCGACGCCTTCGCGCAGCACGGCTTCCTGCTTCATTTCCTTGCCAGAGGCGTAGGCGTCCTTCACCTCCAGGCACTTGACGTCCAGCTTGCGTTTAGTGAGCGCCAGCTTGAGGATCTCGATCATGGCCTCCAGCTGAAACTCGGCTTCGGCGGTCAGGGTCACGGTCAATTCCTTGAACGCAAAACTGCCTTTGCCTTTGAGGTCGTAGCGGCGGTCGAGCTCCTTGATGGCGTTGTCGACCGCGTTGGTCACTTCGTGTTTGTCCAACTCGGACACGACGTCGAACGAGGGCATGCTGATTTCTCCAGATGAGTGGGCGTGGCACCCGGCAGGCGCCGGCCACGCTTGACTTGACGACTTGCAACAGAGGGTCATTATAACGAGAGCGGCATTATAACGATTGCCAGCGCCGCGAGCCGATTCACGACAGAGTCGTTGGAAAGCATCGCGGACGTGGGTGTTCCCCTGATCTGCGGATTTTATCCTTATTGCGTGAGCCTTTTCATGTTGAAGCCTTCATGAGCCGCCCCTGGCACGTACTGGGCGCCGGCAGTCTGGGCAGCCTGTGGGCCTGTCGATTGGCACGCAGCGGGCAGCCGGTCCGCTTGATTCTGCGCAACGAAGCGCGGCTGCGGGCTTACCGTGCGGCCGGGGGCCTGACGCTGAGCGAACAGGGCCTGCCCAACACCTTCGCCATCGACGCCGAAGGCCCCGACGCGCAGACCCCGATCAAACGCTTGCTGGTGGCCTGCAAGGCCTATGACGCCGCCCCTGCCGTGGCGGCACTCAAGCATCGCCTGAGCGCCGACAGCGAGGTGATCCTGCTGCAGAACGGCCTCGGCAGCCAGGATGAGGTCGCCGCGCAGGTCGGGCACGCGCGCTGCATCCTGGCCTCCAGTACCGAAGGGGCCTTTCGCCAGAGCGACTGGCATGTGGTGTTCGCGGGCCATGGCTTCACCTGGCTGGGCGACCCGCTGCGGCCGCAGCCGGTGGAATGGCTGGCGGACTTGACCACGAGCGGCATCGCCCATGAATGGACGACCGATATCGCCACCCGGCTGTGGCGCAAGCTGGCCCTCAACTGCGCCATCAATCCCCTGACCGTGCTTTACGACTGCCGCAATGGCGGGCTGCAAAGCCATCACTGCGAAGTCGCAACGCTGTGCGCCGAACTGGCGCAACTGCTCGAACAGTGCGGCCAACCCGCAGCTGCACAGGATCTGCACAGCGAGGTCGAGCGAGTGATTCAGGCCACTGCGGCGAACTTCTCGTCGATGCATCAGGACGTCAGCCAAAAGCGTCGCACCGAAATCCACTATCTGCTGGGGCATGCCTGCGCCGCGGCGCGGCGCCATGGCCTGGTATTGCCGCACCTGCAACAACTGCGGGTACGGCTGGTCGAACACTTGACTGCCCTCGGCCTGCCCACCTTGTAGCGAGGGGGCTCGCCCCCGAAAAATCCGCCAGGCGAAACATTTTTATCTGGGCCGATATTTTCGGGGGCAAGCCCCCGCGCTACAGGGCTAGACTCAACGCTTGTATCACTTTGACATGGACCTTTGATGCCACTGCGCCAGCGCCTCGAAAACCTGCCCGTCGGCCAGAAACTCCTCGCCGCCCTGCTGGCATTGCTGATTACCGTATTGCTGGTCGCCAACCTGACGTTCATCAGCGCCGCGTACTGGATCTCCCAGGAAAGCATGGCACCCCAGGCCTTGCAGACCATCGGCCGACTGGTTTCCAACCCCGACCTGGCGCGCCAGGCTCTGGAATCCAAGGACCGCGCCAACGACCTGCTGCAGGAACTCGACAGCTATACCCCGCTGCGCGCCGCGGCACTGTACGACGGCGACGGCAATCTGATGGGGCAATTGCAGCACGGCCACCGCCTCGACGTGCCGACGCATTTTCGCCACATGCAGGACTGGCGCCTTAGCGAGTTTCGCAGCAATCAGTTGATCGAACTGCCACGGGCCGGCCAATCATCCGGCCACCTGCTGCTGGTCGCCACCAGCGAGCTACCGATGGCCTTCTACACCGGCACCCTGACCGCCAGCCTCGGCATCCTGGTGTTCAGTGTGCTGCTGTGGATGATCATCGCGCGGCAGATCAAACGCCTTATCACCCAACCCATCTATCAACTCGAAGAACTCTCGCGCCAGGTCACCCGCGAAGAGAACTACGCCCTGCGCGCCCGCCCCGGCAACCATGATGAAATCGGCAACCTGGCCGAGGCCTTCAACACCATGCTGTCGCGCATCGAGGCCCGCGAGCAGCAGCTCAAGCGCGCCCGTGACGATTCCGATGCCGCCTACTCCCAGGCCCAGGGCCTGGCGGAAGAGACCCGTCACACCAACCGCAAGCTCGAGCTCGAGGTGCAAGTGCGCAGCAAGATCGAGAAAAAACTCACGGGCTTCCAGAACTACCTCAACAGCATCATCGACTCCATGCCATCGGCACTTATCGCCCTCGACGAACAACTCTACGTGACCCAGTGGAACCAGGAAGCCAGCGCGCTTTCCGGCACGCCTCTGGACGAAGCGCTGAACCAGCCGATCTTCGTCGCCTTCGAGCCGCTCAAGCCGTTCCTGCCGCAGCTCAAGACCACGGTCGAGCAACACGTGGTCGCCAAGATCGACCGCGTCACCTGGACCCGCGACGACACCGCCAAGCACTACGCCCTGACCTTCTACCCACTGGTGGGCGGCGCCGGGCGCGGGGTGGTGATTCGCATAGATGACATCACCCAGCGCCTGTCGCTGGAAGAAATGATGGTGCAGTCGGAAAAGATGCTTTCGGTCGGTGGCCTCGCCGCCGGCATGGCCCATGAGATCAACAACCCGTTGGGGGCGATCCTGCACAACGTGCAGAACATCCGCCGCCGCCTGTCGGCCGACCTGCCGAAGAACGTCGAATACGCCGAGCAGGCCGGCATCGATCTGGAGACCATCAACCGCTACCTGCGCGGTCGTGAAATCCCGCAACTGCTCGACGGCATCGCCCAGGCCGGCGGCCGGGCGGCAAAGATCGTCACCCACATGCTCAGTTTCAGCCGCCGCAGCACCCGGCAAATGGCGCCCTGCGACCTGCCTGCGCTCATCGACCAGGCGGTGGAAATCGCCGGCAACGACTTCGACCTGACCATCGGCTTCGACTTCAAGGGCCAGAACATCGTGCGCCAGTTCGACACGCGCCTGGGTCCGGTACCCGGCACTGCCAACGAACTCGAACAAGTACTGCTCAACCTGCTCAAGAACGCCGCCCAGGCCATCCATCAACGCGAACCCGGCGGCGAGCCAGGGCGCATCACCCTGCGCACACGCCTCAACCCGCCCTGGGCGGAAATCCAGGTCGAGGACAACGGCGTCGGGATGACGGAAAACGTGCGCAAGCGCACCTTCGAGCCGTTCTTCACCACCAAGGAAATCGGCCAAGGCACCGGCCTCGGGCTGTCGGTCTCGTACTTCATCATCACCAACAATCACAAGGGCCAGATGGAGGTACAGTCGGCGCAAGGCGTCGGTACCTGCTTCACCTTGCGCCTGCCGCTGGAGAACACCCTCCCGGCCACTCAGCAATCGGAGCTTTGATCATGGGCTTTCGCCTGTCGAAAATTTACACCCGCACCGGCGACACAGGCGAAACCGGCCTGGGCGACGGCCGCCGCGTGCCCAAGGACCATCCCCGGGTCGAAGCGATCGGCGAAGTTGACACCCTCAACAGCCAGCTCGGCCTGCTGCTTGCCGGCCTGGCGCAAGAGTCCGAGTTGCACGAAGTCTGCGCCGTGCTTGCACCCTGCCAACACCGTCTGTTCGACCTAGGCGGCGAGTTGGCGATGCCGGCGTACCAGGCATTGAATCAAGCGGAGGTGGAACGCCTCGAACAGGCGATCGATCTGTGGAACGAAGAGCTGGGGCCACTGGAGAACTTCATCCTCCCCGGCGGCTCGGCCCTTATCGCCCAGGCCCACGTGTGCCGCAGCGTGGCCCGCACCGCGGAACGTCGCTGCCAGCAGCTCAACGCGGTAGAGCCCTTGGAGGGCGCCGGCCTGGCTTACATCAACCGCCTGTCCGACCTGCTGTTCGTCGCCGCAAGGATCGTCGCCCGTCGCCAGGGCGTGAATGAAATCCTCTGGCAGGCCGCGCCGAAAGCTTGAGTTTTGCGTTGGTGGTGCCGGCCCTTTCGCGGGCAAGCCCGGCTCCTACAGGTGTGCACCTGTGGGAGCAGAGATTGCTGGGAAAGACCTTGGGTTTTGTGTTGGCAGTGCCGGCCCTTTCGCGGGCAAGCCCGGCTCCTACAGGTGTGCACCTGTGGGAGCAGAGCTTGCTCGCGAAGAGGCCCGCGCAGACGCCGCTAATCAATCAGGCCAGAACGCCCGAATCCCTGCCACACCCTGCGCGCCAAGCTCATGCGCACGAGAGGCATCCTCGGGCGCGACCCCACCCAGCAGATACACCGGACGATTGAAGCCGAGGATCAACTCGCCGACCCGATCCCAACCCAAAGGCTGCGCATCCGGATGAGTCTGCGTAGGCTGCACCGGAGAGAGCGTGATGAAATCCACATCCATCTGCCGCGCCAGGGCGACTTCCTCGGCATCGTGACAAGACGCCGCCAACCATCGCTCCTTCGGAAACGGCCGGCCCTTGCTCGCATACTTGCGCAATTGCGCCGACGTCAGATGCCAACCGGCAGAAGGGAAATCCCCCAACCACTCCAGCGGCCCCTTGAGCATCAGCTGCGCCTTGCCCGCACACAACCCCACCGCATCCACCGCCAGGTCGCGGTACTGCGGATCGTAGCCATTGGGCGCGCGCAGCTGCACCAGCTTGATGCCCCCGGCGATGGCCTTCTGCAGACCGCGCAGCAACACCGGCGTGGCCAGCTCGCCCGGGGTGATCAAGTACTGACTGGGCAAGCTCGCCGCCGCAACGATCGGCCGGTTGGCCTCGGGGAAGTCGTATTGCCGCAATTCGCGCGGCGTCACCCACACCAACGGCTGGCCTTCGGCGCCATGGGGCTCACCGGTAAACGCCGAGACCTCCCAGACATCGAGCAACACATGCTTGTCGACATAATCGTGGCTGACCTTGATCAGCGGACGGGCCTGAGTCACCTCAATACCCAACTCCTCGGCCAGCTCGCGCCTGAGGGCGTCCTGAACGCGCTCGCCCTCCTCGACCTTGCCGCCGGGAAACTCCCAGAGGCCGCCCTGGTGCTGGGTCTCGGCCCGACGAGCGATCAGAATCTTGCCGTCGGCACCGCGAATCACGGCCGCGGCTACGTGGATGCGTTTCACAGGTGCCTCCTTGAATATTGAATGCAACCTTGTAGCGGGGGGGCTTGCCCCCGATAGGTTGCGCCAGCAATTTCATTATTGCTGATCCACCGCTTTCGGGGGCAAGCCCCCTCGCTACAGGAGACTTAGGTCCGATATTCGGCGTTGATCTTCACGTACTCGTGGGACAGATCGGTGGTCCAGATGGTTTCGCTGCAGTCGCCACGGCCCAGCTCGATGCGGATGGTGATCTCTTCCCGCGCCATCACCGCCGAGCCCTGCTCTTCGGTGTAGGTCACCGCGCGTGCACCCTGGCTGGCGATATTGACCTCGCCCAGATACACGTCGATCAAGCTGACATCCAGGTCCGGCACGCCGGCGCGGCCAACCGCCGCCAGAATACGACCCCAGTTCGGATCGGACGCGAACAGCGCCGTCTTGATCAATGGCGAGTGAGCCACGGTGTAACCAACGTCCAGGCACTCCTGGTGATTGCCACCGCCGTTGACCTCCACGGTCACGAACTTGGTCGCCCCCTCACCGTCACGGACGATGGCCTGAGCCACTTCCATGCACACCTCGAACACCGCCTGCTTGAGCTTGGCGAACAACTCGCCGCTGGCAGCCGTGATCTCCGGCAACGCCGCCTGACCGGTCGCGATCAGCATGCAGCAATCGTTGGTGGAGGTATCGCCATCGATGGTGATGCGGTTGAACGACTTGTTGGCGCCGTCGCGCATCAGGTCCTGCAGCACCGCCGGCGCCACCTTGGCGTCGGTAGCGATGTAGCCCAGCATGGTCGCCATGTTCGGACGGATCATCCCGGCGCCCTTGCTGATACCGGTCACGGTGACGGTGACGCCATCGTGCTGGAACTGCCGGCTGGCGCCTTTAGGCAAAGTGTCGGTGGTCATGATGCCGGTGGCTGCCGCCGCCCAGTTATCCACAGACAGGTCATCCAGCGCAGCCTGCAGCGCGCCCTCGATCTTCTCGACCGGCAGCGGCTCACCGATCACACCGGTGGAGAACGGCAGCACGGCGCTGGCAGGCACACCGGTCAACTCGGCGAGCCTGGCGGTAGTGCGCTCCGCCGCCAGCAGCCCCGGCTGACCGGTGCCGGCGTTGGCATTGCCGGTGTTGGTCAGCAGATAACGTACCGGGCCGCCGACGCGCTGCTTGGAGAGGATCACCGGAGCGGCGCAGAACGCATTGAGGGTAAACACACCGGCAACGCTGGAGCCCTCGGCGCAGCGCATGACCACGACATCCTTGCGCCCTGGGCGCTTGATGCCGGCACTGGAGATACCGAGTTCAAAACCGGGAACCGGGTGCAGCGTAGGCAGAGGACCAAGACCGACAGCCATGTAAGCGCTCCTTGAAAGGAATCTGCGTCGCGGCATCGGGCCGCGGCGGCAATGATGGAAAAACGCCGCGAACGGCAAGCCGTTCGCGGCGCGATAAAACAGACTACCCGCAGCTGTCAGTCAATCTTGCCGTGACAGTGCTTGAACTTCTTGCCCGAGCCACACCAGCACAGCTCGTTGCGGCCCAGCTTCTGATCGTTGCGAACCGGCTCGGAAACCGCCAGCGCGACATCCACCGGCTCTTCCAGGGCCAACGCCTCGGGCTGATCCAGACCAGGCGCTTCGGCGTGCTGGAACTGCATGCGCGCCGCCAGGTTCTCGGCTTCCTGACGCAGGCGCGCCTCTTCCTCGGCGGGATCTTCGCGACGCACCTGAACGTGCGACAACACGCGGATGGTGTCGCGCTTGATCGAGTCCAGCAGTTCCTGGAACAGGGCAAAGGACTCGCGCTTGTATTCCTGTTTCGGGTTCTTCTGAGCGTAGCCACGCAGGTGGATACCGTGGCGCAGGTGGTCCATGGTCGACAGATGGTCTTTCCACAGATCGTCCAGCACGCGCAGCAGGATTTGCTTCTCGAAGGTGCGCAGCGCGTCGGCACTGGCCTGCTCTTCTTTCTCGTTGTAGGCCAGCAGCAGCTCGGCCAGGAGTTTTTCGCGCAGGGTTTCTTCGTACAGTTGGGCGTCGTCGTCGAGCCACTGCTGGATCG
Source organism: Pseudomonas sp. GW821-FHT01A09 (assembly GCF_058986725.1). Classification (NCBI taxonomy): domain Bacteria; kingdom Pseudomonadati; phylum Pseudomonadota; class Gammaproteobacteria; order Pseudomonadales; family Pseudomonadaceae; genus Pseudomonas; species Pseudomonas sp. GW821-FHT01A09. The sequence goes on from NZ_JBYSWB010000010.1 coordinate 181,676, forward strand.
GCAGCTTGACCCCGAAGTCGGTGAACAGCGCCGCTTCGAGACCAGCCACGTCCCACTGCTCAGGCAGCGATTGCGGCGGGATGTGGGTGGCGATGGTGTTGTTCAACACTTCCTGACGGAAGTCGGCAATGGTTTCGCCGATGTTCTGCATGGCCAGCAGGCTGTTGCGCATGTGATAGATCACTTTGCGCTGCTCGTTGGCGACGTCGTCGAACTCCAGCAGTTGCTTGCGGATATCGAAGTTGCGGCCTTCGACCTTGCGCTGGGCCTTTTCGATGGCGTTGGTGACCATGCGGTGCTCAATGGCTTCACCGGACTGCATGCCCAGGGCCTTCATGAAGTTCTTCACCCGATCGGAGGCGAAGATGCGCATCAGGCTGTCTTCGAGCGACAGATAGAAGCGGCTCGAACCGGTATCGCCCTGACGGCCGGCACGACCCCGCAGCTGGTTGTCGATACGGCGCGATTCGTGGCGCTCGGAGGCGATCACGTGCAGACCACCGGACTCGAGCACCTGCTGGTGACGCTTCTGCCAGTCGGCCTTGATCTGCGCGATCTGCTCGGGCGTCGGGTTTTCCAGCGAGGCCACTTCGACCTCCCAGTTACCGCCCAGCAGGATGTCAGTACCGCGACCGGCCATGTTGGTGGCGATGGTCAAGGCGCCCGGACGGCCCGCTTGCGCGATGATCTCGGCTTCCTTCTCGTGGAACTTGGCGTTGAGCACCTTGTGCTCGATGCCTTCCTTGGTGAGCAAGGCGGACATGTGCTCGGAGGTTTCGATAGTGGCCGTACCAACCAGCACCGGACGCCCTAGCGCCATGCTTTCCTTGATGTCGGTGACGATGGCCGCGTACTTCTCGTCGGCGGTGAGGTACACCAGGTCGTTGAAGTCCTTGCGCGCCAACGGACGGTTGGGCGGGATGACCATGACATTGAGGCTGTAGATCTGGTGGAACTCGAACGCCTCGGTGTCAGCGGTACCGGTCATGCCGGACAGCTTGTTGTAGAGGCGGAAGTAGTTCTGGAAGGTGGTCGACGCCAACGTCTGGCTCTCGGCCTGGATGTTGAGGTTTTCCTTGGCCTCGATGGCCTGGTGCAGGCCCTCGGACAGTCGACGGCCCGGCATGGTCCGGCCGGTGTGCTCGTCGACCAGCAGGATCTGGCCGTCCTGGACGATGTACTCGACGTTGCGGTTGAACAGCTTGTGCGCGCGCAGGCCGGCGTACACGTGGGTCAGCAGACCCAGGTTGTGCGCCGAGTAGAGGCTCTCGCCTTCGGCCAGCAGCCCAGCCTGGGTGAGCATCTCTTCGATGAACTGGTGACCGGCTTCGTTGAGCTCGACCTGGCGGCTCTTCTCGTCGACGGTGAAGTGACCTTCCTTGGTGACTTCGCCTTCGACTTCCTCGATGTGCTGCTCGAGACGCGGGATCAGGCGATTGATCTCGGTGTACAGGCGCGAGCTGTCTTCGGCCTGGCCGGAGATGATCAGCGGCGTACGGGCTTCGTCGATGAGGATGGAGTCGACTTCGTCGATCACGGCGAAATTGAGTTCGCGCTGGAATTTCTCTTCCAGGCTGAACGCCATGTTGTCGCGCAGGTAGTCGAAACCGAATTCGTTGTTGGTGCCGTAGGTGATGTCCGAAGCGTAGGCGATGCGTTTTTCTTCAGGCGGTGCGAACGGCGTGACGACGCCCACGGTGAGGCCGAGGAATTCGTACAGCGGACGCATCCAGTTGGCATCGCGACGGGCCAGGTAGTCGTTGACCGTGACCACGTGCACGCCTTTGCCGGACAGTGCGTTGAGGTAGACCGCGAGGGTCGCGCAGAGGGTCTTGCCCTCACCGGTACGCATCTCGGCGATCATGCCCTCGTGCAGCGTCATGCCGCCGATCAGCTGAACGTCGAAGTGACGCATACCCATGATGCGCTTGCCGGCTTCCCGGCAGACGGCGAAGGCTTCAGGCAGCAGCTTGTCGAGAGTCTCACCTTTTGCCAGGCGGGCCTTGAACTCCTCGGTCTTGGCGCGCAGTTGCTCGTCCGAGAGGGCCACCATTTGCTCTTCGAAGGCATTGACGACAGCAACCGTCTTGAGCATGCGTTTGACTTCACGCTCGTTCTTGCTTCCAAAAAGTTTCTTTAACAAAGGCGCAAACATATCGGCAGTTTCTTCCACACATAGGGATGGAGGGCGGCCCCGTGAGTCGCCCGAGCAGCCCTGATGGCCGCATGCGAACGAGCATTCTACCCGGAAACGATGGAGAGGAAAGTGGCTCGGTGTCCACGATGCTGGCACAGCGCTGTGACGGGGCTTTTTTACAATAAGGGCTTTTGCGTCAACTTCAACCCATCGGCGCATAAGTTATGTTGGCGGGGCATCTGTTACCATGGGCGCTCTGTAACCTCCGGTGTCCTCCTCATGGCCTTTCGCCCCCTCCCTGCCAGGGCTCCCGCTGCCTTGCTGCGCGAAGCCAAGCCGCTGAAGGCGCTGTTCAGCCAGGCCCAGCGCTTGGGTCATCTACAACGTTTACTCGAAAGCCAGCTGCAACCGGCGGCGCGGGAATTCTGCCGCGTGGCGTCGTGGCGCGAGGGCACCCTGCTGCTGGTGGTCACCGACGGCCACTGGGCCACGCGCCTGCGGTACCAGCAAAAACGCCTGCAGCGCGATCTCACGGCGCTGGAGGAATTTGCCAGCCTGACGCGCATCCTGTTCAAGGTGCAGCCGCCCACGGTGCAGAGCGCGGCGGCCGGCCACAGTATCGATCTGTCGGTGCGCTCGGCGGAGAACATCCAGGCTACCGCCGAGGGCATTACCGATCCTAATCTGCGGGCGGCGCTGGAGCGGTTGGCGAGTCATGCGAACAGATCGCGTAATCCTTAACGCCCAATGGCCGTAGCCAATGGAAGTACTCTTGGGTATGCGCTTCAGCGGATTTCGCCGCAGATTCTGCATCAGTCATAACCTGGCTTAGCCTCCCCGTGATGTACTTGATGGTGCGACGGGCGTTAGCGTCATCCTCCAAGTAGATGGTATGCAGCGCGTTATAGATACTGGTAGTGCCATTTTCGCACTCGCGAACCAATGCCCTTAACATTTCGTGACGAGTGCGACTCGAGAGCTCCTCGTATACCCCACAGGTCTGTTCAAGCAAGTTCGCGAGAGAATGCGCCTTTTTCTTCAAATGCTCGGCATTACTGTTAAGCACCGCGTTCTTTTCCTGAATATTGACAACTCCTGTCCTAAAGACTTCCTTGAAATCGATAGCACCTTTTGCAGAGGCCCCCTGCGCGCGCCCCTTCGGGTACTGAAACGACATCTCATACGGGCTGTTACGGATCGCCTTCAACTGTCTGGGCGGACTGTAGTGGTCAACTGATCCCGGACACTGAATTGAGTTTTTCCTCTGCGACCGCAGGCGGTAGCCCTTCGTTGA